>NZ_JBVJRL010000010.1:0-167384 GCF_055607665.1 Streptomyces sp. NPDC036984
GACCGAGGGCATCATCGCCCGTTTCCGCACGATGGCGATCCACCGCGGCTCCGTGCTCATCGGGCACGTCATCGGCAGCGTGCTCCAGTGCGTGATGAGCGTGGTCCTCGTCGGCGCCGTCGCGGTGGCCATCGGATTCCGGGCCACGGATGCCACCGTCGTGGAGTGGCTCCTGGCCGTGGGGCTGTTGGCGCTGGTCGCCCTGGCACTCACCTGGATCGCCGTCGGGATGGGCCTCTCCTCCCCGAACGCCGAGGCGGCGAGCAACAACGCCCTGCCGCTGGTGGTCCTGCCGCTCCTGTCCAGCGCCTTCGTGCCGGTCGACGCGATGCCGGGCTGGTTCCGGCCGATCGCCGAGTACCAGCCGTTCACCCCGGCCATCGAGACGCTGCGCGGGCTGCTGCTCGGCACCGAGATCGGCCACAACGGGTGGCTGGCCGTGGGCTGGTGCCTGGGACTGGCCGCGCTCGGCTACGTCTGGTCCACGTCGCTGTTCGACCGCGACCCCAAGTGACGCAAGCGTCGGGCCTACGCCGCCCGACGCTTGCGGGGATCAGATGAAGCCCTGGTCGCAGGACTCGCACAGGGTTTGCACCAGCAGTGAGTACCCGTACTCAGGTACCTCCGGAACCACATCTATAAGCTGTGCCATCGCAATGGCACGGTTCGTCATGGCGCACATCGCAGCACCGTCACCACCAGGGGGAGGACACACACTGATGGCGTGGGACGAGTGGGAGCAGCTCAAGACGGGTGCGGCCCAGCGGATGCAGATCGACCACCTGGCCGACCCCGGAGGCGGCGGGTCGGGTCCCGACCTGAAGGCCTCGAAGGGGCCGTGGACGAAGGCGTCGGGAGTGGCGGAAGACCTGCGGACCGCCACGAACTCGGCGCTCACCGACCTGAAGACGGCCCACGAAGGGGTCAAGGGCGGGACCGAGGGCTTCACCAGCACCACCGCGCTGAACGAGATCCTGCCCACCTGGGAGAAGCGGCTGACCTCGGTGCGCGACGAGTGCGGCCGGCTGCACGGCGCGCTCGCCAAGACCGGCCGCGACTTCGGCGAGATCGACCCCGCCGTCGCGGGCAAGGTCGACGGCGTGCACGTCCCCCACAAGCCCGACTGGGCCCGGTGAGGTGAGCGATGCCCACCTGGCAGCAGTTGCGTGACGCGAAGTTCACCGAGTACGAGGACGCGGCCGACGGCTGGGGCAAGGTCAGCAACCGGGCCGACGCCGCGCGCATCCGGGTCGACCAGGACATGGCGGCCCCGATCCACACCACGCAGAAGGGCGAGGCGAAGAACGCCGCCCAGCGGGACATGACGCGGCTCGGCCGCAACTACCAGTACCTGCACGGCGAGTGCGGCCTCGTCCGCACGACCCTCAACAGCCTCGCCTCTGAACTGTCCGCAGAGCAGAAGAAGTTGAAGCAAGCCCTCCAGGACGCCGCGGACCTCAAGTTCACGGTCCACGAGGACGGCTCGGTCGAGTATCCGCACAGCACGCAGGTCCCCCTGGCCCCCGCTACGTCGGCCGGCAACGGGGTCGCCAAGCCGGGCGCCCCGGTGCCCTTCCTGCCCGGCGCGGGCGAAGCACAGGGCGACCCCAACAAGGGCAAGGCCGAGGACATAGCCGAACGCATCGGGCAGGCGGTGAAGAACGCCGTCGAGATCGACAACCGGTACGCCGGCATCCTGCGCCGGCTGAAGTCGCCGGACGGCCTGGACGTCACCGACGACATGCTCATCGACGAGGCCCGCGACATGGGCGAGGTCGGGAAGGCGACCGGCAAGTACCTCGGCAAGGAGCACATCCCGCACGGCAAGTCCCCCGCCGAGAACAGGAAGTGGTGGGAGGGCCTCACCCAGGAGCAGCGCGAGGAGTACCAGACGCTGTATCCCGCGGAGATCGGCGCGCTCGACGGCATACCCAGCACGGTCCGCGACTCGGCGAACCGGACGGTGCTGGACGAGACGTACGCCCAGGTGCAGCACGACCTCGACGCGCTGGGTCCGGAGCCGCCCAAGACGATCGTCACGGCGGCCGGCGTCACCCGCAACCCCGAGTGGACGGTGTGGGACGCCATGGGCGGCAGCCGGCTCACGGCCCAGCGCAAGGGCATGGACGCCATCCGGGCCCGCTTCGACCAGACCGGCATCGACGACCTGCCCCCGGCCTACCTGCTCGGCTTCGACCTCAAGGGCAACGGCCACGTGATCCTGGCCACCGGCAACCCGGACACGGCCGACAACACGGCGGTGTACGTGCCGGGCACGACATCGAAGCTGGAGGGGGCGAGCGGTGACATCAAGCGCATGACAAACGTGTGGACGGAAGCCAACGCCATGGCCTCCGGCAAGTCGACCTCGACCATCACCTGGATCGGCTACGACGCCCCGCAGAACATCGTGACCGACTCCCCGCGACCGGGCTATGCCTACGACGGGGCGCCCATCCTCAACAACTTCCTGGACGGACTGCAGACCGCCCAGGGCGGTCCGGACGTGAGCCACACCACGGTGATCGGGCACAGCTACGGCACGACGGTGATCGGTGTGGCCGCCAAGGAGCACCGGATAGCGGCCGACGACATCGTCGTCGCGGGCAGCCCCGGCATGCTGGTCGGCGACGCGGGCGACCTGGACGTGGGCAAGGACCACGTGTGGTCCGAAGCCGCCGGCTCCGACCCGGTGCCGTACATCGGCCGGGACTTCCTCGGGGGCTGGAAGTGGGGGGTGCAGTACTACCACGGCGTGCCCTACGACGCGGGATACATCCACACCATCCCGTCCGACGAGGCGTTCGGAGCCCACAGGATGGACGTGGACACCGGTGGTCACAGCGGGTACTGGGACGAGGGATCGCAGAGCCTCAAGAACCAGGCGGCGGTGGTGGCCGGTCGCTACGACAAGGTCCAGGAGGACAATTGACCCGCGCTCTTCGTGATCACCCAAGGGTTTACCGGCTCGGCATCGCCGTCGCCGGCGTCGTCCTCACGCTCACCGGAACGGGGTGTTCAAACACCGTGGATCACAAGGAAACGTCCGTGCCGGGGCAGGAGACCGGCGGATCGAAGGCCACCACTCTCGACGTGGACAAGGCCAGGGAAAAGGCGAAGGCCGTGTCGAGCCAGATCTACGAACTGATCGGCATCCGGGCCGGGAAGGTGACCCAGCCGGGTCCCCGTATCGCGACCTGCGACGAGGACCCCGAGCATCTCTACAAGACCGTGCATCCCTGGTCCGTCTACGGTGTCTCCGAGGACGAGCTGAAGGCGGGATTCCAGCGGCTGAGGGAAGGTCTCCCCGGCAAGGGCTGGAAGATCGTCCAGTACGGTCCGAACAAGAGCAAGGACCGGACGCTCGAAATGACGGCGGACTCGGGGAACGAGCCCTTCTCCGTGAACGCCGAACTCTGGGTGTCCAGCGAGACGGCCGGCCCCGAGAAGGACCCGAAGATCCTCGTCAACGTCGTCTCCGGCTGCTGGCGGGCACCCAAGGGAACGGACCTCGACACCCAGTACTGACCGACGAGCCCCCTGCCGCCCGTGGAACGCGGCGGAAGGGGGCTCGACGGCAGCTGCCGGGGCCGGCCTACGGCTGATCGTCGCCGTCGGCCGCGTCCTCCTCCGCCTGCTTCGCCTGGACCTCGGGATCCAGCCCCGAGGGGCCGGTGCCGTCCACGGCGGTGATCCGGGGCCCGTCGGGCACCTCCGTCGCCGCGGGCGGTTCGACCAGCCAGTCGGGGTTGGCCTGCTTGTCCCACCACTTCCAGGCCGCGAAGGCGCCGCCCGCCACGACGGTCAGCAACGCGAGCGTCTTCACGGTACGGCCGGCCTTGGACCGCCGCGCGTTGCGCCGGGCCAGCTTCTGGATCTGCTGCGCCGAGACCTGACCGCGCAGCGCGGCCAGAGCGGCGGCACCGCGCGCGGCGGCCTCGTCGCGCACCGGCGCCGTCGCGGCCACAGCCTGCTCGATCTTCGGACGCGAGTACTCGGCGGCCTGCCGGGCGGCCTTACGGGTACGGACGGCGGCCTCCTGTGCGGCCAGGTCGACCTTCGGCGGCACATGCGCGCGGGCCTGCTCCAGGCGCGGGGCGAGCCGGGCGTCGTACTGCACGCGGGCCTGTTCTGCGGCCTGCGACACCACGGGCGCCAGCCGTACGCGTGCCTCCTGCGCGTAATACGAGGCACGCTCCTTGGCCGTGTCGGCGTAGGGCGCCACCACTTCCGCGGCGTGCAGCACGCTGTCCTTCGCCGAGCCGGTCGCGGCGCGCACGCTGTCGATGCGGGTCACGGGTTCCTCCTCCTCGGTGGCGTACGGTATTTCGACTTTCCACCCTTTTACGGATCATGCCTGCCGACGCGCCGTGCGGCATGCGCGGACGGGCATATGGGTGCCGACCGCTCCCTTCGGCGTCATTCAGGGCAACAGGGGCTTGTCGTCGACACTGCCACGAATCGCGGGCGCGCGCCGCCCTGCCGGCGGAAGTCGTGGCCGCCTGACGACGCGAGGGCGGGAGCGTGCAAGGATCGAAGCGTCGCGGCGGACGACGACGAATACGGAAGGCAGACCGTGGCCGAGCAGCTGTACGCCACCTTCAAGACCACCCTCGGCGACATCGAGGTCCGGCTCTTCCCGCTGCACGCGCCCCTCACGGTCAGAAACTTCGTCGAGCTGGCCCGCGGCGAACGCGAGTGGACCCACCCCGGCACCGGCCGCAGAAGCAGAACCCCGCTCTACGACGGCACGCTCTTCCACTCCGTGATCAGCGGCTTCATGATCCAGGGCGGTGACCCGCTGGGGAACGGCATCGGCGGCCCCGGCTACGGGTTCGAGGACGAGATCCACCCGGACCTCTCCTTCGGTACCCCGTACGTGCTGGCCATGGCCAACGCCGGACCGGGCACCAACGGCTCGCAGTTCTTCATCACCGTCACCCCGAGCACCTGGCTGAACGGCAAGCGCACCATCTTCGGCGAGGTCACCGGCCCGGCGGGCCAGAAGGTCGTGGACGCCATCGCGAGCGTGCCGACCGGGCGCAACGACCGTCCGCTGGACGACGTCGTCCTGAAGACGGTGGTCGTGGACACGCGGGAGAGCTGAGTCCCGGCGCCGGAAAACCGGGAAGGGAACCAAACGTCCCGCTCGTCCGTAAGGATGTGCGGGCAGGACGGTGCCGCAGGCAGGCAGCCGCGGACCGACGGACGACGAGCAAGGGGATCTGATGGACCAGGCCGCAGGGAGCGCGCAGGACGCCCGGAGCGTGCCCGTGTGCTACCGGCACCCGGACCGCGAGACCGGCGTGCGCTGCACCCGCTGTGACCGGCCCATCTGCCCGGAGTGCATGGTCAGCGCCTCGGTCGGTTTCCAGTGCCCGGACTGCGTCCGCGGCGGCTCCGGCACGGGACCCGCGCCCGGGGCGTCCCGGCCGCGCACGGTCGCCGGCGGCACGGTCGCGGCCGACCCCCGCCTGCTCACCAAGATCCTGATCGGGATCAACCTCGCGGTGTTCATCGCGGTCCAGGCCGACAGCTCGCTCCTGGACCACCTGGTGCTCTACGGCGCCTGGCCCCCGAAACCGTTCGCGCCGACCTCGGGCGTCGCCGACGGCGAGTGGTACCGCTTCGTGACGTCGATGTTCTCGCACCAGGAGTACTGGCACATCGCCTTCAACATGCTGAGCCTGTGGTGGATCGGCGGTCCCCTCGAAGCGGCTCTCGGCCGGGTCCGCTATCTGGCCGTCTACTTCGTCTCCGGGCTGGCCGGCGGCGCGCTGACCTATCTGCTCACCGCCCCGGCCACCGCCTCGCTCGGCGCCTCGGGCGCGATCTTCGGCCTCTTCGGCGCCACCGCCGTGCTGATGCGCCGGCTCAACTACGACATGCGGCCGGTCATCGCGCTGCTGGTGATCAACCTGATCATCACCTTCGGCTGGGGAAGCATCTCGTGGCAGGCCCACATCGGCGGTCTCGTCGCCGGTGTCGTCACCGGGTACGCGATGGTCCACGCCCCGCGCGAGAAGCGGGCGCTGGTGCAGTACGGCACCTGTGCCGTCGTTCTGGCTCTGTCGGTGGCGCTGGTGCTGGTCAGGACCGCTCAGCTCACCTGATACCGAACCGTTGTCCACAGCGTGTGGCGGATCTTGTGCACGCTGTGCGGGCACAGCTGTGCCCCCTGTCGCTCGGATGTGTTTCCGCAGGTCGGAGCAGGTCGGAGCAGGTCGGACAGGGGGCGAACGGGTGTCTGACGGGCGCTCGGCCGGTCATACCGGCGTCAACGCCCGATGAGTTATCCACAGATCGTCGTTTCTTTTTCCCCACTGTGGAAAACAGCTGTGGATAACTCAGCGAACAGCCCTGGGCAGAGCTGTGGTCAGTCGGCCGGCCCGGCTACTTCCACTGCGTGGAGACACCGAATCCGGCGGCGATGAAGCCGAAGCCGACCACGATGTTCCAGTTGTCCAGGCTGTCGATCGGCAGGGAGCCGTCGGTCACGTAGAAGACGACGATCCAGGCCAGACCGATCAGGAACATGGCCAGCATGACCGGCGCGACCCAGGCGCTGTTGGTGAGCTTGATGGCCTGCGCCTGCTTCGCCGGCGGCGGCGTGTAGTCGGCCTTCTTGCGGATACGTGACTTCGGCACGAGGGTCTCTCCTGTCGATGCGCTGCGTGGCCGCGCAGGTAACTGGTCGGGCTCGGGGCAGCGTACAAGGGGCCAACATGACGACTCTGTGTGCTCCCCCGGGCGTCCGTTAGCGTAGTGCTTCCGTGGCGCCGAAGGAGATAAGGGTACGTTGAGCAATTCTGCCGACTCCCCCGGTACGGGATCAACGGGCTCCGGTCCCGTCCGCAGGCTGCGTTTCCGGCCCGTGCGGATGCTCACGGCGGCCGTCTTCGCCCTGGCCGGGCTGATCTTCTTCACCAGCTTCAACACCGCCAAGGGCACCGACATCCGCCAGGACGGTTCCTTGCTGAAGCTCTCCGACCTGATCCAGCAGCGCAGCCGCAAGAACAAGGCGCTGGACGAGTCCAACGCGACGCTGCGCGACAGCGTGGAGTCGCTCGCCGAGAGCGACGACGGCAGCACCAAGGCCGAGGACGAGAGGCTGGGCCGGCTGGAGAGGAGCGCGGGCACGCAGAAGCTGACGGGCAAGGCGATCACCGTCACCCTCAACGACGCCCCGCCCAACGCCACCGCCAAGCTCCCCGGCTATCCCGAGCCGCAGCCCGACTACCTGGTCATCCACCAGCAGGACCTCCAGGCCGTGGTGAACGCGCTGTGGCAGGGCGGCGCCCGGGGGATCAAGGTCATGGACCAGCGGCTGATCTCCACGAGCGCGGTGCGCTGCGTCGGCAACACCCTGATCCTCCAGGGCCGCGTCTACTCACCGCCGTACAAGATCACGGCGGTCGGGGACCCGGAGCGGCTGAAGCAGGCGCTCGCGGACAGCAAGGCGATCCAGACCTACATGGTCTACGTGAACGTCTACGGCCTCGGCTGGAAAGTCACCGACGACGGGACGGTGACTCTTCCCGGCTACTCCGGCACAGTGGATCTGCACTACGCGAAGCCCGTGGAGTAGGTCCCTTCTCAGGAGCCGCCGGTGCGCGTGATCGTCCGGACCGTCAGCGAGCTGTGCATCACCCTCGGCACCCTGATCGTGCTCTTCGTCGGCTACGTGCTGTTCTGGACGGGCGTGCGGGCCGACGGCGCGATGAGCGACCAGATCGACCAGTTGCACGCGCAGTGGTCGAAGGGCGGCGTGCCCACCACGGCAGGGGCCCGCGGTGCCGCGGCGGGCGCTCCGAAGCCGGCGCCGTACCGCCCCGGCAGGCCCTTCGCGATCATGTACATTCCGCGGCTCGGTTCCACGTGGAACAAGCCGGTGCTGGAGGGCACCGGCCGGGATGTGCTGGCCAAGGGCCTCGGCCACTACCGGGGCACCGCCCAGCTCGGCCGGCAGGGCAACTTCGCGGTCGCCGGGCACCGGCGGACCTACGGCGATCCGTTCAAGGACTTCCCGAAGCTGCGGCCGGGCGACGCGGTGGTGCTCACGGACGGAAGGACCTGGTTCACGTATCGGATCGACAAAGGGCCCTACAAAACCGTGCCGGCCGACGTTGAGGTGATCGACCCTGTCCCACGTACGTCCGGGTACACGCGTCCGGGCCGGTACCTGACGCTCACCACGTGCGATCCGGAATGGGGGCACAGCCACCGCCTGATCGTCTGGGCGCACCTGGATGCCACACAGCCTGTGGAGGCAGGCGAACCGGGGGCCCTGCGCCGCTAGTCTGGTGGCGTACGGCGTGGGTCTGGTGCCGTAGGGGATACGGAAGGGACGGCATGTACGGCTGGATCTGGCGGCATCTGCCGGGCAACGCGTGGGTGAGGGCACTCCTGTCGCTCGCACTGATCCTGGCCGTGGTCTACGTCCTCTTCCAGTACGTCTTCCCGTGGGCCGAGCCGCTGCTGCCCTTCAACGATGTGACGGTGGACAACCAGTGAGTGCGCGGATTCTCGTCGTCGACAACTACGACAGCTTCGTCTTCAACCTCGTCCAGTACCTGTATCAGCTGGGCGCCGAGTGCGAGGTGCTGCGCAACGACGAGGTGTCGACGGCGCACGCTCAGGACGGCTTCGACGGCGTGCTGCTCTCGCCCGGCCCGGGGAAGCCGGAGGAGGCGGGCGTGTGCGTGGACATGGTCCGGCACTGCGCCTCGACCGGGGTGCCGGTCTTCGGCGTGTGCCTCGGCATGCAGTCGATGCAGGTGGCGTACGGCGGTGTGGTCGACCGGGCGCCCGAGCTGCTGCATGGCAAGACCTCGCTGGTCGAGCACGAGGGCAAGGGCGTCTTCGCGGGCCTGCCCTCGCCCTTCACGGCGACCCGCTACCACTCCCTGGCCGCCGAGCCCGCGACCGTCCCGGCCGAACTGGAGGTGACGGCCCGGACGCACGACGGAATCATCATGGGCCTGCGCCACCGGGAACTCCCCGTCGAGGGCGTGCAGTTCCACCCCGAGTCGGTGCTGACCGAGCATGGACACCTGATGCTGGCCAACTGGCTGGGGGAGTGCGGCGACCACGGCGCCGTGGCGAGGTCGGTGGGGCTCGCCCCGGTGGTGGGCAGGGCCACGGCGTGACCGCGCTGCGCCCCGAGCGCGAGGACTTGCACGGCGGGAGACCGTACGAGTCCTCCGGCGGTGCGCGGCCGCACGCGGCACACCGGCAGGACCCGCCGACGGCCCCGATGCCCCGGGTGGTCGAGAGCGTGGCCCAGGGCGTCGCCGGGGATCTGACGGCGCCGCTCGCTCCCGTCGACGACGAGACGATGGCACTGCGGGTCCCGGGACTCGCCGGATCCGGGCCGCAGAGCGGGGCCACACGGCCCTCTGCGGCCTCGTCCGCCGCTGCCGGCAACGGACTCACCCCGGGGGGCCGCGCGGCCCGCAGAAGGGCCGCCAAGCGGCGTGGCGGGCGTCGGCACGGCGCCGCCCGGGTGCCGGCGGCGCCCCCGGCGCCGCAGGACCCGCAGCGGCCCCTGACCCGGGTGGAGGCCCGGCGCCAGGCCCGGCTGCGCAAGCCGAGCCCGGCGACCCTCGCGAGCCGGGCCATCGGCGAGGTGTTCATCACCACCGGCGTTCTGATGCTGCTGTTCGTCACCTACCAGCTGTGGTGGACCAACGTCCGCGCGCACGCGCAGGCCGGCAGCGAGACGCACCAGCTCCAGGACGACTGGGCCAGCGGCAAGCGCAACCCCGGCGTCTTCGAGCCGGGCCAGGGCTTCGCCATCCTGCACATCCCCAAGCTGGACGTGGTGGCGCCCATCGCGGAGGGCGTCAGCAACAAGAAGGTGCTCGACAAGGGCATGGTCGGGCACTACGGCGAGGCGCCGCTGAAGACGGCGATGCCCCAGGCCGAGACCGGCAACTTCGGTCTCGCGGCGCACCGGAACACGCACGGGGAGCCGTTCCGGTACATCAACAGGCTCACGCCCGGTGACGCGGTCGTGGTCGAGACGCAGGACACGTACTTCGTGTACAAGGTGACCTCGATGCTCCCGGTGACCCCGCCGTCCAACACCAGCGTGCTGGACCCGGTCCCCCCGGGCTCCGGCTTCACCGAGCCCGGCCGCTACATCACCCTCACCACCTGCACGCCGGAGTTCACCAGCAAGTACCGGCTGATCGTCTGGGGCAAGATGGTGCAGGAACGGCCGCGCAGCAAAGGCAAGCCGGACGCGCTCATCGAGTAGGGCTCATCGAGTAAGGGCAGAGGAACTGTGGCAGCGACCGCCGACGAGACCGAAGCGACCACGGACGCGTCCGCACCGGAGCCGGCGGCGCGCCGGCGCCCCGGCCGGATCGCGCTGGCAGTCAGCGTCTTCGGGGAACTCCTCATCACGGCGGGCGTCCTGCTCGGCCTGTTCGTCGTCTACTCGCTGTGGTGGACGAACGTGATAGCGGACCGCAAGGCGGACCGGCAGGCCGACAAGGTCCGCGAGCACTGGGCGCAGCAGCGGGACTCCGGCCCCGGCGCCCTCGACACCCAGGACGGCATCGGCTTCCTGCACGTGCCGGCGATGGGGAACGGCGAGGTGCTGGTCGATAAGGGCACGGGCGCGGACGTCCTCAACGACGGTGTGGCCGGCTACTACACGGAACCGGTCAAGGCCACGCTGCCCACCAGCGGCAAGAACGGCAACTTCGCCCTCGCCGCCCACCGGGACGGTCACGGCGCGAAGTTCCACAACATCGACAAGCTGGAGAAGGGCGACCCGATCGTCTTCGAGACGCGGGACGACTGGTACGTCTACAAGGTCTACTCGATCCTGCCGGAGACTTCGAAGTACAACGTCGACGTCCTCTCGGCCGTCCCCAAGGAGTCCGGCAGGAAGCGGGCCGGTCACTTCATCACCCTGACGACCTGCACCCCCGTCTACACCTCCCGCTACCGCTATGTGGTGTGGGGCGAGCTGGTGCGCGTGGAGAAGGTGGACGGCAAGCGGACGCCGCCGAAGGAGTTGCCTTGAGGCGACAGACCTTCTTCGAGGAGGGCGGTCGCCGGGCATGACGGAGGCCGGAAGCTGCAACTGCCCTTTGCGGCTTCGGTCCTCTTCGTCGTGGTCACTTACCTCAGTACGTTGAGGCGAGCGCCGGCACTCCACGCCTCCAGCTGTGCGTCCGTCGGCGGTGCGTCCGGTGTCCCGCGGTCGCTGCGGGCCTGCCGTACGACGACTTCGGTGCACCCGTCACGACGGAGCAGGTCTGCCACATGGCGTCCGAGTGCTTGCCAGGTCATGCTGCTGAGCGATGCCCTGACCGAGTCGGTCGGGGTATCGCCTGCGAGTGCGGTGAGGCGCCTGTGGTGCCAACACAGCCTTTGCTCGACGTTCTCGATGTCCTGTCGCAGCGTGATGAGCTCGCGGCGGTGTTCGCCGGAGGAGGCGATCAGGGCGTTGAACATCGGCACGAGGGTCTTGCCGAGGATGTGGCTGATCCGCTGGTCGATACGGTCGTCGAGGGAGACGACCTCGCTGTGGACGGAGTTGTCCACAGGCTGTGTACGTGCCAGGTACTCCGTGTCCAGCAGGTACACGCGCCCCTACGTGCGACTTCGCTGTCCCGGAGCAGCATGGCGACGTTGAGGACGGCGCGGCGGGGGAAGAGCGCGAGGGACACCGTCCAAGCGAGGGACACCGTCCAAGGAGGGGCCCCTGCCGGACTTCTCCGGCAGGGGCCCACTCGCGCGTACGGGGGTTCGTCAGCCGCTCACGCCGCCGAAGAAGTTGGTACCGCCGTCGTTGCCGTTACCGCCGTTGTTGCCGTTGCCGAAGCCCACGGTCGTCAGGGTGATCGTGGTGCCGGCCGGGTCGTCGACCTGCTGGTTCTGCTTCGGGTCCTGGGCGGCGACGATCGCGGTGTCGCTGCTGTCGCTGCCCTGGGCGAACTGGATGTTCGTGAAGCCGGCGGCGTTCAGGATCTGCCGGGCCACGGCGACCGTGCGGCCACGGACGTCCGGGACCTGCGTCTTCTGCTGCTGCTGTGCCTTGCCGACGTTGACCGCGATGGGCGTGTTCTTGGAGACCTGCTGGCCCGCCGCCGGATTGGTGCTCTGGACCTTGCCGTCCTGGGCCGGGTCGGTGACGGGGGTGTCGCTGCAGGTCGGCGCCAGGCCCTTGGCCTGGAGTTCGGCCTTGGCCTCGTCACAGCTCTTGCCGGTGACGTCGGGGACGGTCACCTTTTCCTCGGCCTTGGCGACCGTGAGGGTGATCTGGGTGCCCTTCTCCTTGCTGGTGCCGCCCGCCGGGTCCTGGGTGATGACGACTCCGGGCGTCTGGGTCGACACCTGGGTCTTCTTCGTTACGTCGAAGCCCTTTTCCTTGAGCTGCGTCTCCGCCTGGTCGAACTGGATGCCGCGCACGTCCGGCACGGTGACCTTCGGCGCGCCCGTCGAGATCACCAGGTTGACCGTGCTGCCCTTGTCGACCTTCTCGCCCGGCGTCGGGTCCTGGGAGCACACGTTGCCCGTGGCCTGGTTCGCACAGGGCTTCTTGGTCAACGACAGCTTCAGGTCGACGTTCTCGGCCATCTTCTCGGCCCGCTTCTGCGAGTTGCCCACGAAGGCCGGCACGGTCACCTTGTCGTCGCCCGCGTTCTGGCCGCTGAACGCCCACTTGCCGATCAGAATCGCGCCGACCAGCACCAGCAGGCCCGCCACCACCAGGAGGATCGTGGAGGTGTGGGACTTCTTCTGCTGGCGGCGGCGGTCCGGGCGGTCGTCGTAGCCGTAGCCGCCGTCGTCGGGGTTCATCGGCGGGAGCATGGCGGTCGCTCCGGCGGCCGCGTCCGAACGCATGGCGGTCGTCGGCTGGTCGTCGGGGTAGCCGCCGTAGCCGACCGCGCCCATCGCGGACGTGGCCGCGACCGGCTGGCCGTCCAGGCACGCCTCGATGTCGGCGCGCATCTCGTCGGCCGACTGGTAGCGGTAGTTCGGGTCCTTGACCAGCGCCTTCAGGACGATGGCGTCCATCTCGGGCGTGATCTCGGGGTCGAAGACCGACGGGGGCTGGGGTTCCTCGCGGACGTGCTGGTAGGCCACGGCCACCGGGGAATCGCCCACGAAGGGCGGCCGTACCGTCAGCAGTTCGTAGAGCAGGCAGCCGGTCGAGTAGAGGTCCGAGCGGGCGTCGACCTGTTCGCCCTTCGCCTGCTCCGGCGACAGGTACTGGGCCGTACCGATCACCGCCGCCGTCTGGGTCATGGTCATGCCGGCGTCGCCCATGGCGCGGGCGATGCCGAAGTCCATCACCTTGACCTGGCCGTTGCGGGTCAGCATGACGTTGGCCGGCTTGATGTCGCGGTGGACGATGCCGTTGCGGTGCGCGTACTCCAGGCCCTGGAGGATGCCGATGGTCATTTCCATCGCGCGCTCGGGCAGCAGCTTGCGGCCGGAGTGCAGCAGCTCGCGGAGCGTGGAACCGTCGACGTACTCCATCACGATGTACGGGATGGAGACACCGTCGATGTAGTCCTCGCCCGTGTCGTAGACCGCGACGATCGCGGGATGGTTGAGCGAGGCGGCCGACTGGGCCTCCCGGCGGAACCGGGCCTGGAAGGACGGGTCGCGCGCGAGGTCCGCGCGCAGCGTCTTCACTGCCACGGTGCGGCCGAGGCGGGTGTCATGTGCGAGGTAGACCTCCGCCATGCCACCGCGGCCGAGCACCTGGCCCAGCTCGTACCGGCCGCCGAGGCGACGCGGCTCTTCCATAGCTACCTACCAGCCCTCTCCGTCGGTCTCGGCCGCGCACCCCTGTGCGCGGCCGGAGGCTGCCGTCCGGGCCTACCGTACCCGGCTCGCTCTGTGTGACCTGGCCAAGCCCGTAACCCGATACGGGACCGGTATCGCAACGTGCGGGGATGTGAAGGTGATGTGAGTGGCCTCACTCCCGGGGATCGGCAGCGGTCACTTCTTGGATTCGATGACCGCCTCCATGACGTTCTTCGCGATCGGCGCGGCCAGGCCGCCACCGGAGATGTCGTCGCGGTTGGCGCCCTCGTCCTCGATCACCACGGCCACGGCGACCGGCGAGCTGCCGTCGCTCAGCTTGGCGTAGGAGATGAACCAGGCGTACGGGTTCTCGCTGTTCTCGACACCGTGCTGGGCGGTACCGGTCTTGCCGCCGACCCGGACGCCGCTGATCTTCGCGTTCGTACCGGTGCCCTTCTCGACCACCGTCTGCATCATGTCCTGCAGGATCTGCGCGTTCTTCGGCGACAGCGGGCGGCTCAGCTCCTCCGGCTCGGTCTTGGCGACCGGGTCCAGGCCGGGGGACTGGAGCACGTCGACCATGTACGGCTTCATCAGCTTGCCGTCGTTGGCGACCGCCGAGGCGACCATGGCCATCTGCAGCGGGGTGGCGGCGGTGTTGTACTGGCCGATCGAGGACAGCGCGGTCTGCGACGGGTTCATGTCGTCGGAGAACACCGAGGCGCTGGAGCGGACCGGGACGAACTGCTCGGAGCCGAAGCCGAACTTCTTCGCCTCGGCGAGCATCTTGTCGTTGCCGAGGTCGGCGCCGATCTTGCCGAAGACGGTGTTGCAGGAGTACTGGAGCGCGACCCGCATGGGCGCGTCCTTGCACGGGATGTTGCCCTCGTTCTTCAGCTGGGTGGAGGTGCCCGGCATGGTCCACGGCAGCGGCGAGTCGGTCTTCTCGTCGGCCGAGGTGTACTTGCCGTTCTCCAGCGCCGCCGCGGCCGTGACCACCTTGAAGGTGGAGCCCGGCGGGTAGGTCTCGCGCAGCGCCCGGTTCAGCATCGGGTCGTTGGGGTTGTATTTCTTCTGGAGCTTCTTCCAGGCCGCCGCGTCGTCGTTGCTGTTGCCCGCGAAGGACGAGGGGTCGTACGACGGGTAGGAGGCGAGCGCGAGGATCTTGCCGGTGGACGGCTCCAGGGCGACGACCGCGCCCTTGCCGCCCTGCCGCTTCAGACCGTCGAAGGCGGCCTTCTGGGCGGCGCCGTTGAGCGTGGTGACGACGTTGCCGCCCTGCTGCTCCTTGCCGGTGATCATGTCCAGCGTCTTGCGGAAGAACAGCCGGTCGTCGTTGCCGGTGAGGATGCCGTCCTCGATCGACTCCAGCTGGGTGGCGCCGAAGGCCTGCGAGGCGTAGCCGGTGACCGGCGCCCACATGGGGCCGTTCTTGTAGGTCCGCTTGAACTTCAGGTCGTTCAGACCGGTCTTGCTGGATTCCGCGGACCCGGTGATCGGATCGCCGTCCACGACGATGTCGCCGCGCGGGGTGGCGTAGCGGGCGATGGTGACGCGGCGATTCTTCGGGTCGTCCTTGAGTTTGTCGGCTTGGACGTACTGCAGGTAGTTGTCCCGCAGCAGCAGGGCCAGCATGAGCAGGCCGCAGAAGATCGCGATCCGGCGCAGGGGCTTGTTCATGACGGGCGGACCACCTGGGTCATCTCGGCGTCGGGGTTGGCGGCGGGGGCGGGCGCGGGGCGGCGCGCGGTGTCGCTGATGCGGATCAGGATGGCGATCAGCGCCCAGTTGGCCAGCACGGAGGAACCACCGGAGGCCAGGAACGGCATGGTCATACCGGTCAGCGGGATGAGGCCCATGACGCCGCCGGCCACCACGAAGACCTGGAGGGCGAAGGCACCGGACAGGCCGATGGCGAGCAGCTTGCCGAAGGGGTCGCGGGCGGCGAGGGCGGTGCGCACGCCGCGTTCCACGATCAGGCCGTAGACCAGCAGGATGGCCATGACGCCGGCCAGGCCCAGCTCCTCACCGAACGTCGCGAGGATGAAGTCGGAGTTGGCCGCGAACTTGATCAGGTCCGAGTGGCCCTGGCCCCAGCCGCTGCCGAGCGTGCCGCCGGAGCCGAACGCCCACAGAGACTGCTGCAGCTGGTCGGAGTGGAGAATGCCGTCGTGCGTGACCTGGCGGCTCAACTCGTACTCGCGCATCGGGTTGAGCCAGGCGTTCACACGCGTCTGGATGTGCGGCTCGAAGCTCGCCACACCGACGGCGCCGGCCGCGGACATCAGCAGACCGAAGACGATCCAGCTGGTCCGCTCGGTGGCGACGTACAGCATGATGACGAACATTCCGAAGAACAGCAGCGAGGTGCCGAGGTCCGTCTCGAAGACCAGGATGAGGATCGAAATGGCCCAGACGACCAGGATCGGGCCGAGGTCGCGGCCACGCGGCAGGTACAGGCCCATGAAACGGCGGCTGGCGAGGGCCAGGGCGTCGCGCTTCACCATCAGGTAGCCGGCGAAGAAGACCGCGAGAACGATCTTGGCGAACTCGCCGGGCTGGAGGGACCCCAGGCCGGGGATCCTGATCCAGATCTTCGCGCCGTAGATGTTGGCACCGAGGCCCGGCACCAGCGGCAGGATCAGCAGGACCAAGGCGGCGAACATCGAGATGTAGGTGTAGCGCTGCAGGACCCGGTGGTCCTTCAGGAAGATCAGCACCACGGTGAACAATGCGATGGCGAGCGCGATGTACAGCAGCTGGCGGGGAGCGGCCGGTGAGAAGCCCCTCAGCGACTGCAGCAGCTTGGACTGGTCCAGCCGCCAGATGCACACCAGGCCCAGCCCGTTGAGCAGGGTGGCCAGCGGCAGCAGCAGCGGGTCCGCGTACGGCGCGAACTTGCGTACGGCGAGGTGGGCGACGCCGGCCAGCAGGCCGAGACCGAGGCCGTAGCTCAGCAGGCCCGCGGGGACCTGGCCGTCGAGGGCCAGACCCACGTTGGCGTAGGCGAACACGGGGATGACCACGGCGAAGACCAGCAGGGCCAGCTCGGTGTTGCGGCGGCTCGGGGCGCCGATGGCGCCGATCGTGGACGTGTGATGCGTCGGCGAGTTCGTTGTACTGCTCATCGTGTGACAGGGCCTCTCACGGCTTGCCTACTGCTTACCGCACAGCGAGACGACCTTCTGCTCGTCCTCCGAGAGAGTGGGGCCGGGGCTGGGGGTCGCGGACGGGGTCGTGGACGGAGACTTCGAAGGTGACGCCGGGGATGTCGGCGACGTCTTCGAGGCCGACGGGTTCGGGGTCGGGGAGGCCTTGACGAAGGCGGTCTGGGTGGTGGTGCCGGAGGTGCTGTTCGCGCCGGTGGTGCCGGTCGTGCCAGTGGTGCCGGTGGTGCCGCCGGGCTTGTCCTGACCGGTCTTCCCGGTCTTGTCCTGGCCCTTCCGGGCGTTGTTCAGCGCGTCCTCGGCGGCCTTGCGCTCGGCCTGCTTGCGGCAGGCGGAGGCCTGCACGGACAGCTCCTGGACCTTCGTCCGGGCCGCCCCCAGGTCGCCCTCCGCGATCGTGGCCTTCACCTGCTTCTGCTGGTACGGCGGCAGGTACTTGAGTTCGATCTCGGGGTGGTCCGTCTCCACCTTCGACAACGACACCCAGGCCAGGTCCTGGCTGATCCCGCGGTACAGCGCGACGTGCTCGTCCTTGGCGCCGACGAAGTACTGCGTCTGCGTCCAGCGGTAGCCGCCGTACAGGCCGCCGCCGATCACGGCGAGGGCGAGGGCGCCGTAGAGCGAGGTCTTCAGCCATCTGCGCTGCTTGCGCGGCTTGGTGAAGTCGCCGTCGGCGTACTCGCCGAAGCCGCCGGCCGGGACGTAGCCGGTGGTGTCGCCGGAGCCGGGCGGGCCGAACTCGCCGCCGCCGTGCCCCTGGCCCTGGCGGCCCAGGTGGGAGGCGCGGCCGGCCGGCGTCTGCATGATGCCGTTGTCGCTCAGGTGGTGCTGGTTCTCGGCGACGGCGCCGACCACGACCGGCTGGTCGGACAGCTGCCCGGCGAGGGTGTCACCGGTGTCCAGGTCGAGCACGTCGGCGACGATGACCGTGATGTTGTCGGGGCCGCCGCCGCGCAGTGCGAGCTGGATCAGCTCCTGCACCGTCTCCTGCGGGCCCTGGTAGCTGGCGAGGGTCTCCTCCATCGTCTGGTGGGAGACCACGCCGGACAGGCCGTCGGAGCAGATCAGATAGCGGTCGCCGGCCCGGACCTCGCGGATCGACAGGTCGGGCTCGACGTGGTCGCCGCTGCCGAGGGCGCGCATCAGCAGCGAGCGCTGCGGGTGGGTGGTGGCCTCTTCCTCGGTGATCCGGCCCTCGTCCACCAGCCGCTGCACCCAGGTGTGGTCCTGGGTGATCTGGGTGAGCACACCGTCACGGAGCAGATACGCGCGCGAGTCGCCGACGTGCACGAGACCGAGTCGCTGGCCGGTCCACAGCAGTGCGGTGAGCGTGGTCCCCATGCCCTCGAGCTGGGGGTCCTCCTCGACCATGGAGCGCAGCTGGTCGTTGGCGCGCTGCACGGCCTGGCCGAGCGAGGTGAGGATGTCGGAGCCGGGCACGTCGTCGTCGAGCGTGACCAGGGTGGAGATCACCTCGGAGGAGGCGACCTCGCCCGCGGCCTGGCCGCCCATGCCGTCGGCGATGGCGAGCAGGCGGGGACCGGCGTAACCGGAGTCCTCGTTGCCCTCCCGGATCATGCCTTTGTGCGATCCGGCGGCAAAGCGCAGTGACAGACTCATGCGCACCTCACCCGTCGGCTCCGGGTACAGCCGGTCGTGTCGAGCCACACTGCCCACCCTCCGGTTGGGAGCGCGCCGGAGACCGGGTGGCGGCCTGCCGCTGCGTGCTCGCTCCGCTCGCGCTTATTCATGACGTAGCACTACTTCCGCAGCTCGATTGCGGTCTTGCCGATGCGGATCGGCGCGCCCAGCGGGATCGGTGTGGGGGTCGTCAGCCGGGACCGGTCCAGGTAGGTGCCGTTGGTGGAGCCGAGATCCTCGATGATCCACTGGCCGTCGCGGTCCGGGTAGATCCTGGCATGGCGGCTGGAGGCGTAGTCGTCGTCCAGCACGATCGTGGAGTCGTGCGCCCGGCCCAGGGTGATGGTCTGGCCCTGGAGCGCGACGGTGGTGCCGGTCAGTGTGCCTTCGGTCACGACCAGCTTGCTGGGGGCGTTGCGGCCGCGCCGGCCGCCGGCCTGCTGGCTGCGCTGCGGCGGCGGCGTGGCCTGCTGCCGGGTCTGCTGCCGGCCCGGCTGCTGCGGCCGGGCCGCCTCCCTACGCGATCCGCGCTGGGTGACGCGCGTACCGAACAGGTCGCTCCGGATGACCTGCACGGCCACGATCACGAACAGCCACAGTACGGCCAGGAAACCCAGCCGCATGACCGTGAGGGTCAGCTCTGACATTGCCCCCGCTTCACCCTTCGGCTTGCCTATAGATAACGGTGGTACTGCCCACGACGATCCGCGAGCCGTCGCGGAGCGTAGCGCGGGTGGTGTGCTGCCCGTCCACCACGATGCCGTTGGTGGAGCCGAGATCCTGGATCGTCGAGGGCGTTCCGGTCCGGATCTCGCAGTGCCGGCGGGAGACGCCGGGGTCGTCGATCCGCACGTCGGCGTCGGTGCTGCGGCCCAGCACCAGCGTCGGGCGGGAGATCTGGTGGCGGGTGCCGTTGATCTCGATCCAGTAGCGGGTGCGTGCGCCGCTCATCGGGGCCGCGGCGGGCCGCTGGGTGGCGGGCTGCGGGTAGCCGTAGCCGCCGGGGCGGGCGCCGGGCGGCGGCGCGGACGGCATCGGGGGAGCGCCGGCGGGCGCGGCGGGCGGGTAGCCGTAGCCGCCCGGGGCGCTCTGGGCGGGCCGGCCGGCCGCCGGTGCGCCGGGGGCCTGCTGGCTGCTGGAGGAGGCGAGAGTGCGCGAGCGCACCCGGTACAGGCCGGTGTCCAGGTCCTCGGCCTTCTCCAGGTTGACCTTGATCGGGCCCATGAAGGTGTAGCGCTGCTGCTTGGCGTAGTCGCGCACCATGCCGGCCAGCTCGTCGCCGAGCTGCCCGGAGTAGGGGCTGAGGCGCTCGTAGTCCGGCGCGCTCAGCTCCACGATGAAGTCGTTGGGTACGACGGTCCGGTCACGGTTCCAGATGGTCGCGTTGTTGTCGCACTCACGCTGGAGCGCTCCGGCGATCTCCACGGGCTGGACCTCGGACTTGAAGACCTTGGCGAAGGTGCCGTTCACCAGACCTTCGAGACGCTGCTCGAACTTCTTCAGGACTCCCATGGGGCACCTCCTCCGTCCCTGCCGTCGTCTTGCCCTGCTCTGTGCCGCTGCCTTGCCGGGTACTGCCGGTACTGCTCACTGATCGTATCTACGCGCCCGCCAATCAGCCGGTTCCCCCAGCGGCTCCCCTTCGAACTCCTGGCGCGTGTCCTGCTCCCATGGATCGTAGAGGCGGGCGAAGACCAGTGTCCCGCACCTGGCTGTGGACCCGGTCCGCCTCTTGGGCAGACGGCCCGGACCGGTACGAGGTTGATACGTGAACCGCGTCTCCTTGATACGTGCGCCGCCGCGCGGGCGCCGGCGGGGGGCGAGGCCCGGGGCCTGGGAAGCGATGTGAATCCACCCCGTACGGCGTGCTAATGTTCTGGGTGTCGGAAGGGGCCAGCCCGCAAGGGCCGGAAACGGAAGACACACCCAATGCGCGGGTGGCGGAATAGGCAGACGCGCTGGATTCAGGTTCCAGTGCCCGCAAGGGCGTGGGGGTTCAACTCCCCCCTCGCGCACACAGAGGCTACGGGCCCATCGTGAAAACGATGGGCCCGTAGTCGTATGCGCGCCGTCCGTAGGCCCGGGCCGACCCCTCGTGTGAGGAAGCTCTCAGGGGTGGGCGGCCTGGTGGTGAGGGTTGGTGACGGGCCGTCCGGCGGGCCGTGGCCATGCCGGTATCCACAGGGCCTGACGCGTTCGAGTCACCGGTTGTACGGTCTCCCCGAGTTGATGTTCGTACCCGCGCCTGCGCGAGGCGTGCGGCCAGTACGGGGGAGGCGGTCGCGGTGACCGGAAGCGGTGCGGGAGCGACGGACGCGGCGGAGCGGGGCGCGCGCCGGCTGCCCCGGGTGCGCGGGTTCGCCCCGTGGCCGCCGCAGGGCTCGCCCAAGGAAGAGGGCAAGGCGCTCCGCGCGAGCGTGCCGCGCTCCGCGCACCATGCGCTCGACCCGGACGCCGCCCGCCCCGACGCGGTGAGCGCGGTGACCGAGTCCAACGCCGGCCGCATCCCCGAACTGACCCCGCTGCGCGTGGGCCGGATGGCGGCCGGCCCCTTCGCCTTCCTGCGCGGCTCGGCCGGCCTCATGGCCCATGACCTGGCCCGTACCCCCATGACCGGGATCGGCACCCAGATATGCGGTGACGCCCACGCGGCCAACTTCGGTCTCTACGGCGACGCCCGCGGCGACCTCGTCATCGACCTCAACGACTTCGACGAGACCGTGCACGGCCCCTGGGAGTGGGACCTGAAGCGGCTCGCCGCCTCCCTGGTCCTCGCCGGCCGGGAGGCGGGTGCCGACGACGACACCTGCCGCGCGGCGGCCCACGACGCGGCCGGCGCCTACCGCCGCACCATGCGGCTGCTCGCCAAGCTGCCCGTACTCGACGCCTGGAACGCCATCGCGGACGAGGAACTGGTCTCCCACACCGACGCCCACGACCTGCTCGGCACGCTCCAGCGGGTCTCGGAGAAGGCGCGGGCCAACACCAGCGGCCGGTTCGCGGCGAAGTCGACCGAGGCCGTGGCGGACGGCGGGCGCCGGTTCGTGCCCGCCCCGCCGGTGCTGCGCCGCGTACCGGACGCCGAGGCCGCCGCGGTCGCCGCCGCCCTGGAGCCGTACGTCGACACCCTCGGCGAGGACCGGCACCCGCTGCTCGCCCGGCACGCCGTGCACGACGTCGCCTTCCGGGTGGTCGGCACCGGCAGTGTCGGCACCCGGTCCTACGTCGTGCTGCTGCTCGACCACCGCGGCGAGCCCCTGGTCCTCCAGGTGAAGGAGGCGCGCCCCTCCGCGCTCGTCCCGCACCTGGCCACGGCCGGCTTCGCGACCCCGCCGGTCGCGCACGAGGGCCGCCGGGTGGTCCTCGGCCAGCGGCGGATGCAGGTCGTCAGCGACATCCTGCTCGGCTGGACCACCGTCGACGGGCGCCCGTACCAGGTGCGCCAGTTCCGCAACCGCAAGGGCAGCGTCGACCCGGCCGCCCTCGCCACCGACCAGCTCGACGACTACGCCCGCATGACCGGAGCCCTCCTGGCCCGCGCCCACTCCCACAGCGCCGACCCACGCCTGATCGCCGGTTACTGCGGCAAGAACGAGGAACTGGACGAGGCGATCGCCACGTTCGCCGTCGCCTACGCCGACCGCACGGAGGCGGACCACGTCGACCTGGTCCAGGGCATCCGGGCGGGGAGGATCGCGGCCGAGCCGGGGGTGTGAGGGGGGCGGTCCCTCAGACGTCCGGCCGCTGGCCCTACCGCGAGCCCCCGCACCCCGGCTCCAGCCGACCGCAGCCGATACTCTGGGCGGGTGACGACCCCCGAAGCCGACCAGCCCGCACCCCGTCCCGAGGAACGGCTGGAACAGGCCGTACGGGCCGCCGAGCAGGCGTTGATCGAGTACGAGATCGCCGTGGAGACGTTCCGCGTCGAGGTCGAGAACTTCTCCCGCCTGCACGAACAGCGACTCGGCCCCCTCTACACCCGCATCGAGGAACTGGACGCCGAGATCGCCGAGGCGAAGGCCGCCCGCACCGGTGACCCCGAGGACATGCGCCGTGCCGCGGAGGCCCGGGCCCGTGTGCTGCCGATCCCGGGTGTCGAGGAACTGCTGCACGGCTGGATGGACGGCGACGGCCTGTTCCCCGAGGCCGCCGCCATGCTCACCGAGCAGGCCGTACGGCCCCCGCAGCGGGTGCGGCCGAGCGAGGAGGCCCGCAAGCTCTACCGCGAGCTGGCCCGCAAGGCCCACCCCGACCTGGCGCAGGAGGAAGAGGAGCGGAAGCGGCGCGAGGAGTTCCTCAGCCGCGTCAACGCCGCCTACGCCCGCGGTGACGAGACCCTGCTCGGGGAGCTTGCCGAGGAGTGGGCGGCCGGGCCGGTACCGCCCGAGCGCCGCCCGAGCCCCGCCGAGGAGCTGTACGCCCGCCTCGAATGGCTCGCCCAGCGCAAGGAACTGCTCACCCTCGTCGCCCGCGAACTGGAGGAGGGCGCGATCGCCGGCATGCTCCGCCTCGCCCCGGACGACCCCGACGGCCTGCTCGACGAGATCGCCGGCCGGCTGCGCGCCGACATCGCCCAGCGGGAGGCGGACCTGGCCGCCCTGCTCGGGCAGGGCTGAGCCGCTCCGGCGCTTCGGGTAGCGTCGGAGGCATGAATTTCGGAGCTGGTGTGCCCACGGTCCAGGTCACGGACCTCAAGGACGGCGACTTCCTACTGGACGTCCGCGAGGACGACGAGTGGCAGGCGGGCCACGCCGAGGGAGCGCTGCACATTCCCATCAGCGAGTTCGTGGCCCGCTACGGCGAGCTGACCGAGGCCGCTCCGCAGGACGGCCGCGTCCACGTCATCTGCCGCTCGGGCGGCCGCTCGGCCCAGGTCACCATGTATCTGGTGCAGCAGGGCATCGACGCGGTGAACGTCGACGGCGGCATGCAGCACTGGCAGACGGCCGGCCGCCCGGTCGTCACCGACACCGGCACCCCCGGCTTCGTCCTCTAGCCCGAGCCTCCCGCCTCCCGCTTCCCGGCCCGGGTCTCCCGCCTCCTGGCCCGGGTCTCCCGCTTTCTGGCCCGGGCGTCTCGGCCGAGCCGCGGGGCCAGCGTCAGGCGAGGGGATGGGTGGCCAGCAGGTCGCCGAGCCTCTCCTCGTACGCCGCCGCCGGGCCGAGCGCCAGTTCCAGGTGCTTGGCCCAGGCGTGGTAGCGGTGCAGCGGATAGTCGGTGTCGGCGCCGAAGCCGCCGTGCAGATGCTGTGCGGTCTGCACCACCCGCCGCACCCCCTCCGCCGCCCAGATCTTCGCGACGGCGACGTCCCCGGCGACGGGCAGCGCGCCCGGCGCCGCGGAGGCTATCCGCCACGCGGCCTGCCACAGGGTGGCCTCCATGGCGCGCAGATCGATGTACCGGTCCGCGGCCTGCACGGCCACCGCCTGGAACGTCGCCAGCGGATACCCGAACTGCTCCCGCTTGCCGGTGTACTCACCGGTCATCCGCAGCACCCGCTCGCCCAGCCCGAGCGCCAGCGCGCACGTGCCGGTCGCCAGCAGCGCGTGCAGCCACTCCCAGGCGCCCTCGGCCTCGATCACATCCTCCGGTGCGACCCGTACGGACCGCAGCCGCAGTTCGGCCAGCCGCTCACCGGTGGTGGAGATCTGCTCGGCCGGCACCAGCCCGTCCGCCCCGCGCGGCACCAGCGCCAGCACGGCCCGGCCGGCGGCCGAGCCCTCGATGTGCGCCGGTACGACGACCAGATCCGCGTCGTACGCCCACGGCACCGCCGTCTGGACCCCGTCCAGCAGCCATGCCCGCCCGTCGCGCCGTGCGGTGACGGCCCGTTCGGCCGGGTCGTGGCCGGTGCGCCCGTGTGCCGCGACGGTCAGCACCGGCTCACCGCGCCCCGCCCGGGCCAGCAGACGGTCCGCCTGCTCCGGGCCGCCGTATGTCTGCACGACCGCGGCGGCGGCGCTGTGCTCCAGCAGCGGTACCCGGGCGAGCACCTTGCCGGCCTCGCGCAGCACCAGGCACAGCGCGATCGCGTCCAGGCCCGCCCCGCCGTGCGCCTCGTCCAGCAACAGGCTCAGCAGGTCCGCGCCGGCGAGCCGGGCCCACAGCTCCCGGTCCATGCCCTCGGCCACGGCCCCGGTGGTGAGCGCCGGACTGGGCACCGCGTCCGGCGCCACACCGGCGAACACCCCCTGCGCCGCCTCGGCCGCCGCCCGCTGCTCCTCGGTGAAGGTGAAGTCCACGGCCTGTCCTCCCGGCGGGGTCCGGTCATCTGACGGGCCGTCAAGATAGAACAGGTTCTAGAATAAGGGAATGCCGCGAGGCCCCGGCTTTCCAGAGCCCCTCCCCCCGTCAGCTTTTTCGTGGCTCCGCGAGGAGGGGCACTCGGTGCCCGCCGGGCGGGACCCTCAGCGGTCGAAGTCCAGTTCCACCCGCTCCGTCAGCGGGTGCGACTGGCAGGCCAGTACGTACCCGGCCTCCGTCTCCTCCGCCTCGAGCGCGAAGTTGCGGTCCATGCGCACCTCGCCCTCGACCAGGAAGGCCCGGCAGGTGCCGCAGACTCCACCCTTGCAGGCGTAGGGCGCGTCGGGCCGGTTGCGCAGCACCGTCTCCAGCAGCGACTCGCCCTCCCGCACCGGCCAGGTGCCGCCGCGGCCGTCGAGTCGCGCGGTGACGGTGCTGTGCGCGGGCGCCGGAGTAGCGGACGCCGCGGCCGACCCCGCGTCCACGTGGAAGATCTCCTGGTGGATCCGGTCCCGTCCCACGCCCAGCTCGCGCAGCGCCTGCTCTGCGCCCTGCACCAGCCCGTACGGCCCGCACAGGAACCAGCCCGCCACCTCGTCCACCGGCAGCAGCGCGGGCAGCAGCCCGGCGAGCCGCTCCCGGTCGAGCCGGCCCGACGGCAGGCCCGCCTGCTGCTCCTCCCGGGAGAGCACGGTCACCAGCTGGAGCCGCTCCGGGTAGCGGTCCTTCAGGTCGGCGACCTCCTCCAGGAACATCGTCGAAGCCGCCGTACGGTCGCTGCGTATCAGGCAGAAGCGCGCCTCCGCCTCCCGGGCGAGCAGGGTGGAGGCGATCGACAGCACCGGGGTGATGCCGCTGCCGCCGACGACCGCCGCGTACAGACCCGGCGCCGGGTCCAGCGTGAAGCGGCCGGCCGGGGTCATCACCTCCAGCTCGTCACCGACGTTGATCTCCTTCAGCGCGTACGCCGAGAAGGCACCGCCCTCGACCAGCCGCACTCCCACCCGCAGGGTCCGCGGGCCGTCGCCGGCCGGGTAGGGGGCGGGAGAGCAGATCGAGTACGTGCGCCGGATCTCCGTGCCGTCCACCCGGCGGCGCAGCGCCAGGTGCTGGCCGGGGGCGTGCCGGTACTCCTCGCGCAGCTCGGGCGGCACGGTGAAGGTCAGGGCGACGGAGTCGTCGGTGAGCCGGTCGACCGCGGCCACCGGGAGCGGGTGGAAGCGCGCCATCACAACTCCTTGAAGTGGTCGAACGGTTCCCGGCAGGCCAGGCAGCGGCGCAGCGCCTTGCAGGCGGTGGAGGAGAACCGGCTCAGCAGTTCGGTGTCGGCACTGCCGCAGTGCGGGCAGCGGACCGGCTCGGGGTCCGGCGTGCTCGTCCGGGTCGGGCCGAGGGTCAGCGGGACCGGGCCGTCGGCGGCCCGCACACGCGGGGGAGCGATGCCGAACTCCCGGAGCTTCTCGCGCCCTTCGGGGGTGATGTCGTCGGTCGACCAGGCGGGGCTGAGCACCGTGCGAACGGAGACCTCGCGCATGCCGTGGTCGCGCAGCACCCGCTCGATGTCGCAGCTCATCGCCTCGATGGCCGGACAGCCGGTGTAGGTGGGCGTGAGGTCGACCTGCACCGCGTCCGGGCCGTGGACGTGCACCGCGCGGAGCACGCCCAGCTCGCGCAGGGTGAGCACGGGCAGCTCGGGGTCGGGCACCGCGCCGGCCAGCTCCAGCAGCTCCGCCTCCAGGGCGGTGGCGGTCACCATGTCGCCCCCGGGTGGCTGCGGTGCAGGTGCTGCATCTCGGCGAGCATCCGCCCGAACGGCTCGGTGTGCAGGCCCTGCCGGCCGGCGCCCGCCGACCAGGCGCCGGTGCGCGGCCCCTCCGGGAGGGTCAGGGTGGCCCGGCCGAGCACGTCGGTGACGGACTCCAGCCAACGGCTCTCCAGGGCGTGCCGGTCGGCGTCGAGGCCCTCCACCGGCTGGAACATCTCCCCGGTGAACCGCCACAGCGCGTCGCAGGCCCGCTGCATCCGCTCGTGGCTGCTCTGCGTGCCGTCGCCGAGCCGCAGCGTCCACTGCTCGGCGTGGTCGCGGTGGTAGGCGACCTCCTTCACGGCCTTGGCGGCCAGGGGTGCGAAGGGGCCGTCGCCGGCGGCCAGTTCGGTGTAGAGCAGCTGCTGGTAGGTGGAGAAGTACAGCTGGCGGGCGATGGTGTGGGCGAAGTCGCCGTTCGGCTGCTCGACCAGCTGGAGGTTGCGGAAGGCCCGCTCCTCGCGCAGGTAGGCCAGCTCGTCCTCGTCGCCGGCCAGCGACAGCAGGACCCGGGCCTGGCCGAGGAGGTCCAGGGCGATGTTGGCGAGGGCGACCTCCTCCTCCAGGACGGGGGCGTGACCCGCCCACTCGCCCAGCCGGTGGGAGAGCACCAGGGCGTCGTCGCCGAGGGCGAGCGCGGCGGTCACCGGGACGGTGGCGGGGCCGGTGGCGGTCACAGGTGCTTCACCCCTTCCGGGATCTCGTAGAAGGTCGGGTGCCGGTAGGGCTTGTCGGCGGCCGGTTCGAAGAAGGGGTCCTTCTCGTCCGGTGAGGACGCGGTGATCGCGGCGGCCGGGACGACCCAGATCGAGACGCCCTCGCCGCGCCGGGTGTACAGATCACGGGCGTTGCGCAGGGCCAGTTCGGCGTCGGGCGCGTGCAGGCTGCCGGCGTGGGTGTGGGAGAGGCCGCGCCGGGAGCGCACGAAGACCTCCCACAGGGGCCAGTCGGTGGTGCTCATGCTCGCGTCGCTCCCGTCTCACCGGTCTCGCCGGTGTGCTTGGCCGCGTAGGCCGCGGCCGCTTCCCGTACCCATGCGCCCTCGTCGTGGGCGCGCCTGCGCTGGGTGATCCGCTGTTCGTTGCAGGGCCCGTTGCCCTTGAGGACCTCCCAGAACTCCGTCCAGTCGATCGGACCGAAGTCGTAGTGCTCCCGCTCCTCGTTCCACCTCAGCTCCGGGTCGGGGAGGGTGAGGCCCAGGGACTCGGCCTGCGGGACGCAGATGTCCACGAAGCGCTGGCGCAGCTCGTCGTTGGAGTGGCGCTTGATCTTCCACTCCATCGACTGCGCGGAGTGCTGGGACTCGTCGTCGGGCGGGCCGAACATCATCAGCGAGGGCCACCACCAGCGGTCCACCGCGTCCTGGGCCATGGCGTGCTGCTCGGGAGTGCCCTTGCTGAGGGCCAGCAGCAGCTCGTAGCCCTGGCGCTGGTGGAAGGACTCCTCCTTGCAGATCCGCACCATGGCGCGGGCGTACGGGCCGTACGAGCAGCGGCACAGGGGGACCTGGTTGGTGATCGCCGCACCGTCCACCAGCCAGCCGATCGCACCGACGTCGGCCCAGGTCAGGGTGGGGTAGTTGAAGATCGAGGAGTACTTCTGGCGGCCGCTGTGCAGCTTGTCGAGCAGCTCGTCGCGGCCGGTGCCGAGGGTCTCGGCCGCGCTGTACAGGTACAGGCCGTGGCCGGCCTCGTCCTGGACCTTGGCCATGAGGATCGCCTTGCGGCGCAGGGACGGCGCCCGGGTGATCCAGTTGGCCTCCGGCTGCATGCCGATGATCTCGGAGTGCGCGTGCTGGGCGATCTGCCGGACCAGGGTCGCGCGGTAGGCGTCGGGCATCCAGTCGCGCGGTTCGATGCGGTCGTCGGCGGCCACGGCCGCGTCGAAGGCGCGCTGGTAGGCCGTCGTGTCGACGGTGTCCGGTGCGCCGTCCGCCTCCGTGCGGGCCGTGCGCTGCGCGGCTGCTGTGGCCATGCGGTCCCCCTGACCTCGGGCTCTGCGGTGGACACGGGCCCCGGCCGGGAGGTCCCGACCGATCGTTCGGTCCGTGCGCATCCATGGTGTGCCGGGCCGCCGCGGGGTGTCAACCGCTGTGGAAAACTCCTCGCGCCACCTGTGGAAAACCAGCGGGAGCGAGCCGACGGACCGGTCCCGGCGGTACCGGCGGGGCGTATGCGAGGGGTCGGCGGACCTTTCGTGGGCCGCCGGATGACGTAGCGGTCGGCACCGCGGAGCCCGGTGCGTGGTGAGAACCACCGCGGTCGGCCCCTACCCGGGGCTGCGCCCGGTGCCCGGGGCTGAGTACCGTTCCGTGCGGGCGCCGAGACGTGGCGCTCGTGCAGCACGGGGCGCCTGTGACGGCACCGCGCCGCCGAGCCGACCCGCTGGGCCGAACCGCTGAGCGGAGCGACCGAGCTGAACGACCGAGCTGAACGACCGAGTTGAACGACCGGGCTGAACGACCGGCCGAAGAATGAGCCGAGACGGGGGACGAGACGGAATGGACGCGTACGACGAGGACTCGCGGGGACCGCAGGCTCCCGACGGGCCGGCCGGGACGCGTCTCCCGGAACCGCCTCCGGAGGATCCCCCGCCGCCCGAGCCCCGCACCGGCATCGCCGCGCTCTCCCCGCGCTACCAGGTCGGCGCGGCGCTGGCCCTCGCGGTGGTCGCCGTGGCCGCCTGTGTGCATCTGCTCATGGTGTTCCTCAGCCTCGCGCCCTCGAACACCGTGACGAAGCAGCACGGCAAGGCGGTCGAGGAGTGGGTCTACCCGGAGTTCGAGCAGAACTGGAAGCTGTTCGCGCCGAACCCGCTCCAGCAGAACATCGCCGTGCAGGTGCGTGCCGAGGTGCGGACCGACGACGGCGGCCTGCACACCACCGGCTGGACCGATCTGTCCGCGCAGGACGGCGCCGCCATCGACGGCAATGTCGCGCCCAGCCACACCCAGCAGAACGAGCTGCGCCGGGCCTGGGACTTCTTCACGGCCACGCACAGTGCCGACAACCGTCCCGTGGGCATGCGTGGCTCCCTGTCCGAGCAGTATCTGCGCCGGATCGTGGTGATGCGGCTGTACCGGGACGATCCGACGAGCCGGGAAGGCGTGATCCAGCGCGTGCAGGTCCGTTCCAGCACCACCAATGTGCAGCCGCCGGCATGGAGCCGTGAGCGGGTGTCCGACAAGCCCGTCTACCGCGTGCAGCCGTGGTGGTCCCTGACGGCCGACGAGGCCGCTGGAGGCGTGCGGTGAACCGTCTCTCCCTGACACTGTCGCGCGGCATCGCCCGGGTCACCGAGGCGGCTCTCGGGCCGTACCAGAGCGCCGTGATCCGTATCGGCTTCGCCGGGACCTGGCTGCTGTTCCTGCTGCGCGAGTTCCCGCACCGCCAGGAGCTGTACGGCCCCTCGGGGCCGTGGGGCTGGAACCTCGCCAAGGAGCTGACCGACGACAACCACGCCTTCACGGCGCTGCTGTGGTCCGACGGGCAGCTGTGGTTCGAGTGCTGCTACGCGCTGGCCATCCTCGCCAGCGCGGCCCTGCTGCTCGGCTGGCGCACCCGGACCGCGTCCGTGCTGTTCATGGTGGGCGTGCTGTCGCTGCAGAACCGCAGCGTGTTCATCGGCGACGGCGGTGACAACGTCCTGCACCTGATGGCCTTCTACCTGGTGTTCACGCGCTGCGGTCAGGTCTGGTCCCTCGACGCCCGGCGCGCGGCACAGGACGAGGCGGCACGCGCGCGTGGGGAGCGGGTGCCCGCCGACCGGGTGGGACCGGTGCTGTGGGCAGTGCTCGGCCTGGCGCTCGGCACGGCGACGCTGACCGGGCGGTTCGACAACGGCTGGCTGATCCCGGCGCTGCTGTGGACGGCCTGGGCGGTGCTCGGCCTGTGGTGGCTCGTCGGACGCCGGGCGGCCTGGCAGGAGCCGCGGATCCTGCTGGACGTCGTCGCCAACGTCCTGCACAACGGCGCCCTGGTCGTGATCATGGCCGAGGCGTGCCTGATCTACGCCACCGCGGGCTGGTACAAGATCCAGGGTTCGCGCTGGCAGGACGGCACCGCGGTCTACTACCCGCTCCACCTGGACTACTTCTCGCCCTGGCCCGGACTGGCCGAGCTGATGTCCTCCAGCGGCACGATCATGATGATCGTGGCCTACGGAACGGTGATGGTCCAGGTCGCCTTCCCGTTCACCCTGCTCAACCGGCGGGCCAAGAACGTCCTGCTGGTGCTGATGATGGCCGAGCACGCGGTGATCGCGGTCGTGCTCGGCCTGCCGTTCTTCTCGCTGGCGATGATCACCGCGGACGCGGTCTTCCTGCCGACGTCGTTCCTGCGCCGGCTCGGGGCTTTGGCGGCACGCGCGCGCGGGGGGCTGCTGCGGCGCGCCGGCCGTACGGTGCCCGCCCCGCGCTCCCCCGAGGACAGCGCGCCGGACCGCGTAGGGTTCACCGCATGACCGACCCGCTGAGCCGCTGGCGTGCGCAGGCACCGGACGCCGTGCTGCTCGACGGCTTCCACGCCCTGAAGCACGCGCTGCGCTTCGGGGCCGAGGTGCCGGTCGCGGTCACCACCGACCGGCAAGCCGCACTCGCCCTCGCCGAGGAGCTGGCCGCGGACGTGCGCGACACCCTGGACGCCCTGCTGACGGAGGTGTCCGAGCAGGCATACGCCTCCCTCGTCCCGCGGCCCCATCCGACCGGTGTGGCCGCCCTCGCCGTACGGCCGTCCCGCGAGGCCAACCTGCGGGCGCTCGCCCGCACACCGCGCACCGCCCCCGTCGTGGTCCTGGACAACCCCCGCAACCTGGGCAACGCCGGCGCCGTGATCCGGCTGGCCGCCGGCTTCGGGGTGACCGGCGTGGTCACCACGGGCACGCTCGACCCCTGGCATCCCACGGTGGTGCGCGGCGGCGCGGGCCTGCACTTCGCCACCGCCGTGGAACGCCTCGGCACCGCCGACCTGCCCGCCGGCCCGCTGTTCGCCCTCGACCCGGAGGGCGAGGACATCCGGGGCACCAAGCTGCCCGACGACGCCGTACTGGCCTTCGGCTCGGAGCGCACCGGCCTGTCACCGGAACTCCGCGCCCGCGCCGACCACCTGCTGCGTCTGCCGATGCGCCCCCAGGTCTCCAGCTACAACCTGGCCACCAGCGTGGCGATGACCCTGTACCACTGGAGCGCCGGGGACGCACAGCGCCCGTGAGGGACGCGGGGAACCGCGCGACCGGTCACCGACTGCCCGCGGCCGCGTACCGGCCCGCGCCCCCGGGCTCTCAGACCTCCCGGCGCACCTCGACCACCCGGAAGCGGTTGGCCACGAAAGCGCCGTCGGTCAGGGCCGCGTTGGCCGCCGGGTTGCCGCCCGAGCCGTGGAAGTCGGAGAAGGCGGCCGTCTGGTTGACGTAGACCCCGCCGGTCAGGTTGAAGGAGACCTGGGCCGCCTCCTCGAGGCAGACCTCCTCGATGGCCCGCTCGGTCTCGGCGTCCGTGGTGTACGCGCCGACCGTCATCACGCCCTTCTCCCGGACCGTGCGGCGCAGCAGCTCCACCGCGTCCGTCACCGAGTCGACCGCGACGGCGAAGGAGACCGGGCCGAAGCACTCGCTCATGTAGGCCGCCTCGTCGTCCGGCTTGGCGCCGTCCAGCTTGACCATGACGGGTGTGCGGACCACCGCGCCCGGGAAGTCCGGGTTGGTGATCTCGCGGGAGGCGAGGGCGACCTCGCCCAGGCCGGCCGCGGCCTCCAGGCGGGCCTTGACGTCCGGGTTGACGATCGCGCCCAGCAGGGCGTTCGCGCGCGCGTCGTCGCCCAGCAGGCCGTCGACCGCGCGGGCGAGATCGGCGGTGACCTCGTCGAAGGTCTTGGGGCCCTGGTCGGTGCTGATGCCGTCCCGCGGGACGAGCAGGTTCTGCGGGGTGGTGCACATCTGGCCGCTGTACAGGGACAGCGAGAACGCCAGGTTGGCCAGCATGCCCTGGTAGTCGTCCGTGGAGTGCACGATCACCGTGTTGACGCCGGCCTTCTCCGTGTAGACCTGCGCCTGGCGGGCGTTGGCCTCCAGCCAGTCACCGAAGGCCGTCGACCCGGTGTAGTCGATGATCCTGATCTCGGGGCGGGTGGCGAGGGTCTTGGCGATGCCCTCGCCGGGGCGCTCGGCGGCCAGCGCGACCAGGTTCGGGTCGAAGCCGGCCTCCGCCAGTACGTCCCGGGCCACCTGGACGGTCAGCGCGAGCGGCAGCACCGCGCGCGGGTGCGGCTTGACCAGGACCGCGTTGCCGGTGGCCAGCGAGGCGAACAGGCCCGGGTAGCCGTTCCACGTCGGGAAGGTGTTGCAGCCGATGACCAGGCCGATGCCGCGCGGGACCGGCGTGAACCGCTTGGTGAGCGCCAGCGGGTCCCGCTTGCCCTGCGGCTTGGTCCACTCCGCCGACCCGGGCGTGCGGACCTGCTCCGCGTACGCGTACGCCACCGCCTCCAGGCCGCGGTCCTGGGCGTGCGGGCCGCCCGCCTGGAACGCCATCATGAACGCCTGGCCGCTGGTGTGCATGACGGCGTGCGCGAACTCGTGCGTCCGGTCGCTGATCCGCTTGAGGATCTCCACGCAGACCACCGCCCGGACCTCCGGACCCGCGTCCCGCCAGGCCGCCTGACCGCTCTTCATGGCCGCGAGCAGCACGTCGGTGTCCGCGTGCGGGTACGTCACGCCCAGCTCGATGCCGTACGGCGAGACCTCGCCGCCCACCCAGTCGTCCGTGCCGGGCTGGCCGAGGTCGAGACGGGTGCCCAGCAGGGCGTCGAAGGCGGCCTTGCCCGCCGCCGCGTCCAGGCTGCCGTTCTCGCCGTACGCCTTCGGGTGCTCGGGGTGCGGGGACCAGTACGCGCGGGTGCGGATCGCTTCCAGGGCCTGGTCGAGCGTCGGCCGGTGCTTCTCGATCAGCTCGCGGGCGGTCAGTTCGGCGGCCATGCGGGACCAACTCCTCGTCTGGAGAACTCTTCGTCGAGTTCGTGACCTCGGCAGAAACATGGGCAGGGACGACCAGTCAGAGCTAGAGTAACCGAACGATCGGTCGGTACAAGGGGGTCCGCCGCATCTGTGGAAAACCCCGTGCGGGAGGATCGCGCACATGACAGCACTCGACCTCAGCAGCCCCGTGGCCGTCATCGGCACCGGCACCATGGGCCAGGGAATCGCCCAGGTCGCGCTCGTCGCCGGGCACCCCGTGCGGCTGTACGACGCGGTCCCCGGGCGGGCCGGGGACGCGGCCGAAGCGATCGGCGCCCGCCTCGACCGGCTCGTGGCCAAGGACCGGCTCACCGGCGCCGACAGGGACGCGGCCCGCGCCCGCCTGAAGCCCGTCGACAGCATCGCGGACCTGGCCGACTGCGGCCTGGTCGTGGAGGCCGTCCTGGAGCGGCTGGACGTCAAGCAGCAGCTCTTCGGCGAGCTGGAGGAGGTCGTCGCCGAGGACTGCCTGCTCGCCACCAACACCTCCTCGCTGTCGGTGACGGCCATCGGCGGCGCTCTGCGCCACCCCGGCCGCTTCGTGGGCCTGCACTTCTTCAACCCGGCACCGCTGCTGCCGCTGGTCGAGGTGGTCTCCGGGTTCGCCACCGACGTCACGTCGGCCACGCGCGCCTACGAGACCGCCCGCGCCTGGGGCAAGACCCCGGTGGCCTGCGCGGACACCCCCGGCTTCATCGTCAACCGGATCGCCCGGCCGTTCTACGCCGAGGCGTTCGCCGTCTACGAGGCCCAGGCCGCCGACCCCGCCACCATCGACGCGGTCCTGCGCGAGTGCGGCGGATTCCGGATGGGCGCGTTCGAGCTGACCGACCTGATCGGCCAGGACGTCAACGAGTCCGTCACCCACTCGGTGTGGCAGTCCTTCTTCCAGGACGTGCGCTTCACCCCCTCCCTGGCCCAGCGCCGGCTGGTGGAGTCCGGCCGGCTCGGCCGCAAGAGCGGGCGCGGCTGGTACGACTACGCCGACGGGGCCGAGCGGCCCGAGCCGCACACCGCCGACAAGGAGCAGCCGCCCGCGTACGTCATCGCCGAGGGCGGTCTCGGGCCGGCCGCCGAACTGCTCGCCATGATCCGTGAGGCGGGCATCCAGGTCCGCGAGGAGGACGAGGACAACGGCACCCGCCTGGTGCTGCCCAGCGGCGGCCAGCTCGTCCTCGCCGACGGCCAGACCTCCGCGGAGTTCCGGGACGTCGTCTACTTCGACCTCGCCCTGGACTACCGCACGGCCACCCGCATCGCCCTGTCCGCCGCCCAGGACACCCTGCCGCGGACCATCGCCGAGGCCACCGGCCTGTTCCAGGCGCTCGGCAAGGAGGTCAGCGTCATCGGGGACGTCCCCGGCATGATCGTCGCCCGCACGGTCGCCCGGATCGTGGACCTCGCCCACGACGCGGTCGCCAAGGGCGTGGCGACCGAGGAGGACATCGACACCGCGATGCGCCTCGGCGTGAACTACCCGCTCGGCCCCTTCGAATGGGACCGCAGGCTCGGCCGTGACTTCGCCTTCGACGTCCTGGACGAGATGCACGAACGCGACCCGTCCGGACGCTACGCGCCCTCCCTCGCGCTGTACCGCCACGCCTACGCCATCGACAAGCGGGAGGGCACCTCATGACCACGGCCAGGCGCGACACCTACACCCCCGAGACACTGCTCACGGTCGCGGTGCGGGTCTTCAACGAGCGTGGCTACGACGGCACCTCCATGGAGCATCTGTCCAAGGCGGCCGGCATCTCCAAGTCGTCGATCTACCACCACGTCAGCGGCAAGGAGGAGCTGCTGCGCCGGGCCGTCAGCCGCGCCCTGGACGGCCTGTTCGCCATCCTGGAGGAGGAGCAGGCGCGCGCGGGGCGGCCCGCCGACCGGCTGGAGCACGTCGTGCGCCGCATGGTCGAGGTGCTCATAGCCGAGCTGCCCTACGTGACGCTGCTGCTGCGCGTGCGCGGCAACACCGCCACCGAGCGGTGGGCGCTGGAGCGGCGGCGCGATTTCGACCACCGGGTCGCCGAGCTGCTGAAGGCGGCGGCGGCCGACGGGGAGGTGCGCGGCGACGTGGAGGTCCGCCTCGCCACCCGGCTGGTCTTCGGAATGATCAACTCCATCGTGGAGTGGTACCGGCCGGACCCGCGGGGCGTGAGCGAGCGGGAAGTGGCCGACGCCGTCGTCCAGCTGGTCTTCTCCGGGCTGCGCCAGGGCTGACCTCAGCCGTCCGGCTCCAGGTCCTCCTCCTCGAACACCAGCAGCGTCCGGGTGCTGAGCACCTCCGGGATCGCCTGGAGCCGTGTCAGCACCAGCTCGCGCAGCGTCCTGTTGTCGGGCGTGTGCACCAGGAGCAGCACATCGAAGTCGCCACCCACCAGGGCGATGTGGGAGGCGCCGGGCAGCTGCCTGAGCTGCTCGCGGACCGTGCGCCAGGTGTTCTGGACGATCTTCAGCGTGATGTACGCCGATGTGCCGTGGCCCGCCCGCTCGTGGTCCACGCGCGCGCTGAAGCCCCGGATCACCCCGTCCTCGACGAGCCGGTTGATGCGCGCGTAGGCGTTGGCTCGCGAAACGTGGACGCGCTCGGCGACGGACCGTATCGAGGCGCGGCCGTCCGCCTGGAGGATTTTCAGGATGTCCTGATCGATGGCGTCCAGCGGGCGCGGCGGCGGCAGCACGATCCCGGTCTGCGGTCCGTCGGCCATTTGTTCAGGTCCCATGTCCCCCCGCTTCATCGCCGTGGACGTCCTGCGTTCATTCCAGGCTGTGGAGAACCGTTTGTCCACAGCCTGAAGGGGCCTGTAGCCAAAATGTGCCGGCGACCGAACAATCGGTTGGTGAGGCGGGTCACAGCCGACACGCCTCCCGTAGCCGCTCCCACGAGGAGGTGCCGTCATGACGGTTCTGGAGCAGCGGGGCGCGTACCGGCCATCGCCGCCGCCCGCCTGGCAGCCCCGTATGGACCCCGCGCCGCTGCTGCCCGACGCCGAGCCCTACCGCGTCCTGGGTACCGAGACGGCCGGCAAGGCCGACCCGGACCTGCTGCGCCGGCTGTACGCCGAACTGGTGCGCGGTCGCCGTTACAACACGCAGGCCACCGCCCTCACCAAGCAGGGCCGGCTCGCCGTCTACCCGTCCACCACCGGCCAGGAAGCCTGCGAGATCGCCGCCGCCCTGGCCCTGGAGGAGCGCGACTGGCTCTTCCCCAGCTACCGCGACACCCTCGCGGTCGTCGCCCGCGGCGTGGACCCCGCCGAGGCGCTCACCCTGCTGCGCGGCGACTGGCACAGCGGCTACGACCCCTACGCCCACCGGGTGGCTCCGCTCAGCACCCCGCTGGCCACCCAGCTGCCGCACGCCGTCGGCCTCGCACACGCCGCCCGCCTCAAGGGCGACGACGTGGTCGCGCTCGCCATGGTCGGCGACGGCGGCACCAGCGAGGGCGACTTCCACGAGGCGCTGAACTTCGCCGCCGTCTGGCAGGCACCGGTCGTCTTCCTGGTGCAGAACAACGGCTTCGCCATCTCCGTCCCGCTCGCCAAGCAGACCGCCGCGCCCTCCCTGGCCCACAAGGCCGTCGGGTACGGCATGCCGGGCCGGCTGGTCGACGGCAACGACGCCGTGGCCGTGCACGAGGTGCTCAGCGACGCCGTACGGCACGCGCGTGCGGGCGGCGGCCCGACCCTGGTCGAGGCGGTCACGTACCGCATCGACGCCCACACCAACGCCGACGACGCCACCCGTTACCGCGGCGACGACGAGGTCGAGGCCTGGCGCGCCCACGACCCGGTCGAGCTGCTGGAGCGCGAGCTGACCACGCGCGGACTGCTGGACGAGGCCGGTATCGAGGCCGTCCGACAGGACGCCGAGACGATGGCCGCCGCCTTGCGGGAACGCATGAACCGGGACCCCGAGCTGAACCCCATGGACCTCTTCGACCACGTCTACGCCGAGACCACCGCGCAGCTGCGCGAGCAGCGCGCGCTGCTGCAGGCCGAGCTGGAAGCCGAGCAGGAGCAGCAGGGCGAGCCCGCCGCGCGGGAAGGCGGCGCCCGATGACCACCGTCGCCGTCAAGCCCGCCACCATGGCGCAGGCCCTCACGCGCGCGATGCGCGACGCCATGGCCGCCGACCCGGCCGTGCACGTCATGGGCGAGGACGTCGGCACCCTCGGCGGCGTCTTCCGCGTCACCGACGGACTCGCCAAGGAGTTCGGCGAGGACCGCTGCACCGACACCCCGCTCGCCGAGGCCGGCATCCTCGGCACCGCCGTCGGCATGGCGATGTACGGCCTGCGGCCCGTCGTGGAGATGCAGTTCGACGCCTTCGCCTACCCGGCGTTCGAGCAGCTGATCAGCCATGTCTCCCGGATGCGCAACCGCACGCGCGGCAGGATGCCCCTGCCCATCACCGTCCGGGTCCCCTACGGCGGCGGCATCGGCGGCGTCGAGCACCACAGCGACTCCTCCGAGGCCTACTACATGGCGACCCCGGGCCTCCATGTCGTCACCCCGGCCACCGTCGCCGACGCCTACGGGCTGCTGCGCCAGGCCATCGCCTCCGACGACCCGGTCGTCTTCCTGGAGCCCAAGCGGCTGTACTGGTCGAAGGACACCTGGAACCCGGAGCAGCCCACGGAGGTCGAGCCCATCGGGCGCGCCGTGGTGCGCCGGCCCGGCCGCAGCGCCACGCTCCTCACCTACGGCCCCTCGCTTCCGGTCTGTCTGGAGGCCGCCGAGGCCGCCCGGGCCGAGGGCTGGGACCTGGAGGTCCTCGACCTGCGCTCCCTGGTGCCGTTCGACGACGAGACGGTCTGCGCGGCCGTCCGGCGCACCGGCCGCGCGATCGTCGTCCACGAGTCCAGCGGGTTCGGCGGACCGGGCGGCGAGATCGCGGCCCGGATCACCGAGCGCTGCTTCCACCACCTGGAGGCGCCGGTGCTGCGCGTGGCCGGCTTCGACATCCCGTACCCGCCGCCCATGCTGGAGCGGCACCACCTGCCCGGCGTCGACCGCATCCTGGACGCCGTGGCCCGGTTGCAGTGGGAGGCCGAGGGCTGATGGCTCAGGTGCTGGAGTTCAAGCTGCCCGACCTCGGAGAAGGGCTCACCGAGGCGGAGATCGTCCGCTGGCTGGTCCAGGTCGGTGACGTGGTCGTCGTCGACCAGCCGGTGGTCGAGGTGGAGACGGCCAAGGCGATGGTCGAGGTGCCCTGCCCCTACGGCGGCGTGGTCACCGCCCGCTACGGCGAGGAGGGTGCCGAACTGCCCGTCGGCGCCCCGCTCCTGACGGTCGCCGTGGGTGAGGCGGCGGCGGAGCCGGAGGGCTCCGGCAACGTCCTGGTGGGCTACGGCACCCAGGCCCCGGCGGCCCGCCGCCGCCGGGTACGGGCGGGTACGGCAGCCGCCGACGGGCACGGCGCCCGGCGCGAAGCCGCCGTCAACGGGCAGGCCCCGCAGGTCGGATCCGTCCGCGACGGGCAGGCCGCCGCGGCTCCGGCACCCGCCCAGGCGCGTGTGGCCGCACCGGCACCCGCACAGGCGCCCCCGCCCGCCTCCACCCCCGCCGAGGGACCGATCCCCGTGATCTCCCCCCTCGTGCGCAAGCTCGCCCGCGACAACGGCGTGGACCTGCGGCAGCTGGCCGGCTCCGGCCCGCACGGGCTGATCCTGCGCGCGGACGTCGAGGGCGCCCTGCGGGCCGAGGCCGCGCCGGCCCGTCCGGCCGAGGAACCGGCCGTACGGACCCCCGCCGCGCCTCGCGCCGAGGGCGGGGTCCGGATCCCGCTCAAGGGTGTGCGCGGTGCCGTCGCCGACAAGCTGTCCCGCAGCCGCCGGGAGATCCCGGACGCCACCTGCTGGGTCGACGCGGACGCCACCGAACTCATGCGCGCGAGGACCGCGATGAACGCGGCCGGGGGCTCGAAGATCTCCCTGCTCGCGCTGCTCGCCCGCATCTGCACGGCAGCCCTCGCCCGGTTCCCCGAACTGAACTCGTACGTCGACACCGAGGCCCGCGAGGTCGTCCAGCTCGACCACGTGCACCTCGGGTTCGCCGCCCAGACCGAACGCGGCCTGGTCGTGCCGGTCGTCCGGGACGCCCACGCGCGCGACGCCGAGTCGCTGACCGCCGAGTTCGCCCGGCTCACCGAGGCCGCCCGCACGGGGACGCTGACACCCGGGGAACTCACCGGCGGGACCTTCACGCTGAACAACTACGGCGTCTTCGGCGTCGACGGATCCACCCCGATCGTCAACCACCCCGAGGCGGCCATGCTCGGCGTCGGCCGCATCGTCCCCAAGCCGTGGGTGCACGAGGGCGAGCTGGCGGTCCGCCAGGTCGTGCAGCTCTCGCTCACCTTCGACCACCGGGTGTGCGACGGCGGCACCGCGGGCGGCTTCCTGCGGTATGTGGCGGACTGCGTGGAACAGCCGGCGGTGCTGCTGCGCACCTTGTGACGCTCGGCCTGCCGCGCGGGCGGCGCACCCGGTGACGGCTCGGCCTGCCCGGCGCGGACCGCGCGCACCCGGCGACACCCCGGCGCCCGTGAGACGAGCGCGCACCCGGAGACACCCCGGCGCCCGTGAGACGAGCGCGCACCCGGAGACACCCCGGCGCCCGTGAGACGAGCGGGCGCCCGGTGTGACGTACGCCAGGTCCGGAAGGCGAGCCGACGGGACATACTCGGGGGGTGACCTCCACCGCTCCCGCCGCGCCCGGGACGCCCGCCCCGTACGACGCCGTCGTGCTGGCCGGCGGTGCCGCCCGGCGGCTCGGCGGGGCCGACAAGCCCGGCGTCCGGGTCGGCGGCCGCGCGCTGCTCGACCGGGTGCTCGCGGCCTGCGCGGGCGCCCGGACGACCGTCGTCGTGGCCGCTCCCCGGCCCACCGCCCGGCCGGTGCGCTGGGCGTGCGAGGAACCGCCCGGCGGCGGGCCGGTCGCCGCGCTGGAGGCCGGCCTGCGCCTGACCACCGCCGAGCACACCGTCGTCCTCTCCGCCGACCTGCCCTTCCTCGAACCGGACACCCTCCAGCGCCTGCTGACGGCTCTTCAGGACACCGGCACCGACGGCGCGCTGCTCACCGACACCGGCGGCCGCGATCAGCCGCTCGTCGCCGCCTACCGCACCGCCGCCCTGCGCCGCGAGCTGACCGCCCTCTCCGCCGCGCACGACGGTCTGACCGGGCTGCCCCTGCGCCGGCTGACCGGCGCCCTCCGCCTCACCCGCGTCCCGGACCCGCTCGCGTCCTTCGACTGCGACACCTGGGACGACATCGCCGACGCCAGGGCACGCATCAGGGAGCATGGGCACGTGTTGGATGAATGGATCTCCGCAGTCAAGGACGAACTGGGCATCGACCTGGACGTCGACACCGGCGTACTGCTCGACCTGGCCCGGGACGCCGCGCACGGCGTGGCCCGCCCCGCCGCCCCGCTGACCACCTTCCTCGTCGGCTACGCGGCGGCGCAGGGCAAGGGCGGCCCCGAGGCCGTCGCCGAGGCCTCCCGCAAGGCCACCGCGCTCGCGCTGCGCTGGGCGCAGGAGAACGGCGGCAAGGACGAGAGCAGCGGGGGCCCGAGCGCCCCGGACGCCGGATGACCGCCCCCGGCTCCCGGGCCGAGGCGACCGCCGAGGACACCGACGATCTCGATGTCGAGGAGGCCCTGGCGCTGGTGAGAGAAGCCCACAGGGGAGCCGAGGGCGAGGGGCCGGGCCAGGTGCCCGCCCCGGCCCCGCACACGCCCGGCGAGCGCTCCGCCGAACGGCACAGGGCGACCCCCTGGCCGCGCGCCCGCGAGATCGCCGCCCGCGCAGCGCGCGCCCAGGGTCCCAAGGCCTCGGGAGGCGCGCCCGGCGGTGGCCGCCGCGTCCCCGTCTCCGTGCCGCTCGGCGACGCCCTCGGCCTGGCCCTGGCCGCTCCCCTCGACGCGCTCACCGACCTGCCGTCCTTCGACACCTCCGCGATGGACGGCTGGGCGGTCGCCGGACCCGGCCCCTGGCAGGTACGGGACGAGGGGGTGCTCGCCGGGCACGCGCAGCCCGAGCCGCTCACCGACGGCACGGCGGTCCGCATCGCCACCGGCGCCCGCATTCCCGCCGACACCACCGCCGTCCTGCGGACCGAGCACGGCCGGATCGACGCCCAGGGCCGCCTGCACACCACCCGCGAGATGCTGCACGGCCAGGACATCCGCCCCCGCGGCCAGGAGTGCCGCAGCGGCGACCAGTTGCTGCCCGTCGGCACCCTGGTCACCCCCGCTGTCCTGGGCCTCGCCGCGGCGGCCGGGTACGACACGGTCACCGTCGTCCCCCGCCCACGCGTCGAAGTCCTCGTCCTCGGCGACGAGTTGCTGACCGAGGGGCTTCCGCACGACGGACTGATCCGGGACGCGCTCGGCCCCATGCTGCCGCCGTGGCTGCGCGCGCTCGGCGCCGACGTCATCGCCGTACGCCGGATCGGCGACGACGCCGAGGCCCTGCACCGGGCCGTCACCGGTTCCGACGCCGACCTGATCGTCACCACGGGAGGTACCGCCGCCGGACCCGTCGACCACGTCCACCCGGTCCTGGAACGCATCGGCGCCGAACTCCTCGTCGACGGCGTCAAGGTGCGCCCCGGCCACCCCATGCTGCTGGCCCGCATCCAGGACCGCCGGCATCTCGTCGGCCTGCCCGGCAACCCCCTCGCAGCCGTCTCCGGCCTGCTCACGCTCGCCGAACCGCTGCTGCGGACCCTTGCCGCCCACCCCGCCCCGGAGCCGTACACGCTGCCGCTCAGGGAGGCGGTGCAGGGGCACCCGTACGACACCCGGCTCATCCCCGTGGTGCTGCGCGGTGACCATGCCGTGCCGCTGCACTACAACGGCCCGGCCATGCTCCGTGGTGTCGCGGCCGCCGACGCGCTGGCCGTCGTACCGCCGGGCGGGGCCCGGCAGGGCGAGGAGACGGAGCTGCTGGACCTGCCGTGGGCGAGCGCCGGAATCGGGGTGTGTTTCACGTGAAACTTCCGGGCCATGACGCCATCGCCCGCCAGGCGGGCGAACACCTGGTGACCCATCGGGTGAAACTCCCGAGGAAAGTGGTGGAACGCCCGATCCGCCAGGTCGTCAAGCGGCTGGTCATGGCCCTGGTGGTGCTCGTCTCCACCGCGCTGGTCGTCTACGCCGACCGCGACGGCTACCACGACGACGCGGACGGCGGCGTCGATTTCCTCGACGCCTTCTACTACGCGACCGTCACCCTCTCCACCACCGGGTACGGCGACATCACGCCGGTCGGCGACGGTGCCCGGCTCACCAACATCTTCGTCGTCACGCCCCTGCGCGTGCTGTTCCTGATCATCCTGGTCGGCACCACCCTGGAGGTCCTCACCGAACGCACCCGTGAGGAATGGCGCCTGAACCGCTGGAGGTCCACCGTGCGTGATCACACCGTCGTCGTCGGCTTCGGCACGAAGGGGCGGTCGGCCATCCAGACCGTCTGCGCGACCGGGCTGAGGAAGGAGCAGGTGGTCGTGGTCGACCCCAGCTCCAAGGCGATCGACGCGGCCACCGCCGAGGGCTACGCGGGCGTCATAGGCGACGCCACCCGCAGTGACGTGCTCAGGTGGGCCGAGGTGCACAAGGCCCGGCAGATCATCGTGGCCCCGCAGCGGGACGACACCGCCGTTCTCGTCACGCTGACCGCCCGCCAGCTCAACCGCAGCGCCAAGATCGTGGCCGCGGTGCGCGAGGAGGAGAACGCCCCGCTGCTCAAGCAGTCCGGGGCGGACGCGGTCATCACCAGCTCCGGCGCGGCCGGCCGGCTGCTCGGCCTCTCCGTGCTCAGCCCCGCCGCCGGCATGGTGATGGAGGACCTGATCCAGCAGGGCAGCGGGCTGGACCTCGTCGAACGGCCGGTGGTCCGCGGCGAGGTGGGCAAGAAGCCGCGTGAGACGGACGACCTCGTGGTCAGCGTCGTCCGCGGACACCGGGTGCTCGGCTACGACGATCCGTCCATCGGCACCCTCCAGCTGACGGACCGGCTCATCACCATCGTGCGCGCCACTCCCGGCGCCCAGGTCACCCCGGACACCCGGCCCCTGCCACCCGGGTGACGGGATCCCTGAGGGGTAGCGTCACGCGTATGCATGCGATCACGATTCCCGAACCTGGTGGTCCCGAGGCGCTGGTGTGGGACGAGGTCCCCGATCCGGTGCCCGGCGAGGGCGAGGTGCTGGTCGAGGTGGTGGCCAGCGCCGTCAACCGTGCCGACATCCTTCAGCGACAGGGCTTCTACGACCCGCCGCCCGGCGCCTCCCCCTACCCCGGCCTGGAGTGCTCCGGCCGGATCGCCGCGATCGGCCCCGGCGTCTCCGGCTGGGCCGTCGGGGACCAGGTGTGCGCGCTGCTCTCGGGCGGCGGCTACGCCGAGAAGGTCGCCGTACCGGCCGGGCAGCTGCTGCCCGTGCCCGAGGGCGTCGACCTCACCCGGGCGGCGGCGCTGCCCGAGGTGGTCTGCACGGTCTGGTCCAACGTGTTCATGGTCGCCCACCTGCGGCCGGGCGAGACGCTGCTGGTGCACGGCGGCTCCAGCGGCATCGGCACCATGGCGATCCAGCTCGCCAAGGCCGTCGGTGCCAAGGTGGCGGTGACCGCCGGCACGAAGGAAAAGCTGGAGTACTGCGCGAAGCTGGGCGCGGACGTACTGATCAACTATCGCGAGCAGGACTTCGTCGCCGAGGTCAGGCAGGCCACGGGCGGTGCGGGTGCCGATGTCATCCTCGACAACATGGGCGCCAAGTACCTGGAGCGCAACGTCCAGGCGCTCGCCGTCAACGGGCGCCTCGCGATCATCGGCATGCAGGGCGGTGTGAAGGCCGAGCTGAACATCGGTGCGCTGCTCGCCAAGCGGGCGGCCATCAGCGCGACCTCGCTGCGCGCCCGTCCGCTGGAGGAGAAGGCGGCCATCGTCGCCGCCGTACGCGAGCATGTGTGGCCCCTGCTCGCCGCCGGCCATGTCCGGCCGGTGGTGGACCGCGAACTGCCGATGCCCGAGGCGGCCGAGGCCCACCGGCTGGTGGAGGCGAGCGGTCACATCGGCAAGGTCTTGCTGGTGGCGCCGTAGCGGCGGGGCGGAGTCCGGTCAGTCCTTGCGGAGTCTCAGGCCCAGGAGTCCCAGTCCCAGGCCCATGCCTATGAGGACCAGCCCGCTGCCCAGTGGGAGGATCCGCAGGACCGGTTCCGCGGGGCCCTCGCTCTGCTGCCGGGCCGCCTGCGCGGCGGTGGGCTGCGGCGGGCTGGCGGGGGCGAGGCCGGCCTCCTCGGGCGGCAGGGAGGCGCTCGGCACCTCCGTGGTCTCCGGCTCGTCCGGCTGCACGGCGGCGGTGGCGGGGGCCGGGTCGTCGTCGCCCTCCACCTCGGCCGCGGGCCCGTCCGGCCGGCCGGGCCGCATCCGTCCCTCACCGGCCCGGCTGCCCGCCCGGGACGGCTCGACGGAGGCGAGCGGGCGATAGGGGCGGACCGACGCCGAGGCCGAGTCGGACGGCATGGGGAGGGCGGCGGGCGAGTCCCGGTCCGGCACGCCGGCGGGAGTGGACGGCCCCTCGCCCGGACGGTGCCGGTCCGGGGAGCCCTGCTGCGCGGGCGCGTGGTAGGGGGCCGGGTCCCGGGTGGACCCCCGCGGCTCCTCCCGGTGCCCTGTGGCGGACGGGCGGACGGGGTCCGGCTCCGCGGTGGGGGCGGGCGTGCTGCCGTACGCGACGGCGGTACCGTACGCCGACAGGGCCGCCGCGAGGGCGAGCAGCAGCCCGACGCAGCGGAGTGTGAGTGGTAGGCGTGGAGTCACGTCGGTGACCTCCCGGACCCAGGTGCCATGACCAATGGATAGCCGACGGGGATAAGCCTCACATTGGCTGACTAATGGGGCATTCCGGATTGCGCCGACGGGTCTAAACGGTGGATCAGCCCCACAAGGGGGCACCACGGTGATGAGGTGGTGGCGTGCGAGAGAATGGCGGCATGGAGATGCCGAGGAACGAACGGTCGCCGGAGAATCCCCAGATCCTCGTCGTGGGCCAGGACGGGATGGCGCTCGGCGGCGGCGGGGACGAGGACTCCCGTGAGACCCCGGTGACGGAGCAGGTGGAACAGCCGGCCAAGGTCATGCGGATCGGCAGCATGATCAAGCAGCTTCTGGAGGAGGTGCGCGCGGCTCCCCTCGACGAGGCCAGCCGGGTGCGGCTGAAGGAGATCCACGCCAGCTCGGTCAAGGAGCTGGAGGACGGCCTGGCCCCGGAGCTGGTCGAGGAACTGGAGCGGCTCTCCCTGCCGTTCACCGACGAGGCGACGCCGAGCGACGCGGAGCTGCGCATCGCGCAGGCACAGTTGGTGGGCTGGCTGGAGGGCCTCTTCCACGGGATCCAGACGACGCTGTTCGCCCAGCAGATGGCCGCGCGGGCCCAACTGGAGTCGATGCGCCGCGCGCTCCCGCCGGGCGTCTCGGGCCCCGAGGCCGGCGACGACCCCCGCACGGGCGGCCGCTCGGGCGGACCGTACCTGTAACTCGCCACTTACGGACAAAGGGGCCCGGCGGACGACCGCCGGGCCCCTCTCACATCCCCGTCCGCATCACTGCGGCGGATTGCCCGTCGACACGCTCAGCTCGATGCTGCCCACGTCGTCCGGGTCGACGTCGGTGCCCTGGGCGGGGAACTGGTTCAGGACGGTCCCGTCGCCCCAGGTGTTGTCGTCCTCGTCCTTGATGTTCCACTTCCAGCCCGCGGCCTGGAGGCACTCCTTCACGGAGCCGATGTCCTTGTAGCGGAAGTCGGGCAGCTCGACCTTGTCCGGGTCGCTGTACGACTCCTGCGGATCCGTGCACTTGTCCTTCTCGATGCGCCGGGAGGTGTCCGGGCCGCGGTAGCCCGGCCGGTGGGACGCGGACGCCGAGGCGCTCGATCCGCCGCCGCCGCCCTTGATGTCCTCGCCGGCGTTCTTCAGCGTCAGCGCGACGACCAGCCCGACGGCCACGACGGCCGCCACCGCGACCGAGGCGATGACCACCGGCCGCTTCTTCTTCGGGCCACCGCCCGCGGGCCGCCCGGCCGGCTGCGAGACCGTGTACGGCTGTGGGGTCGGGGCGGGGGTCTGCGGGCCGTAGCCCACCGGAGGCGTCTGGTAGCCGCCCTGCTGCGGGTAGCCGTAGGACGGGGCCGGCGGCGGGGTGCCGTACGGGTTCGGCGGCGGGGTCGGGGTCGGGGCCGGGGTCGGGGCGGGGGTCGGCTGGGGCTGGTACGGCGTCTGCACCTGCCCGTGCGGCGCCGGGGTCGCCCCGTCGACCGGCGGGAACACCGCGGAGCCGACACCCGAGCCGCTCTGCACCGGCCCGGCGCCCGGCACGATGCTCGGCGCGGCCGCCTGGAAGGAGGCCGCGACGCGCAGGCACTCGGCGCGCATGGACTCGGCGGTCGGGAAGCGCTCGTTCGGGTTCTTCTTCAGCGCGCGGGCGATCAGCGCGTCCACCGCGGGCGGCAGCGAACGGTTGATGGAGGAGGGCGCCACCGGCTCCTCCTGCACATGCGCGTACGCGATCGCCAGCGGCGAGTCCGCGTCGAACGGCAGCCGCCCGGTGACCAGCTGGAACAGCATGATCCCGACCGAGTACAGGTCCGAGCGGGCGTCCACGCCACGGCCGAGGGCCTGCTCGGGCGAGAGGTACTGGGGGGTGCCGACGACCATGCCGGTCTGCGTCATCGAGGTGACGCCGGACTGCATGGCGCGGGCGATGCCGAAGTCCATGACCTTGACCACGCCACGCTTGGTCACCATCACGTTGCCCGGCTTGATGTCGCGGTGGACCAGCCCCATCTCGTGGCTGATCTCCAGGGCGGCGAGCACATCGGCGGTGACCTTCAGCGCCTTGTCGGCGGGCATCGCGCCGTACTGCCGGATGTCCTCCTCCAGGACCGAGCCCAGCGGCCGGCCCTCGACGTACTCCATGACGATGTACGGCATCGCCATGCCGCCCAGATCGTCCTCGCCGGTGTCGAAGACGGAGACGATGTTGGTGTGCGTGAGCTTGGCCACGGACTGCGCCTCGCGGCGGAAGCGCTCGCGGAAGGCCTGTTCCCGGCCGAGTTCGGTGTGCAGCGTCTTGATCGCTACCTGGCGGTCCAGCACGGCGTCGTACGCCAGGTGCACCGAGGCCATACCGCCCTCGCCCAGCAAGTCGCGCAGTTGGTAGCGGCCTCCGGCCAGCGCCTGCCCCGCGTACCGGCCGTGTGCGCCGTCCTGGCTCATCTCTCCGCGTCCCCCACTGGCCGTCCGGCGCCGTCATCCAGCGAACAGGCCTTGATCGAATCTCTCATTCCCGGCCAAGTCTGCCCCAGGGCACGGACACGTCAAGCTCGGTGCCCGTTCCGTGACCGTACGCGCAAGAAGCGTCGCGCAAGCGTTACAGGGGGCCTACGCCCGGCACACAGAATTTGCACGACAGCGCGTGCTAGAGGTTTCATGACCGGTCCGTCTCCAGCCGGTCCCGGTCCCGTTCCGAACCGGTGGCCCCCACGGAGGCTGTAGCGTGGCCGACGGAGACCGTAACAACACCGCGCGCACCGCGGGCAGAAACGACGGCGAGGACTGATGGCACAGACGCAGCGCTCTCAGGGCCCGTCCGACCCCGAGGCGTCTGGCGGCGGCGGCATGTCGGACGCGCCGGAGATGTGGGGGAACGGCGGGCTCGTGGGCGACGGTCGGTACCGGCTCACGCACCGGCTGGGCCGCGGTGGCATGGCCGAGGTGTTCGCGGCCGAGGACGTCCGCCTGGGCCGCACGGTCGCGGTCAAGCTGCTCCGTGCCGACCTGGCCGAGGACCCGGTCTCCAAGGCCCGTTTCACCCGCGAGGCGCAGTCGGTCGCCGGCCTCAACCACCACGCGATCGTCGCCGTGTACGACTCCGGCGAGGACCAGGTGGGCGGCCAGGCGGTGCCGTACATCGTCATGGAGTTGGTCGAGGGCCGCACCATCCGCGACCTGCTGATGAACGCCGAGGCGCCGGGCCCCGAGCAGGCCCTGATCATCGTCTCCGGCGTCCTGGAGGCGCTCGCCTACTCGCACCAGCATGGCATCGTGCACCGTGACATCAAGCCGGCGAATGTCATCATCACCCACACCGGTGCGGTCAAGGTGATGGACTTCGGCATCGCCCGTGCCCTGCACGGCGCGTCCACGACGATGACGCAGACCGGCATGGTCATGGGCACCCCGCAGTACCTCTCCCCGGAGCAGGCGCTCGGCAAGGCCGTCGACCACCGCTCCGACCTGTACGCGACCGGCTGCCTGCTGTACGAACTCCTCGCGCTGCGGCCGCCGTTCACCGGTGAGACCCCGCTCTCGGTGGTCTACCAGCACGTGCAGGACATCCCGACCCCGCCCTCGGAGGTCTCCGACGGTTGCCCGCCGGAGCTGGACGGCCTGGTCATGCGCTCCCTCGCCAAGGAGCCCGACGACCGGTTCCAGACGGCCGAGGAGATGCGCGGCCTGATCCAGTACGGCATCCAGATGCTCTACGACCAGGGTGGCCACACCGGCACCTGGAACACCGGCCCGGTGGAGACGCACGACGGCCGGCACACCCCGGCGAGCGGCTTCGCCGGGACGACCGTCATGCCGCATCCCCACGAGGGCGGCACCTCGCAGATCCCGCAGCCGATCCTGCCCACGGGCTACGGCAGCGGCGACGACGGCGGCTTCGAGGGCCACGGCAACAAGGGCAGTGGCCGCGGCAAGCTGTGGATCGTCGCCGTCCTCGCGGTCATCGCGATCGCGGCGGGCGTGGCGCTGGCGCTCAAGGGCACGAGCGGCAACGGCGGCAACGGCACCGACACCAAGCCGACGACCACCCACTCCAAGAGCACGAAGGGCACGTCGCCCTCCGCGAGCCCGTCCGACGAGGACACCGGCCAGCCCACCGACACATCCACCGACACCGGTTCGGACACGGGCACCGGCTCCGGCTGGCCGCCGGCGACCACGCCGTCGTACAGCCAGCCCCAGTCGGCCAGTTCCAGCCCGAGCGGCGAGCCGTCGGACCCGGAGCCCTCGCAGTCGCAGCCCACGGACCCGGCGGACGGCGGCACGGACGACGGCGGCACCACGGACGGGACCACGGACGGCGGGACCACGGACGGCGGCACCACCGACGCCGGGACCACGGACGGCGGCACCACCGACGCCGGGACCACGACGGACGGCGGCACGGGCGAGACCACCGGTTGAAGGACACCCCCGGTGACCGGGACGGTGTCACCCTGAGGTGACGCCGGGCGTTCAGCGCACGAACGCGTCGCACACCGCGTCGTATTCGCGCGTCCACCACACCGCGAGCGCGGACGCGGCCGGGAACTGGCAGTCCGCACGCGTGTCGCCGCGCTCGTAGTGCCAGCGCAGCATCCAGAAGTCGTTCAGCCGCTCCCACCACACCCGGTGCACGGCCGCCGCCAGCTCCGAGGGCGCGGCGCCGGCCGCGCGCCGGTACGCGCGCGCGTAGGCGCGCACTTTCGGCAGGTCCAGCGTGCCGCCGGGCCGTACGAAGAAGATCACGGCGGCGCGTACGGCCTCCTCCGCGCGCGGCTGCACGCCGAGCCGGTCCCAGTCCACGATCGCGGCCGGGGCGTCGTCCTTGTAGAGCAGGTTGAACGGGTGGAAGTCGCCGTGCACCCAGCCCACCGAGCCGCCGCGCGGCGGGCGCCGGTCCGCGTGCTGCTCCAGCAGCGCCCGGCGCTCCAGCAGCCGGTGCCGGGCGAGTTCGTCGAAGGCGTCGGCGGGGCGGTGCCGGCGCACATGGGCGAGCAGGTCGTCGATGAGGGCGAAGGTGTCGGCCGGGTCGGCGCTCTCCACGGGGTGCGGGCTGGTCGCCGGGCGCGTGCGCCCCTTGGGCGGCATCACCCGCTCCAGACAGGCGTGTACGGCGCCCAGAAGGGCCCCCAGGCGGGCGCTCTCCCCGCGGGTGAGCTGGCCGCCGTGGCGGTGCCTGCCGTCGATCCAGGGGTGCAGCGCGTAGGCGTGGCCGCCGACGACGGCGACCGTGCGGCCCTCGCGGTGGGCGAGCGGCGGGGCGACCGGGACGCCGAGGTCGGCCAGGCGCTGGGTGGCCCGGTGCCGGCGCTCGATGGCGGCCGGGTCGGCGGTGTCCGGATCGAAGTGGTGCTTGAGGAAGTAGCGGCCGCGGGTGGTGCACAGGCGGTAGCCGCGGTTGAGCAAGCCCTGGTCGACCGGCTCACAGGTGAGGGCGGTACCCGCGGCGTACAGGCGGAGCAAGGCACCCAGAGGGGGCGCATGGGGCACGAGGGGTGGTACACATGAGCGCGGCACGCGCCAGATGTTAGGGCACGCGCAGCCCCTGTGAGCTGGGGCTTGTCACAGGCAGTCGCCGTCGGTCGCTTTCGGTCACTCCATGGGCTTTTCCGCCTGCATGCGGGCGACATATGCCGGCGCCCGGGAACACCGCTGCATGCCGAGTTTCGCGAGCAGGCCGGGGGCGTAATTCTTGATCGTCTTTTCGGTCGGACGCGGCCGTGCACGATCTGGCGATTGGCCGGCCCCTCGCCGATCAGTTCGGGAATTCACACCAGGACCTCCGTCGCCGTGCCGGCCTCGCCCGGCCACCTCGACGTCCGGTTCGACGGAGAGCATCTCGGGGACGCCGCGGCGGACGACTTCGTGGTCATGAGAAGAAATACCCTGATTCTTCCCTCTTCGCGCACGGGCTCGGTCTCACACGCAAACTCTTCCCGTGACCTGGGTGCCCGGGATAACGTGCGATTGCTCCGGACCGCCGCAAGGCTGTGACCAGCACGCTTTCCCACGACCCTCGATTTACTTGGAAATCCAAGCAAAATCGCAGGTCAAACGGGGTTTCACAGAAATGTGGAGCACTGGGTAACGTAATGGTTGCAGGGCGCTCGCCGGGGCACCTGTCACGCCTGTACCCGGCCGAGTGGCACCCACCCCGTGCCCGGTGGTCGAAACAGGTGAGCCGCACTGGCCTACCGGCAACCCCGGGGGCCGGAACGACGGAGGAGCACACGTGAGCGTGGAGAGCAGTGCCGCGCGCAAACCGCGGCGCAACGCCGCAGGCAAGGCCGGCACCACCGGCAGCAAGGCCGGCACGACCGGCGACACGACCGGAGCCACCGGCACCAAGCGCACCACCCGCAGCACCCGCAGCACCGCGAAGAAGAACACCGAGCCCGGACTGGTGCAGCTTCTGACGCCGGAGGGCAAGCGGGTCAAGAACGCCGAGTACGACGCCTACGTCGCCGGCATCACCCCCGACGAGCTGCGCGGCCTGTACCGCGACATGGTGCTCACCCGCCGCTTCGACGCCGAGGCCACCGCGCTCCAGCGCCAGGGCGAGCTGGGTCTGTGGGCCTCCCTGCTGGGCCAGGAGGCCGCCCAGATCGGCTCGGGCCGGGCCCTGCGCGACGACGACTACGTCTTCCCGACCTACCGCGAACACGGTGTCGCCTGGTGCCGCGGGGTCGACCCGACCAACCTGCTCGGCATGTTCCGCGGCGTGAACAACGGCGGCTGGGACCCGAACAGCAACAACTTCCACCTCTACACGATCGTCATCGGCTCCCAGACGCTGCACGCCACCGGCTACGCCATGGGCGTGGCCCGGGACGGCGGGGACTCCGCCGTCATCGCCTACTTCGGCGACGGCGCCTCCAGCCAGGGCGACGTGGCGGAGGCGTTCACCTTCTCCGCGGTCCACAACGCGCCGGTGGTGTTCTTCTGCCAGAACAACCAGTGGGCGATCTCCGAGCCGACCGAGCGCCAGAGCCGCGTGCCGCTCTACCAGCGCGCCCACGGCTTCGGCTTCCCCGGCGTCCGCGTCGACGGCAACGACGTGCTGGCCTGCCTCGCGGTCACCCGGTGGGCGCTGGAGCGGGCCCGCAGCGGCGAGGGCCCGACCCTGGTCGAGGCCTTCACCTACCGCATGGGCGCCCACACCACCTCCGACGACCCCACCCGCTACCGGGGCGAGGAGGAGCGGCTGGCCTGGGAGGCGAAGGATCCGATCCTGCGCCTCCGCCGGCACCTGGAGGTCTCAAACCACGCGGACGAGGGATTCTTCGCGGAACTCGAGGCCGAGTCCGAGGCGTTGGGTAAACGAGTGCGCGAAGCGGTCCGCGCCATGCCCGACCCGGACCATTTCGCCATCTTCGAGAACGTGTACGCGGACGGGCACGCGCTCGTCGACGAGGAGCGCGCCCGGTTCGCCGCCTACCAGGCGACGTTCGCGGACGCCGAAGGGGGTCACTGACATGGCAGAGAAGATGGCGATGGCCAAGGCCATCAACGAGTCGCTGCGCCGCGCCCTCGACGCCGACCCCAAGGTGCTGATCATGGGCGAGGACGTCGGCAGGCTCGGCGGCGTCTTCCGGGTGACGGACGGCCTCCAGAAGGACTTCGGCGAGAGCAGGGTCTTCGACACCCCGCTCGCCGAGTCCGGCATCGTCGGCACCGCGATCGGCCTGGCCCTGCGCGGCTACCGCCCGGTGGTGGAGATCCAGTTCGACGGCTTCGTCTTCCCGGCCTACGACCAGATCGTCACCCAGCTCGCCAAGATGCACGCCCGCTCGCTGGGCAAGGTCAAGCTGCCGGTCGTGATCCGTATCCCCTACGGCGGCGGCATCGGCGCGGTCGAGCACCACTCCGAGTCCCCCGAGGCGCTGTTCGCGCATGTGGCCGGCCTGAAGATCGTCAGCCCGTCCAACGCCGCCGACGCGTACTGGATGATGCAGCAGGCCATCCAGAGCAACGACCCGGTGATCTACTTCGAGCCCAAGCGGCGCTACTGGGACAAGGCCGAGGTCGACTTCGAGGCCATCCCGGCCCCGCTGCACAAGGCCCAGGTCGTCCGCGAGGGCACCGACCTCACCCTGGCCGCCTACGGCCCGATGGTGAAGCTCTGCCTGGAGGCCGCGACGGCCGCCGCCGAGGAGGGCAAGTCCCTCGAGGTCCTGGACCTGCGCACGGTGTCCCCGCTGGACTTCGACTCGGTCCAGGCCTCGGTGGAGAAGACCCGCCGCCTGGTCGTGGTGCACGAGGCGCCGGTCTTCTTCGGCTCCGGCGCGGAGATCGCCGCCCGGATCACCGAGCGCTGCTTCTACCACCTGGAGGCACCGGTCCTGCGGGTCGGCGGCTACCACGCCCCGTACCCGCCGGCGCGCCTGGAGGAGGCGTACCTGCCGGACCTGGACCGCGTGCTCGACGCCGTCGACCGCTCGCTGGCGTACTGAGGAGAGGGTCGTGACGACGATGACGGAAGCGTCCGTACGCGTGTTCAAGATGCCCGACGTGGGCGAGGGACTCACCGAGGCGGAAATCCTCAAGTGGTACGTCAAGCCGGGTGACACGGTCACCGACGGCCAGGTGGTCTGCGAGGTGGAGACCGCCAAGGCGGCGGTGGAACTCCCCATCCCCTACGACGGCGTGGTCCGCGAACTGCACTTCCCCGAGGGCACCACGGTGGACGTGGGCACGCCCATCATTGCGGTGGCCCTGGCCGGCGCTGCCGCGCCGGAGGCCCCCGCCGAGCAGCCCTCGGCACAGCCCGCGCAGCCGAAGGAGGAGGTGAAGGAGGAGCCGAAGACCGAGGGGCGCCAGCCGGTCCTCGTCGGCTATGGCGTGGCGACTTCCTCCACCCGCCGCCGGCCGCGCAAGGGTCCCGAGGTGACCGTCCCGGCGCCGGCCCAGGCGATCCAGACCGAGCTGAACGGCCACGGTGGCGCGGTCGCCGAGAAGTCCCGCCCGCTGGCCAAGCCGCCGGTGCGCAAGCTGGCCAAGGACCTGGGCGTCGACCTGGCCGCGATCATCCCCTCCGGCCCCGACGGCATCATCACCCGCGAGGACGTCCACGCGGCGGCCACGCCCCAGGTGGCCGAGCCGGTGGCCCCGGTCACGGCCGCCCCCGCGGCCCCGACGCCCGTGGCGTCGTACGACACCGCGCGCGAGACCCGTGTCCCGGTCAAGGGCGTCCGCAAGGCCACCGCGCAGGCGATGGTCGGCTCGGCGTTCACGGCACCGCACGTCACCGAGTTCGTGACGGTGGACGTGACCCGCACGATGAAGCTCGTCGAGGAGCTGAAGCAGGACAAGGACATGCAGGGCCTGCGGGTGAACCCGCTGCTCCTGATCGCCAAGGCCCTGCTGGTCGCCATCAAGCGCAACCCCGAGGTCAACGCGTCCTGGGACGAGGCCGCTCAGGAGATCGTGCTCAAGCACTACGTCAACCTGGGCATCGCGGCCGCCACCCCCCGGGGCCTGATCGTCCCGAACATCAAGGACGCGCACGACAAGACGCTCCCGCAGCTGGCCGAGGCGCTGGGCGAGCTGGTGTCGACGGCCCGCGAGGGCAAGACCTCGCCCGCGGCGATGCAGGGCGGCACGGTGACCATCACCAACGTCGGCGTCTTCGGCGTGGACACCGGTACGCCGATCCTCAACCCCGGCGAGTCGGCGATTCTCGCGGTCGGCGCGATCAAGCTCCAGCCGTGGGTGCACAAGGGCAAGGTGAAGCCGCGTCAGGTCACCACCCTGGCCCTGAGCTTCGACCACCGCCTGGTCGACGGCGAACTGGGCTCCAAGGTTCTGGCGGACGTCGCGGCGATTCTGGAACAGCCGAAGAGGTTGATCACCTGGGCGTGACGGTCTTCGGAGGGTAACGTCGGAGACAAGATGGGGCGGCCGCAAATTCGGCTTGCGACCGCCCCCTCTCTTTCAGGCCGTGCACCGCGTCAACGAATGTGTCCGATGACGGGGCCGCTGGGCGCCCGGCGTTCGAGGACGAGTGCGTCGAGTCGGTCCCCGATGCGTTCCAGGGCCCGGACCATGGCCTGGTCCACGGCGAGTGTGGCCTTCTGCATCGCCAGCGATTCCTTCTGGACGGCCAGCGTCTCCGTCTGGACGGCCAGCATTTCCTTTTGCAGCTCGATCGATTCGCGCTGCCCGCCGGCCATCTGCTCGTCCAGCTGAAGGTTGTGCGCCTCAAGCCGGACGATGGCTTCCGCGACCTGCTCGGGCATGGCGTACGCGATGGGCGCGCCCGGCTCGGCCGGCTGCACCTCGGCCTCTTGGAGGGTGTAAGAGCCCTCCCTCTGGACCGTCTCGATCACCTCGGCGGCCCACTGTTTGAAGGGCATGCAGGCCGGCTTGGTGCAGGCGTTGACCAGCAGGATGAGACCTTGCAGAGAGATGATGTTCAGGTCTCGGCGCCACTCTCTACCTGCGGGAATGCTGAGACCGTAAGCTCCAGTTACGGTCTCGAGAGTCTCTCGGTGCTGTCCGGGCACATGGTCGGCGAGTGCCTGCCGCGAGTTGCTGTGCCCCAGCTCCTTGCAGACATCCACCGCCGGGAACCAGTGGCTTCCGTCCGGCATCGTCAGTCGGCGGACGCGGGCTCCGGTCGCCGCGTACACGAAGTCGCTGATGTCGATCGCCTCGCGCCGGGCTGCGGAGCCCGACTGCTTCTTGGGTTCGTTCATGTGAACCACCTCCGCTGCGGAACGTAGGGCGGAGGAAATCGAATATGCCAACCGCAACGGCAATATTCACGATTGCGTGGGAAAGTTCGCCAATACCCCAGCAGCACAAGGGCCTTGTGTGCAACGGAACGGGCCCGTCGCTGTTCGCGACGGGCCCGTGATTTAGTGCTGGGTGTCAGCCGAGCTTGGCGAAACCGTAGTTGAGGAGCTTCTTCGCGTCCGTCTCGCGCTGGGTGATGGAGGAGGAGGCGAGGACCGTGCCGATGACCGTCTTGCCGTTCCGGGTCGCGGCGAAGACCAGGCAGTACTTGGCCTCCGGGCCGGAACCGGTCTTCACACCGATGGTGCCGCTGTAGCTGCTGAGGAGCCCGTTGGTGTTCTTCCACGGGTTCATCGTGCGGGTGCTGCCCGTCTTGGTGATCGTCTTCGCGGTGTACGTCTTCGTCTTGACGATCGTGCGGAACGTGGAGTTCTTCATCGCGCTGCTGGCGATCTTCGTCAGGTCGCGCGGCGTCGAGTAGTTGGAGCCGTTTCCGATGCCGTCGAACGAGTCGAAGTGGGTGTTCGTCAGGTTCAGGTTCTTGGCGGCGGTGTTCATCTTGCCGATGAAGGACTTCACGCGCGCGGAGGTGGTGGAGCCCGAGCCGAACTTGTCGGCGAGCGCGTAGGCGGCGTCGCAGCCGGACGGCAGCATCAGGCCGTACAGCAGCTGGCGGACGGTGACCTTGTCGCCGACGATCAGGTGCGCCTGGGAGGCGTTGTTCTTGACGACGTAGTCGCTGTAGATCTTCTTGATCGTGACCTTGGCGTCGAGGTTGAGGTTCGACTGCGCGAGCACGACCTTGGCGGTCATGATCTTGGTGGTCGAGCCGGTGGACCGCTTGGTGTCGGCCGCCTTGGTGTACAGCGTCGAGCCGCCTGCGTTGTTCATCACATACCCGCCCTTGGCCACGATCGAGGGCGTGGTGACGGCCTGTGCGGGCGCTGCGGTGAGGGCACCGGTGGCGAGCAGCGCGCCGGAGGTGACGGCGACGGCGGCGGCTCTGCGGAGGTGGGTGCCCGTAATGCCGGTAATCAACGTGATGTACCTCGAATGTCTTGAATGCCCCAAAAGTGCGGCCCAGTTGAGGTGGCACGGGGAGGGGCCGCACATGTGTGACACGTAAGTAGCACAGAAGGTTGTGGGGTCGCTGGAAGGGGGCTTCCCCCACGTCCGCATGATGGACGATCCTGTCCCTTGCGTACGTGTTGTATCTATCCTGTCGGCATGATCACGGCCGTCGAGCAGTCCACCCCCCAGCCCCTCAAGCCGCCTCCCGCCGCCGACCGCGTGTACGCCCACGTCAAGCAGGGTGTGCTCGACCGCCGTTACGAGGGCGGCATCCTGCTCACCGAGGGCGAGCTGGCCGAGGCCGTCGGGGTCTCGCGCACGCCCGTCCGGGAGGCGCTGCTGCGGCTGGAGGTCGAGGGCCTGATCCGGCTCTACCCGAAGAAGGGCGCCCTGGTCCTGCCGGTCTCCGCGCAGGAGATCGCCGACGTGGTGGAGACCAGGCTGCTGGTGGAGGAGCACGCGGCCCGCAAGGCCGTACCCGCCCCGCCGGGCCTGCTGGAGCGGCTGGCCGAGTTGCTGGAGCGGCAGAAGGCGCAGGCCGCCGCCGGTGACCTGGCCGCCGCAGCGGTCACCGACCGCTGCTTCCACGCCGAGATCGTGCGCAGCGGGGGCAACGAGATCCTCTCCCGGCTCTACGACCAACTGCGCGACCGGCAGCTGCGGATGGGCGTCGCCGTCATGCACTCACACCCCGACCGGATCGCCAAGACGCTCGTCGAGCACGAGGAGATCCTGGACGCGCTGCGCGCCGGGGACGCGGACGCGGCCGTCGAGGTCGTGCACCGGCATGTGAGCTGGTTCTCACACCTCGCGCGGGGTGAGGTCCGATGAGCGGCCCGGAGCGCAACGCCACCCTTCCGGGGGATCCGGCGGGCGGACGCCGGGCCGTCGCCGTGTGGTCCATCGGTGTGGCCGTCTACTTCGTCGCCGTCATCTTCCGTACGTCGCTGGGGGTGGCCGGCCTCGACGCGGCCGACCGCTTCCACGTGGGCGCCTCCGCCCTCTCGACGTTCTCCATCCTCCAGCTGCTGGTCTACGCGGGCATGCAGATACCCGTCGGCCTGCTGGTGGACCGCCTCGGCACCAAGCGGGTGTTGAGCATCGGGGCGGTCCTCTTCACCGCCGGACAGCTGGGCTTCGCCTTCTCCCCCTCCTACGGCACCGCGCTCGCCTCCCGGGCGCTGCTGGGCTGCGGCGATGCGATGACCTTCATCAGCGTGCTGCGGCTGGGCACCCGTTGGTTCCCGGCCCGGCGCGGGCCGCTGGTCGCGCAGCTCGCGGGCCTGGTCGGCATGGCGGGCAACCTGGTCTCCACCCTCGTCCTGTCCCGGCTGCTGCACGGCCTCGGCTGGACCCCGGCGTTCGCGGGCAGCGCGCTGGCGGGCGCGGTCGTCCTCGCCCTGGTCCTGCTGTTCCTGAAGGACCACCCCGAGGGGCAGGAGCCGGAGCCGTCCCCGCACCAGGGCGCGGCCTACGTCCGCCGGCAGATCGCCGCGGCCTGGCGGGAGCCGGGTACCCGGCTGGGCCTGTGGGTGCACTTCACCACCCAGTTCCCGGCGATGGTGTTCCTGCTGCTGTGGGGCCTGCCGTTCCTGGTCCAGGCGCAGGGGCTCAGCCGCGGCACGGCCGGTGAGCTGCTCACCCTGGTCGTCGTGTCCAACATGGTGATCGGCCTGGTCTACGGCCAGATCGTCGCCCGGCATCATGCGGCGCGGCTGCCGCTGGCGCTGGGCACGGTGGGCGCGACCGCGCTGCTGTGGGCGGCGACGCTGGCGTACCCGGGGGAGCACGCGCCGATCTGGCTGCTGGTGGTGCTGTGCGCGGTGCTCGGCGGGTGCGGGCCCGCCTCGATGATCGGCTTCGACTTCGCCCGGCCGGCCAACCCGCCCGAGCGCCAGGGCACGGCCTCCGGCATCACCAACATGGGTGGCTTCGTCGCCTCCATGACGACGCTCTTCGCGATCGGCGTGCTGCTGGACGCGACCGGCGACGACTACACCGTGGCGTTCAGCGCCGTGTTCGTGCTCCAGGCGTTCGGGGTCGGCCAGATCCTGCGGCTGCGGGGGCGGGCGGCGCGCCGGGAGCGGGAGCGGTTGGTGGCCAGCCGGGTGGAGACGGTGCATGTGCCTGCGGCGTGAGAGTTCGCCCACCCACGCGCCACCCGTCTCTCTCGGCTGAGAGGCCGGACAACCCGTGGGAGTGCTCGCCGTCGGCGGCTGTCCCTCGTGGGCGGCTTGTTGCCGCGTGCTCCGGCGAACTCGCCGCTACGAGGGTGAGGTCACCGGTGTGAGGGTGAGGTGGCCGGTACGAGCGTGACGTCGCCGGTACGAGGGTGAGGTCGCCGGTACCAGCGTGAGGTCACCGGTGTGAGGGTGAGGTCACCGGTACCAGCGTGAGGTACGCCAGGCCCAGGACGCCCCGGTAGGACATCCACTGGCGGCGGTGCCGGTCCAGGGCGGCCCGGGTCTCGGCGGCCAGGGGATGGCCGGGGTTCCGGGCCAGCCAGATCTCCTTGTCCGCCTGGTACGCCGACTCGAACTCCTCCCACTCGGCGAGGCTCGCGGTCTCCGTCCACTCCGGCCGGAAACCCGCCGCCACGGCGAGATCGAGCAGCGTGCCCAGGTCGCATTGGTCGTCGGCGGACGCGCCCGGCCACATGCCCGCCAGCTCGGCCTCCGTGGGCGTCCGCTCCCAGAAACCCTCGCCCAGCAGCACCCGACCGCCGTCGGTGACCAGCCGGCGCAGCTCGTGCAGCGCCTGCGCGGTGGGCGGCTCGGCCGTGCTCAGTGCCTGGCTCGCGCCCAGACACAGCACCAGGTCGGCGGGCCCGCGCCGGGTCTGCAGGGCCGACTCCGCCACGAACTCCACCCGGTCCGCGAGCCCGCGCGCCGCGGCGTTCCGCCGGCCCCGGGCCAGGTCCTCCTCGTTCACGTCGACACCGACTCCGCGGGCCTCCGGTACGGCGTCCAGCACGCGGAGCAGCAGCTCGCCCCAGCCGCAGCCGATGTCCAGCACGCTGCCGGGCCGTTCCCCGGCTAGCCGCCGGACCAGGGCCGTCGCCCGCTCCTCGGAGAGGGGGCCGTGAAAAGTGAGCCGACTGAGCCGGGGCGGCGCCGCGGCCGAGGTGGATTCCATGGTCATGCCGGGACGGTAACCGCTGACAGCGGCCCGGGGCATGCCGATATTCCGCAGGGGCGCAGGGAAGTACCGGACGGAGAAAGGGACTTGGCGCCGAAGCGGTCCGTTCGGTTACGGCGTCACCGCGAAGTTGCGCAGGATCGCCGCCGCCAGATCCTGATCGCCCTCCGTCTTGACCCGGTCCCCCACCGCCTCGGGGGTGACCCGGCCGCAGGCCAGGCGGACGTAGGTCTCCCAGTCCAGGCTGAGGGTGGCGGCGGGGCCGAGGGCGGGGGTGGTTTCCAGGGTGCCGCGGCCCTGGATGTCGACGCGGACGGTGCGCAGGAACTCCACGGGGCCGTGCACGTCGAACACGATCGCCGAGCTGCGCGGGGCGTTCGCGTCATGCGCGACGACCTTGGGCAGTACGTCCAGGAGGACGTCCCGGGTGACGTACGCGCCCGGCGAGTCCAGGTTGCCGGGGCGGCCGAGGGCCGTGCGCAGATCCTGCTCGTGCACCCACACGTCGAACGCCCGCATCCGGTAGGCGTGTTCCAGGGTGACCTCCGTGCCCAGCGGGCCGCGCACCGGGGTGCCGGGGTCGCGGGACTCGTTGCGCAGCTGGCGGTTGCGGCGGATGACCGTGTACTCCAGCTCGGCCGTCATCTCCGGCGCCGTGTGGTGGCGGCGGACGTCGACCTGCATCTCCATGTAGCGCTGGTGCTCGGTGGCGACGTGGAACAGGTCGCGCGGCAGGGAGTGGATGGGGCGCGGGTCGCCGAGCATCTCGCAGTCCAGGCCGATGACATGGGACACGATGTCCCGCACCGACCAGCCGGGGCAGGGAGTCCGCCGGTTCCACTCGCCCTCGACGAGCGACTGCGCCATCTCGGATATCGCGTCGATGGAGTGCGTCCAGGCGTCGGCGTAGGGCTGGAGGGTGGGATGCAGACTCACGGAACGGGACCCCTCGGCGGTCGGTACACGGGCAGGTTCTGGCGGCGTTCCCGGCGGGCGGCGCTGCACGGCGGCGGGTGTCTTGAGAGGCTAAGTTACGCTGCTGAAAGGCACCCCGGCAGTGCTTTCGTGTGACGATCGTAGGCCCGTGTGGACGACTCGAATGCCAGGACGGTGGTAGTGTGCGCGCCTCGCTGATTCAGATCGCCGTGGACGAGGACGAACCGGTCGACTCCCGGCGCCGGCGCGTGGCCGCGCTGGTGCGGGAGCAGAGCGGTGCCGACCTCGTCGTGCTGCCCGAACTGTGGACCACCGGCGCCTTCGCCTACCAGGAGTTCGGCCGGGAGGCCGAGCCGCTCGAAGGGCCGACGTACGAGGCGATGGCCAAGGCGGCGAGCGACGCGGGGGTGTGGCTGCACGCCGGCTCCATCCCGGAACGCGACCCTGAAGGCCCCCTCTACAACACCTCTCTCATTTTCTCCCCCTCCGGTGAACTGGCCGCGTCCTACCGCAAGATCCACCGCTTCGGCTTCGACAAGGGCGAGGCCGTGCTGATGGGTGCGGGCCGGGAGCTGGTGACGGTCCGGCTGCCCGGAACCACGGTGGGCGTGGCCACCTGCTACGACCTCCGCTTCCCCGAACTCTTCCGTGGACTCGTCGACGCCGGCGCCGAGGTGCTGGTGCTCCCGGCGGGCTGGCCCGAGCGGCGACGCGGGCACTGGACGCTGCTGGCTCAGGCGCGGGCGGTGGAGAACCAGGCGTTCGTGCTCGCGTGTGGAACGTCCGGCACCCACGCCGGAGTTCCGCAGGCGGGTCACTCGATCGTGGTGGATCCGTGGGGCGAGGTGCTCGCCGAGGCCGGCCCCGGCGAGGAGGTCCTCACGGTCGACTTCGACCCGGGCAAGGTGGCCGCGGTCCGGGAGCAGTTCCCGGTACTGAAGGACCGGGTACTGGGGCGCCCGGCACCCGGCCGCTGACCGGGGCCGGTCCGTTTCGGTCCGGTCGGGTCTCTGATCCGGCTGGTCCTGGCCCGGCGCGGTCCCGGTCAGGGCACGTCGTGGCAGCGGACCGCGACGGCCGGTGTGTCGTGGGCGCAGGCCAGGGCGGTGAGCGCGGTGCCGTGCGGTGGGAGGTCGTACACCGCGGTGGCCGGGCCCGCCGGGAGCGGATGGCCGGAGGCGCGGACCGTGGCTTCGAGCCGTACCCGGTCACGGAGCCGGTCCGGCGTCTCGGAGTCGGCGGGGCGTGGCACCAGCGGTGCCGGTCCGGCGGGCGGTGGGGCCGCCATGGCCAGGGCGAGGGGACCGTGGGACGCCGACGCGATCGCCCAGCGGTGGGCGCACAGCGCTGTCGCCACGATCAGCGGTTCCGCGAGACAGGGGACGACGGCACCGGCCGGACACCGGGCCCGTTCGGAGCAGCCGAGCAGCCGGGCGCTCCGGTTGCCGTCCGTGTCCCACACGAGATGGAGGTGCTCCGGTGCGATCGGCACGTACCGGGCCAGGATCCGGCGGGCGTCGGCGTGGAGTCCGATGAGGCGGCGGCGCCGGAGCGGGTCGGCGATCCGCGCGCATCGCAGTTTCTCTTCCCGGGACAGCAGCGCGAGGTCCTCCAGCACCCCGGTCGCCCCCACCCGGCCGTACCAGACGTGCACCTCGCCGGTGAGGGTCGCGTGGGTCATCTCGCTCCGTGGCCGGGGGCCGTACGGATGCCGACCGAGCAGGGGACGAGGACGTCGGGCCGGGCCGCCGCGCCGAGCAGCGCCGCGCCCAGCCGGCCGGCGTGCTCGCCGGTGAGGATGAACTCCACGTACGCGCCGCCGGGGGCGTCACCGACCGCGATGTGGAAGGAGACGTTGCCCTCCGCGTCGGTCGAGGTGGTGACCGTGCCGTCGACCACGCCGGGGATCATCGCGGGTGTCACCGGTGCTACCGGCTCGGCGGCCGCCTCGGGAAGGGCGGTCATCGGGAACCTCCTGCGGTGGCGGACGGCCCCGCCGGCGCGGATCCGGTCGGTACGGATCCGGTCGGTACGGATCCGGTCGGCGTGGTCGTGCGGTAGTCCCGGGCGTGCCACAGCAGCGGCCGGCCCGGTCGGCCGGTGTGCAGACCGGTCAGCTCTCCGACCAGCAGCTGGTGGTCGCCGACCGGGATACGGTCGGCGAGCCGGCAGCGCAGCGCGGCGTGCGCGCCGGGCAGCCGGGGCAGTGCAGTGCCGGGCCAGCTCTCGAACTCGTGCGCGGCGAACCGGTCCACGCCGCTGGTCGCGAAGGTCCGCGCGATGTCGGTGTGTTCCTCGCCGAGCAGGTTGACGACGAACTCGCGGGCGGCGGAGAACGCGTCGCGGCAGCTGGACGTGTCGGAGAGGCCGACCAGGAGCAGCGGGGGCCGCAGCGAGGCCGAGGTCACCGAGCTGGCGGTGAAGCCCCAGGGGCGGCCCGCCGCGTCCCGGGTCGTGATGACGGACAGCGGGGCGGCGAGCAGCGACATCGCCTCACGGAAGGTCTTCGCCTCCACCGGGGGTGCCTCCTGCGGGGACGGGAGCGTGCTGTCGAGGAGCGCGGTCACGTGAGTTCTCCTTACGATCCGGGGTGTCCGGGGTGTCCGGGGAGCCCGGGGAGCCCGGGGAATCCTGGGAGGTCCGAGCGGGCTCATGTGTCTGGGCGGCCGGGGGTTCCTCGCCGTCACCGAGGTCCGCCGGGTCCGCGAGTGTCTCGGGAGCCGCGGCGGCCCCGGGCGAGGGCTCGTCGGCACGGTCGGCACGCGCGGCACCGCCGGCGCCTTCGGCGACGGGAGCCGCATCGGTGACCGTGGCCGCCGTGGCCGCCTCCGAACCCGCCGCCGCGGGAATCTCCGCCCCGGGAATCACCCTCCCGGGAGCTCCGAGAGCCTCCGCCTCCGCGCGCGCCTTCTCCGCCGCCTCCGTCTCCGCCCGCTCCTTCTCCGCCAGTGCCCGGCGGAAGCTGCGGATCGTCAGCGGTACGGCGATCGCGCCCACCGCCGCGAGCAGCACCGCCAGGGCCGCCACCAGCCGCTGCGGGCCGATCACCGGACCGAGCGTGCCGGTGAGCAGGCCGCCGATGGGGTAGGAGCTGAGCCCGAGAAGGAAGAACGGCCCCATCACCTTGCCCAGGTGCTCACCCGGGATGATCTTCACCCGCTCGGTGCGGTTGTAGACGTTGAAGTAGGCGACCCCGACCATGCCCACGACGAACGCGGCGGCGTAGAGGGGGAAGGACGGCGCGAAGCCCAGGACGAGCAGGGCGACGCACTGCGTGGCGTAGCCGGCGGCGCCCAGCGGGGAGAGGCCGAACCGGCGCACCAGGCGCGGTGTGAGCGCCAGGTTGGCCATGCCGGCGATTCCGACCAGGGTGTTCAGCAGGGCGAAGGCCGACTCCGGCGCGTCCAGCTCGCCGGTGACGACGGCGGCGTTCGCACTGAGCATGGTCGCGAAGGCCAGGTTGATGATGAAGTTCAGCCCGGCCAGCAGCACCACCGGCCGGTTCGTGACCAGCAGCCGGAAGCCCAGCCCGAGGTCGCCGAAGATCGCCCGGACGTCGGTGCCGCCGGTGGTGGCGGGCTTCAGCCGGGGCAGGCCGAGCCAGCAGGCCGAGCCGGTCGCGAACAGGCCCGCGGCCAGAGCCAGCAGCCACAGCTTGCCGAGCGCGGTGGCCGCGACCACCGCCAGACCGGGGCCGAGCGCGGTGGCGAGCAGCTCCATGTTCTGGAACAGCGCCTGGGTGCGCGGCAGATCGTCGCCCTGCGCGAGCTGCGGCACCACCTTCTCCACCGACATGCGCACGGCCGGCATCACCGTCGCGAGCAGCGCCCCGTTGGCCATGAGCAGCCCGACGGTCCACGAGGGCACGACCATGCACAGGGTGAGGGTGCACAGCAGGACCACGCTGCGGGCGCCGTTGGCGCGGGAGAACAGCCGGGTGCCGCCGTCCCGGTCGGCCAGCAGACCGGCGAACGGGTAGGCCATCAGGGCGGGCAGCCACTCGAGCGCGAAGGACGTGCCGAGCGTGGAGACCTCGCCGGTCTCCTGGTAGATGAGCAGTGGTACGGCGAACAGCACGAGCTGCTCGGCCAGCAGGCCGGCCAGCACACCCGTGCCGAACAGGAACCGGCGGCCGCGGTATCCGGTCACCGGGCCGCCACCCCGGTGCCCGCCGGCGTGCCGTCGAGAGCCGCCTCGCGCTGCCGGACCAGCGGCAGCACCCCGGTGAAGAACCGCCGCATCTCGTCCCGGGCCGGCCAGCCCGAGAAGATGAACTGGCTGACGCCGGCCGCCTTGTACTCCATGAGATGGTCGGCGACCTCGTCGTAGGAGCCGACCAGGCACAGTGCGGGACCGCCGCGGTAGGCGACCGCGCCCGAGTAGATCATGGGGGAGAGCCAGCCGTTCTCGGACTGTTCGGCGAGGCGGAAGGAGGTGTGCACCGCCTGCGAGTCGGCGGCGGCCACGAACCTGGCGACGAACTCGCGGTGGTTCTCGTCGGTGTCGCGCATCACCTCGGCGAGGTCCGCCAGTGCCTCCTCGCGGGTGGGACGGGCCAGCACCTGCATGCGCAGGCCCACCTCGCGGCCCGCCTCCCGGAACGGCCCGGTCAGCTCACTGATCGCGGCGGGCGTGTCGGCGTACCGGAACCAGCAGTCGCCGTAGGTGAGGGCGGTCTGCCGGGCCACCTCGGAGGCGCCGCTGATGTAGATCTCGGGCCGGCCGCCGCCGTGGAAGCCGAGGCCCAGCTGGGCGTCCTTCAGGCGGTAGTGGGCGCCCTCGTACGTCAGCGGGGTCTCGCCGCGCCAGAGGCGGTGCAGGACGTCGAGGAACTCGCCCGCGCGCGCGTAGCGCTCGTCGTGGGCGAGGAAGTCACCGTAGTAGGCCTGCTCCACGGGAGAGATGCCGGCGACCAGGTTCAGGGCGATGCGGCCCTCGGACATCCAGGAGACCGAGTTCACGATCTGGGTGAAGAGGGTGGGCGAGAGCAGGCCCGGCCGGTAGGCCAGGATGAACCGGACGCGGCTGGTCTCGTGGACCATCGCGCCGATCAGCGGCAGCGGATCGGGCAGGCTGTAACTCTGCGCCATGAGCAGGGACTCCACACCCAGCTCGTCCGCCTCCCTGGTGAAGTCCAGCGCGCCGGCCAGGTCGAGGACGTCGGAGCGGTACTTCTCGGTGGACTTCTGCTGGCCGCTGTCCAGGGCGGATCCCCAGTGGAAGCGCAGCCCGGTCATGCCTGTACTCCCTGTGCTTCCTGCGTGTCCTGGGGTGCCGACGTGCGCAGCCGCAGGGCCTGGAAAAGCCCGGCCATGAAGTTCCGGGTCTCCGCGGGCGAGGCGGCCTGGGCGATCCCGGCCAGCGGGGTCTCGTAGGCGCCGTAGGTGACATGGCCGGGCAGCGGGGCGCCGGGCTCCAGTTCCTGCCAGGTCAGGGCCCGCGGGTCGGTGCGGAAGGGCTCGGCTCCCTCGAAGCCCTCGAAGGTGCCGGGGGCGAGGTGGTGGCCGGGGTGCACGAACCAGCCGTAGTACCCGGCCTGCGGGGGCGCGGCGGGAAGCTGTCCGGCGACCTTCTCGCCGAGCAGCACGCGCAGCTCCCAGGAGGGCAGGTGGACGCCGGTGCGCAGCTCGAAGGTGGCGGCCACGTCGGCGCCGCCGACCCGGTTGCCGACCTCCAGGAACACCAGCTCGCCGGTGCCGCCGTCGTCCCGGATCCCCTCCAGGTGGAAGCTGCCCTCCTCGATCCGGACGGCCCGCAGCACGTCGTCCACCCAGGCGGCGATCCCGTCGGCGACGTCGATCTGGAAGGAGCCCATGGGGATGCCCTGCGCGTACGCCAGACAGGTGCCGAGGTACTCGCTGGCGGTCAGGGCGAGCACCCGGCCGTCCTCCACCAGGCCGTCGAAGTGCAGCACCGGGCCGGAGACGAACTCCTCGACCTCGAAGTTCCCGGCGACCTCGGTCTGCTCCTCCCCGTCCAGTTCGGCGACGCCGGAGCGGCGGCCGGACACGGACGTGTACGCCTCCTCGGCGCTGCCGAAGACGATGACGTCGACGCTGGAGGCGCCGCGGTGCGGCTTCAGCACCGTCGGCCCGGTCCACCCGGCCTTGCCGTCCGCGGCCAGGAACGCCGGCAGCGGCAGGAACCGCGGGACGCGCAGCCCCGCCTTCTCCACCGCCTGCTTCATCAGCACCTTGTCGCGGGCCAGCAGGACCCGGTCGACCCGGGCGCCCGGCACCCCGAGCCGCTCGCGCAGCCGGGCCGCGTCGAGCAGCTCGTACTCCGACATGGAGATGATCCGGTCGAAGCGCGGCGGCTCGGCGAGCCCGTCCAGCCAGGCCACGGCCTCGTCGTACGGGTCTGATGTGCCGGGGCGCTCGACGCGCTCGCAGCGCAGGCCGTCCGGCAGGGTCGCGAGGGCGCCGGCCGTGCCGAAGTAGGTGACGTCGTGCCGGTCGTGGTCGATGCCCCGGTGGTACTCGATCTTGGGGTAGGGCACTCGGTGCAGGATGAGAATGCGCATCAGCAGGCCTCCAGCAGGGCGGCGTTGGGGGTGTGCACGGCGGCGGCGAGCGCGGCGGGCCACAGCTCGCGCAGGGTGCGGACGACATCCCGGATGTCGGCTCGGTCGGTGTGCAGGACGACGCATCCCTGGGCGGCGAAATCGGCGTTGTCACGGGCGACGGCGTGCAGGGTGCGGCGCTCGGCGGACACCCAGCCGAACTCGGCGGCGGTCAGCTCGTCGGCCGCGAGGCCGTGCCGGGCGCGGGTGGCGGCCAGCGCGTCCGCGAAGGGGTCGGCGCCCGGACGCACGTCGTCGGGGGCGAAGTCCTGGTCGGCGGCGACACCCAGCATCACGGTGGCCGCGGACCGGGCCGGTTCGGGCAGTGCGGCCGGGGCGGGGGCCCCGAACGCCGTGTCCACCCAGCGTTCGTACAGGTCGATGCCGTACACCCAGTGGGCCAGGGACCAGATCTTCATGCCGGCCGGGCGGCGGTTGGGTTCGACGACGGCGGCGTGCCGGTCGTCCCGGCTCAGCTTGATCTCGTTGTGGAAGGGGCCGTCGCACTGGCCGACGAGCCAGTTCGCGATCCGGCCGGCGCGCAGCAGGGTGGCCCGGCCGGCCGGGCTGACCCGGGCGGGCAGCACCTGGGCGACCTCGACGGGGTAGCGGCCCGGGGCGGTCACCTTCTCGGTGAGGAACGTGAGTTCGCCGAGGCCGTCGTGGGAGAACTCCCGCTCGTAGGGGATCAGCTGCTCGCACAGCGCGCCACCGGACAGATACGGCCGCACCTCGGCGAACGCCGCCTCCGGGTCGTCGCCGGGGCGGACCAGGACGACGCCCCGGTTGTTGCCCTCCTTGGCGGGCTTGACGACGAAGCCGTCCGGGTGGCGGGACGCGAACTCCGCCAGCGTGCGCGGGGAAGTGACCTCGGCGAAGTCCGGGACCAGGATCCGCTGGGCGGCGAGCAGGTCCGCGTGGCGGGTCTCGGCGCTGCGGTAGGTCAGCTTGCAGAACGCGGCGGACGCCGGGTCGGGGGCGTCGACGGGCAGGCCGAGGCGGCGCAGCAGCTCCGCTCCGCTGTGGACGGCGTTGTCGGAGAAGACGATGCCCGCGGCGAACTCCGTGCGGCGTGAGCCGAGGAGTTTCTCGCCGGCGGCCGCGAAGTCCGGGTCCAGCGGGTCGAGATCGATCACCTCGTCGCAGATACGGGCGTCGGTCTCGGTCGGCTGGGGGCGGACCAGGGTGGTCGCGGCGCCGTGCCGGGTGCGGGCGTAGGCGGCCATGTGCCGTACGTCGTCCACGCGGGAGAGGTTGTAGTCGATGATCAGGAACCTGCGGGGTGGGGCGGCGGTGGGCATGGTGGGAGGTCTCCTGGCGGTCGCGGAAGCGGTGCGCTGAGCTGCGCGGCAGGTCGGCTAGGTGAGCTGGTGCTGGGCGTAGGTCACCGTCACCGCGGTCGCCGATGCCTCCGTCAGCGCCGGGAGCAGCCGGTCCCGGTCGGCGGCCGGGAAGGTCCACAGCAACTGACCGAGGAACACCTCGCGCGCCCGGGCCTCGATCAGCTCGCCCTCCTTCAGCAGGATCTGGGTGATGGCCGGCTTCAGGGGCAGCCCGTCCGCCACGCCGATGCCCGTGATGAGGCCGGGCTCGGCGAAGAAGACCCGGAAGAAGGTCGCGTTGGGGGCGGGCGTGGTGCCGTCGGCCCGGTAGGCCAGGCGGCGCAGCCGGCCGCGCTGGTCCGGTGCGGTGCCGGTGGCGGACAGCAGCAGGTCGAGCCAGAGGCCGAGCAGGTCGGTCTCCCCGGTCAGCTCCCTGACGCTGGGCGAGATGAGGCTGCCGCCGACCCGGGGGTTGATCTCGATGAGGTCCCAGCGGTCCCCGTCGTGCCGTGCCTCGATGTGGAAGCAGCCCCAGTCCAGGCCGAGTTCGGCCAGCAGTGCGGCCACCCAGGCGAGGCCGGCCGCGGTCGCCTCGGGCCCGACCGACACCGGCGGGCTGGCGCAGGCGTTCTCCAGCACCGCTCCGGAGGTCTCGGTCACCTCGCACTTCTCGTGTACGGCGACGACGAACGGCTCACCGCCGGCGACGAGCACTTCGAAGCTGAACTCGCGCCCCGGCAGGTAGTCCTCGATCAGGAAGCTCGGCCCGGCTCCGAACGCGGACGCGTACACGGTGTCGCCGGTGGCCTCCTCGGTGATCCGCCGGATCTCCTCCCAGGTGGTGTTCGCGGTCAGCGGGAAGGTGCCGTAGGAGGCGATGCCGCGGACCGGTTTGACGAAGTACCGCCCCGGGCGCGCCCGGTGGTCGGCGAGCGTCTCCTCGGTGAGCGGTACCGCGCGGACCCGGCTCAGCCCGGTGCCGGCCAGCCGCTCGCGCACCGCCAGTTTGTCGCGCAGGCCCAGCACCTGGTCGACGCCCAGGTCGGGCACTCCGAGCCGGGCGTTGGCGTGGGCCATCAGGTGCCGGTAGCCCTCCCACACGGTGACGCAGGCCAGGATCTCGGTACCGGCCGCGCGCAGGGCGTCCAGTGCCGAGTCGACGTCGGCGGCGGTGAGTTCGTGGCTGTCGGTGGCGCGGACCGAGGCCGCCCGGTCCGCCAGGTCCCGGAGCCGGCCGGGCTGGTGGGCGGGTTCGGGCAGCGACGTCAGTATGTGCGCCCGCAGGCCGCGCGCGTCGAGGGCGGCGATCAGGTCCTCCATGAACGAGAACCCGACGTGGCTGAGCAGCAGGACACCGCGGTCACCGGTCCGCCCGGTGCCGGCCGTGTGGTTCACCTTGCTGTCCTTTCGTGGGAGGTGCGTGGGGAGGGCGTGGCGCGTGCCGAGTGCCGGGAAGGAAGGGAGCCCGGTCCCGGAGCGGGGGGTCTCCGGGGCCGGGCGGGCCGGGCGGGGTCAGACCGCGACGGCTTCCTTCTGCTCGGCGTTCTCACGGCCGGCGAGGGTGTCCTGGTACAGCTCGTCGAAGTACTGGGCGAGCAGGCGCTGGTGCTCCTGGAGGTACGTCTTCAGGGCCGTGATGTCGTCCTCGCCGCGGATCAGGAAGCGCAGCGCGGCCCAGACCTCGCCCGGGTGGTCGTCGTTGATGTCGGTGTGCGAGTGGCTGATCTGACCGCCGATGTTGCCCTCGCCGACGGACTCCTTGAGCGCGACGAGCTTGCGCGGCTCCAGCTTCACGTTGACGTACTCCACGAGGTAGGAGTACGCGACGACGCCGAGCGGGCCCTCGTGGTCGAGCAGGTAGGAGAAGTAGCCGGTGAGGAGCTTCGTCGACAGGTACGGCTCCACCGACAGGAACTCCTCGCGGGAGACGCCGACCTTGGCGAGGTCGTCGATGAAGAGCTCGTCGTGGAGCATCTCCTCCTGCTCGTAGTTGGCCCACACCTGCGCGGCCTCGGGGCTGCGCTTGGCGATCTCGGTGAGCGCCTTGGACTCGGCGACGCGCAGCAGGCGGATGCGCCAGGCGGTCTCGATCAGGTTCCGCTTGTAGTACGCGGAGTCGACGTTCTTGCCCTCCAGGTGCGCGGCGGCCGGAACGGTCTTGTACCACTCGTCGATCTGCTGGTCGATCTGCTGGTCGATCTCCGAGCGCAGCTGCGCGGAGGCGGCGGCGTTCAGGAAGGGGGTGCGGTTCTGGTAGCCGACGTTTATTACACGGTTGGACATGCGAAAGGTCCTCTTCGATCGGTCGTCACGGGTGAGGTGAGGTGTGAGGTGTGGTTCAGTCGACCGCGACGCGGATGGTCGCGGAGTCCATGAGGCGGCACTGGCAGGCCAGCCGGTACGTCCCCCCGGTCTTGCCGAGGTCTTCGAGGAAGTCCAGTTCCTCGGGGTCGGGCTCGCCGAGGCCGGCGGCGCCCTCGACCACTTCGACCACGCAGGCGCCGCAGGCGCCGGAGCGGCAGCCGAACGGGATGTGGCGGCGGGGCGTCTCGTATTCGATGTCGGTGAGCGGGGAACCCGCGGGCAGCAGGATCTCCACCTCCTGCGGCAGCAGGGTGAGCTTCTTCAACTCCACGTGGTCAACTCCAGGATCGGGTGGTTCCCCCTCCGGCCGCGTCGGGGTCGGTCGAGTGCGCCGGGGCTAGCCGGCTGCCGGGGCGCAGGGCCACGGCGGCGTGGTTGACGGCGGTGGCGGCCTCGCCGAAGCCGACCGAGATCAGCGGGACCCGGCCCGGGTGGGTGGAGCCGTCGCCCACCGCGTAGACGCCGGGCAGGCTGGTCTCCCGGGTGGCGGGGTCGGCGCGGAACAGGCCGTCCTCCAGCGCCGCTCCCCAGTCGGCGAGCGGGCCCAGGGCCGCGCTGAAACCGAGCGCCGCGACGAGTCCCTGGGCCGGCAGGCGCAGGGTGCCCGCCTCGTGGGTGATCTCCACCTCCGCCAGGTGGGCGGTGCCGTGACAGGCGGTCACCCGGGCGTCGGTGAGCACCCGCACCGGGGCGTCGAGCAGCTGCTTGACACTGTGCTCGTGCGCCCGGAAGGTGGCGCGCCGGTGCACCAGGGTGGTGGTGCGGGCCAGCGGGGCGAGGGTCAGCGCCCAGTCGACGGCGCTGTCGCCACCGCCGACGACGACCACGTCCTTGTCGCGGTGCGCGGCGGGGTCGGGCACGTGGTAGGCCACGCCCCGGCCCTCGTAGGGCACCGCGCAGGGCAGCCGGCGCGGTACGAACCGGCCCAGCCCGGCGGCGATCACCACGGCCCCGGCGTGCACCCGCCGGCCCCGGTCGGTGCCGATGGTCCAGCCGGTGCCGTACTGGGTCAGGGTGGTCGCGGTGTGGCCGAGCAGGTAGCGCGGGCCGAAGGGTTCGGCCTGCGCGACCAGGGCGGCCACCAGCTCGCGGCCCTTGACGCCGGGGAGCCCGGCCACGTCGTGGATCGGCTTTTCGGGGTAGAGGGCGGCCACCTGGCCCCCGGGCTCGTCCAGGGCGTCCACGACGGCACAGCTCAGTCCGCGGAATCCGGCGTAGTAGGCGGCGTAGAGCCCGGAGGGGCCGGCGCCGACGACGGCGATGTCGACGTCGCGGTCCTGGTCGTCGGCCGTCGCGCCGGTCTCCGCATAGGTGTTCTCGAAGGTGTCCACGGCAGTCTTCACGTCCTCTTGCGCGCCGTGCGCGTCGGCGGTGCCGCCGGCGGTCCGGCCGGCGGGCCAGGTCATCGGCTCGGTCCGGCGGTCGGCCGGGCCGCGCTGCGGGCGGCCCGCTCCTCGCGCACGCCGAGGACCTCGTACAGCAGCGAGTGGATCGGGGTGGGTACGCCGTGCCGGGCGCCGAGGCGGACCACCGAGCCGGTCCAGGCGTCGAGTTCGGAGGGCGTACCCGCGAGGAGGTCGCGCTGGAGCGAGGAGGTGCCGGCGGCGGGCTGCCGGTCGACGAAGTCCAGCGTCGTGTCGACGACGTCGGCGGGCAGGGCCACGCCGGCGGCGCGCGCCAGCCGTTCGACCTCGCGCATGGCGTCGGTCAGCAGCCGGCGGGTGCCGGCCCGGGAGCGCAGTTCGCCGAAGCCGCCGTCCGCGGCGGCGCCGAGGCTGCCGAAGGGCACCACGAACAGGAACTTGGCCCAGAGTTCGGCCCAGATGTCGGCGACGGCCGGGCTGGGCACGGTCGCGTCCTCCAGAGCCGCGCGCAGCTGCCGTACCCGCTCGCTCTCGGCGTTGTCCCACTCGCCGAGGACGAGGGAGCCGGCGCCGCCGACGTGCCGGATCCGGCCCGGCCCGTCGAGCTGGGCGATGACCTTGGCGACTCCGGGCAGTACGGCCGCCCGGCCGATGGCCTCGGCCACCTGCTCGGGGGCCTCGACGCCGTTCTGGAGGGTGACGACGGCGGTGCCGGGTCCCAGGAGAGGCGGCAGGGCCTCGATGGCCGGGCCGAGCTGCCAGGTCTTCACCGCCAGCAGGACCAGGTCGCAGGGGCCGGTCTCCCGGGTGTCGTCGGTGGCGTGGACCGGGGTGACGGATGTGGTGCCGTCGGGTCCCCGGACCGTGAGCCCGTCCTTCCGGAGCGCTTCGAGGTGGGCGCCGCGTGCCACGAGACGTACGTCGTGCCCCGCGGCGGCGAGCCGGCCACCGAAGTAGCCGCCCAGTCCGCCCGCGCCTACTACCGCTGCTTTCACGATTCTTTTCCTGCCCCAGGCCGCAAGTTTTCGAGGGGTTCAGCGCGTGTCGGCGTTGTTTTCGCGATGCGGTCCGCCCGGCTCCGGTTCCCTTCGGAGGAGCACTTTATTGCGGCAACATTGCGACGTTATGTAAACAACGGTTCGACAGCGCGTGGGCTATAATTCGGCTGTTTGTCCGGGGTCAGTGCCAGATGATGTCGTCCGTGCTGGCGGACTGCGTGGGGGAGGGCTCACCGGCACGGTTGTGGCCGTTCGACGCGGGTTGACCGGACGCGGCCGCCACGGCGGTGCCACCGAGAATTCCAAAGAAAGCCAACGTGATGAAGAACGTGCCGAAAAAGCGCTTGTCGCTCATGAGTGTTTCCCCCCTGCGAAGCGGGTTCGGAGGATTTCCCCGTTCCCTGAGCAGGATCCTGCCGGTTCGGACTCGGTGAACACCAGCGCAATCCCCTGGTGAGAAGTGCCAGACGAGTTCTTCTCAGCGGCAAGTTAGGTCAAAATTCGCGAAACGGGGGCAAAATGGACGAGGAACCACGCATTCCGACGCTAGACGAGCTGCATGAGTGCCTATACCGCATGGCACTGGAGAACGGCGCGCTGAACCCGGTGCTCGCCGCGATGGAGCTTGACCTGCCCTACCGCGAGATCGAGTCGGCCGTGAACGATCTGCTCGATCTCCATCTGCTGCACGTGCGCCGAACGGCGAAGGACGACGACGCGGCCGGGAACCCGGCCTACACCGCCAACAGCCCCGATGTCGCCGTCACCCACCTCAACGGGCCCATGGAGGCCCGCATCCGGCGCCTCCAGCGCAAGGCCGACCGGATCAGCAGCCATGTGATGACCATGCGCCCGGTCTTCGAGGACGCCTGGCAGAGCCACTTCCTGCGCTCCACGGTCGAGCGGCTGACCGGTCTGGACGCCATCCGCACCGTGCTGGAACGTCTCTCCTCCACCGCCCGCGTGGAGATCGCCGCCGCGCATCCGCTGCTCCCCTCACAGAACGTCATCGAGGAGGGCCGCCGGCGCACCGCGGAGGCGGCGGGCCGGGGGGTCCTGCTCCGTACGCTCTACCCGCATTCGGTGCTGTCCCACTCCTACATGCGCCAGCATCTGGCCGAGATGACCGACACCGGTGTCGCGTTCCGCACGGTGGACCACATCCCGGACCGCATCATCTTCTTCGACGCCGGCACAGCCGTCATCGCCGACCCCGAACAGCCCGACGGGCAGGGCGCGCTCGTCGTCCGGGACCCCTCGCTGGTCCGGTATCTGTACCGCTCCTGGGAGAGCCTGTGGGTCGGCGCCCGGCCCTTCTCCGCCGCCGACGCCGAACCGCCCGCGGCACCGCGGGACGAGGTGCGACAGGCCGTGCTGCGCATGCTGGAGTCCGGCATGAAGGACGAGATGGCGGCCCGCAAGCTGTCCATGTCGACGACCACCTACCGCCGGCACGTCTCCGAACTGCTCACCGAACTGGGCGCCCACAGCCGCTTCCAGGCGGGCAGCTACGCCCGCCGGGTCGGCTGGCTGGACGACTGACCCGCAGGCCGGAGGGGGAGGTCAGTCCTCCTCCCCCTCCTTCTCGGCCAGATGGATGACGCACACCGCCACCGCGATCAGCAGCGCCGGGTCGGCGTCCTCCCGGACGACGTCCACCCCGTAGGTGTCGCGGAGGGTCAGCCAGCGGCGGGAGACGACCGCGAGGAGTTCGCCGTCGTACTCGACCGCGAACTCCCGGTCCAGGATCTTCCCGCTGACGTCCAGTTCGGTGCCGTCCACCAGGGCGACCCGGTAGTGGTTGCGCAGCAGCGACAGCCGCTTGCGCTTGATCCGGGCCAGGGCCTCGCCGTCCCGTTCGATCACCATGGTGTCGCGCAGGGCGAGCATCTTCTGGTGGATGTCGATCAGGACCCGCCCCTGGGCGTCCTTCAGCTCGAAGGTGTCCCGCAGCCGCATCGCCTTGCCGTCGACGAGGAACACTTTCCGGCCATGCTCGTCCTCGATCCACCAGTCGTCACCGATGCCGAGGATCCGGTCGCGTACGAGGAATCTCATGGGAATCATGCTTCCCCGGCAGGGGTGGATCGTCACGGAACGACCACAAGGGTTACGGCGATCCAGGGGCGCCCACGATGAGCCGCGCGCGCCGCCTGCGCGCGCCGCTCGCGAGCCGTGCGCGCCTGGCCGTGCGCCGTGTGTGCCGCCCGTAAGCCGTGCGCGGGCTCACCCGGGCGCCCCTCCGAACCGCTTGCGGTAAGCCGACGGGCTCAGCCCGGTCTCGCGCCGCAGCCGGGCCCGCAGATTGGCCGCCGTACCCAGGCCGCTGCGCGCCGCCACGACGTCCAGCCGCTCCTCGCCCCGCTCGATCAGCCGGCACGCCAGCGCCACGCGCTCCCCGATGAGCCAGGCCAGCGGAGTCGTACCCAGCTGGCTGCGGAAGCGGCGGTGCAGGGTGGCCGGGGAGCAAGCCGCGCGGGCGGCCAGGTCCGCGACGGACAGCGGCTCGTCCAGCCGCTCCTGCGCCCAGGCCAGCAGCGGGCCGAGCGACTCGTCGGGCACCTCGGGCACCGGCCGCTCCACGAACTGCCGTTGCCCGCCGTCCCGGTGCGCGGCGAACACGAGCCGCCGGGAGACGTGGTTGGCGATCTCCACGCCGTGGTCCCGGCGTACGAGGTGCAGGCCCAGGTCGAGCGCGGAGGCGCTGCCGGAGGCGGTGAGGATGTCGCCGTCGTCCACGAAGAGCACGTCCCGTTCCAGGCGCACCCGCGGGAAGCGGGCCCGGAAGGCGTCCGCCCACATCCAGTGGCAGGCCGCCCGGCGCCCGTCCAGCAGCCCGGCCTCCGCGAGGGTGAACGCGCCCGAGCAGAAGCCGACGAGCCGGGCGCCACGCGCGTGTGCCCGCCGGATCACCTCCAGGACGCGCTCCGAGCGGGGGACCTCGGTGTCGGGCCGGTTCGGCACGATCAGCGTGTCGGCCGACTCGGCCGCCGCCAGCCCGGCGACCCCGGTGAGCGTGAAGAAACCGTCCCGCATCCGGGTCTCCGGCTCGGCCGCGCACAGCCGGAAGTCGTACAGCTCCCGCCCCAGCTCCGGCCGCGCGAGCCCGAAGATCTCGATGGCGCAGCTCATCTCGAACGGATTGGAGTTGTCGTCGACCACCAGCACCACGCGGTGAGAGGATCGTTGCGGCATGTGCGATTTCTAGCACTCGTGCGCCGGGCGGGCCACCCGCACGATGAACGTATGGAACCCATGGCACGCACGGAACCCATCTCCCTGGACCAGGCCCTCGCCTCCTTCACCGAGCAATGGAGCCCCCGCATCGTCACCACCGTGAACGACTACGACGTGCGCGTGGCCAAGGTGGCGGGCGAGCACCTGTGGCACGTGCACGAACACACCGACGAGTTCTTCCTGGTCCTCGCCGGCGAACTGCACATCGGCCTGCGCGAGACCGCCGGCGAGCGCACGGTGGTGCTGCCCAGGGGCTCGGTGTTCACCGTCCCGCGCGGCACCGAACACAAGCCGTACGCGCCCGTGCCGACCGAGATCCTGCTCTTCGAGCCCACCGGCACGCCGACCGTCGGCGACCGGCACGAGGACGTCCCCGCCCACGTGGACGCGACGACCGGTCACGCCCTCGCGTGACCGGACCCGGGAATCCGCCCGGACGCCAGGTGTCGGAGAACAGGACTGACGCCCCCTCGCGACGGTTGTCCACAGGCACGGACCGGCTGTCGGTGCCGGGTGGCACTCTGGGAGCCGTGACCGACTCCGCACCGCGACGCATCCGCGTCCGCGCCCCCGAGCTGACCGGCAGGGGCGGCTGGCTGAACACGGGAGATCAGCGGTACTCCCTGGCCGACCTGCGCGGACGCATCGTCGTCCTGGACTTCTGGACCTTCTGCTGCATCAACTGCCTGCACGTCCTGGACGAGCTGCGCGAGCTGGAGGGCAAGCACCGGGACACGCTCGTGGTGATCGGGGTGCACTCGCCGAAGTTCGCGCACGAGGCCGACCACCGGGCGGTCGCGGACGCCGTGGAGCGCTACGGCGTGGAGCATCCGGTGCTGGACGACCCCGAGCTGGCCACCTGGAAGCAGTACGCGGTGCGTGCGTGGCCCACGCTCGTCGTCGTCGACCCCGAGGGATATGTCGTCGCCCAGCACTCGGGTGAGGGTCACGTGGAGGCCATCGAGCGGCTGGTGACGGAGCTGGAGGCCGAGCATGGGGCGAAGGGCACCCTGCGCGGCGGCGACGGCCCCTATGTGCCGCCGGAGCCCGAGCCGACGACCCTCCGTTTCCCCGGTAAGGCGCTGCTGCTGCCGTCGGGGAACTTCCTGGTCAGCGACACCACACGGCACCAGCTGGTCGAGTTGGCCGAGGACGCGGAGACCGTCGTACGGCGGCTCGGCTCGGGCGCGCGCGGGTTCGCCGACGGCGGCCCGGGGGAGGCGTCCTTCAACGAGCCGCAGGGGCTCGCGCTCCTCGACGACGGCACGGTGGTGGTCGCCGACACCGTCAACCACGCCCTGCGCCGCCTGGACCTCGCCACCGGCGAGGTGACCACCCTGGCCGGTACCGGAAGGCAGTGGTGGCGGGGCTCGGCCACCTCCGGCCCGGCCCGCACGGTGGACCTCTCCTCACCCTGGGATGTGGCGGTCTTCGGCGGCAGGGTGTGGATCGCGATGGCGGGCGTCCATCAGCTGTGGACGTACGACCCGGCCACGCGGACCGTCGCGGTGGCGGCGGGCACGACCAACGAGGGCCTGGTGGACGGGTCCGCCGCCGAGGCGTGGTTCGCCCAGCCCTCGGGCCTCGCGGCCACCGCCGACCGGCTGTGGATCGCCGACGCCGAGACCTCGGCCCTGCGCTGGGCGGACGTCGACGGGCATGTGCACACGGCCGTGGGCACGGGCCTGTTCGACTTCGGCCACCGCGACGGGTCCGCCGAACAGGCCCTGATGCAGCATCCGCTGGGCGTCACCGCCCTGCCGGACGGCTCGGTGGCGGTCGCCGACACCTACAACCACGCCCTGCGCCGCTACGACCCGGCCACCGGCGAGGTCACGACGCTCGCCACCGATCTGCGCGAGCCCAGCGGCGCCGTTCTCGCCGGCGATGACATCGTGGTGGTGGAGTCGGCCCGGCACCGGCTCACCCGCCTGCGGCTGCCGGAGGAGGCGGTGCGGGTGGCGGCGGCCGCCCACCGCACGCAGCGCGCGGCAACCGAGGTGGCCCCGGGCACACTTCGCCTCGACGTGGTCTTCCAGGCCCCCGCGGGCCAGAAGATGGACACGCGGTACGGGCCCTCGACCCGCGTGCTGGTCTCCTCGACCCCGCCCGAGCTGCTGCTCAAGGGCGAGGGAGCCGGCACGGACCGGTCCCGCGAGCTGGAGTTGAACCCGGCCGTCACCGAGGGCGTGCTGCACGTCTCGGCGATGGCCGCGTCCTGCGACGACACCGCGTCCGACGGCAGCCCGGCCGCGGGCGCCCACGCCTGTCCCGCCTGCCACGTCCACCGGCAGGACTGGGCCGTCCCGGTCCGCCTGACGCGGGACGGGGCGGACCGCCTGCCGCTCGTCCTGGCCGGGACGGACGAGCGGGAGGGCCGGACTCAGACGCCGTAGCCGTCGCTGTAGCCCTCGCCGCGGTGGTGGTGCGGTTCCTCCTCGACGACCGGCGTCGGGGGCACCACCACCCGGCGGCGGCGGGCGATCCCGCTGAACGTGGCGACGCCGACCAGACCCACGGCCATGAGGATCAGCCCGACGACGGTGAGGTTGACGTCCTCCATGTGCCAGTCGGTCGCGAACGTCAGGATGGCCCCCACGGCTATGAGAATGATGCATCCGCCGAGCCCCATGAAACCTCGCCTCCCCTTCTGGTTCCGGAATCTCCGGTGCCGTCCGGGTACCCGGCGGGCTCCCGACTAGCCCTCCAGGAAGGCCGTCAGGGCGTTCGCCAGCAGGAACGGGTCGTCGGCGCCGCACAGTTCACGCACGCTGTGCATGGAGAGGATCGCGACGCCGATGTCCACCGTGCGGATACCGTGCCGGGCCGCGGTGATCGGGCCGATGGTCGTGCCGCACGGCATGGAGTTGTTGGAGACGAAGGTCTGGAAGGGGACCTCCGCCTTCTCGCAGGCCGCGGCGAACACCGCGCGCCCCGAACCGTCCGTGGCGTAGCGGTTGTTGACGTTGACTTTGAGGATCGGGCCGCCGTTGACCCGCGGGTGGTGCGTGGGGTCGTGCCGCTCCGCGTAGTTGGGGTGCACGGCGTGGCCCGTGTCGGAGGACAGACAGACCGTGCCGGCGAAGGCGCGGGCCCGGTCCTCGAAGGAGCCGCCGCGCGCGAACACCGAGCGCTCCAGGACGGACCCGAGCAGCGGGCCGTCCGCGCCGGTGTCGGACTGGGAGCCGTTCTCCTCGTGGTCGAAGGCGGCCAGTACGGGGATGCGGGTGAGGGCGGCACCGGAGGTCGCGACGGCGGCGAGCGCGGCGACACCGGCGTGCACCGACAGCAGGTTGTCCATGCGCGGGCCGGCGACCAGCTCCCGGTCGCGGCCCAGGTAGGACGGCGGCTCCACGGGGTGGGTCATCAGGTCCCAGCCGGCCACCGAGCCCGCGGTGAGCCCGGCCTCCTGCTCCAGGAAGGCGATGAGGTCGCCCTCGCGCACCGCCTCGTCGAGGCCCCACACCGGCTGGAGATGCCGCTGTTTGTCGAGCTTGAGCCCGTCGGTGGAGACCGTGCGGTCCAGGTGGATGGCGAGCTGCGGCACCCGCAGCAGCGGCCGGTCCACGCTCACCAGCACCGAGGAGCCGTCGCGCAGGGTCAGCCGGCCGGCCAGGCCCAGGTCGCGGTCCAGCCAGGAGTTCAGCAGCGGGCCGCCGTAGATCTCCACGGCGACCTGGCGCCAGCCGTGCGCCCCGGTGTCCGGGCGCGGCTTGACCCGCAGGTTCGGCGAGTCGGTGTGGGCGCCCACGATGTGGAAGGGGGTGTGCGGTTCGGCGCCCTCGGGGACGTACCAGGCCACGATCGCGCCACCGCGCAGCACGTACTTGCCGCCGAAGGTCCCGTCCCAGGCGTCCGTCTCCGCGACCTGCCGGAAGCCCGCCTTCTCCAGCCGCTCGGCGGCGTTCGCCACGGCGTGGTACGGCGACGGACTCGTCGCCAGGAAGGACATCAGGTCGTCGGTGTGGCCGCGGTCGAAGCGGGAGGGTTCGCTCATGGGGTTCACCTTAACGACGGACGAGGGCCCGCTCCCCCTTACCGGGAGCGGGCCCTCGTGAGGACGGTGTGGAGGTGCTTCCAGCTGTCCCTTGCGTCCTAGAACGCGGCCTCGTCCAGCTCCATCAGGTCCAGGTCGACGGTGCCGGCGACCTTGCGGGCCAGGGTGACGCCCGGCAGGACGTTCGCCGCGAAGAACTTCGCCGCGGCGATCTTGCCGGTGTAGAAGGCCTTGTCCTTCGCGGAGGCCGTGGCCAGCTTCTCGGCGGCGATCGCGGCACCCTTCAGCAGCAGGTAGCCGACGACGACGTCACCGGAGGCCATGAGCAGGCGGGTGGTGTTCAGGCCCACCTTGTAGATGTTCTTGGTGTCCTGCTCGGTGGCGGCGAGGTCGGTCAGCATGATGCCGACGATCGCCTCCAGCTCCACGGCCGCCTTGGCCAGGTGCTCGCGGGCGCCGGCCAGCTCCTCGCCGCCGGTGCCGAGCGCCAGGAACTTCTTGATGTCCTCGGCGAGGGAGTTCAGCGCGGCGCCCTGGTTGCGGACGATCTTCCGGAAGAAGAAGTCCTGGCCCTGGATCGCGGTGGTGCCCTCGTAGAGGGTGTCGATCTTGGAGTCCCGGATGTACTGCTCGATCGGGTACTCCTGGAGGAAGCCGGAGCCGCCGAAGGTCTGGAGCGACTGGGCGAGCTGCTCGTAGCCCTTCTCCGAGCCGTAGCCCTTGACGATCGGCAGGAGCAGGTCGTTCAGCGCGTGCTCGGTGGTGGCGTCCTCGCCGTTCGCCTCCTTGATCTGGATGGCGTCCTGCACGGAGGCGGTGTGGAGGACCAGGGCGCGCATGCCCTCGGCGTACGCCTTCTGCGTCATCAGCGAGCGGCGCACGTCGGGGTGGTGGGTGATGGTGACCTTCGGCGCGGTCTTGTCCATGAAGTTGGCCAGATCCGGGCCCTGGACACGCTCCTTGGCGTACTCCAGCGCGTTCAGGTAGCCGGTGGACAGCGTGGAGATCGCCTTCGTGCCGACCATCATGCGGGCGAACTCGATGATGCGGAACATCTGGCGGATGCCGTCGTGCTTGTCGCCGATCAGCCAGCCCTTGGCGGGGTGCTTGTCGCCGAAGGTCATCTCGCACGTGTTGGAGGCCTTCAGGCCCATCTTGTGCTCGACGTTGGTGGCGTAGGCGCCGTTGCGCTCGCCCAGCTCGCCGGTCTCGAAGTCGAACAGGTACTTCGGCACGAGGAAGAGGGACAGGCCCTTGGTGCCGGGGCCGGCGCCCTCGGGACGCGCGAGCACGTAGTGGAGGATGTTCTCCTCCATGTCGTGCTCACCGGAGGTGATGAAGCGCTTCACGCCCTCGATGTGCCAGGAGCCGTCCTCCTGCTGGATCGCCTTGGTGCGGCCGGCGCCCACGTCCGAGCCGGCGTCCGGCTCGGTGAGGACCATGGTGGAGCCCCAGTGCTTCTCGACGGCGATCTTGGCGATGTGCTTCTGGACCTCGTTGCCCTCCTCGAAGAGGATGCCGGCGAACGCGGGGCCCGAGGAGTACATCCACACGGCCGGGTTGGCGCCCAGGATCAGCTCGGCGTAGGCCCAGATGAGGGAGCGCGGGGAGGTGGTGCCGCCGATCTCCTCGGGCAGGCCGAGGCGCCAGTACTCGGAGTCCATGAAGGCCTGGTAGCTCTTCTTGAAGGACGCCGGGACCGGCGCGGTGTTGGTCTCCGGGTCGAAGACGGGCGGGTTGCGGTCGGCGTCGGTGAAGGACTCGGCCAGCTCGTTCTCGGAGAGGCGGGTCAGCTCCTCCAGGACGCTCTTGGCGGTGTCGACGTCCATCTCCTCGAACGGGCCGGTGCCGTACACCTTGTCGCGCCCCAGTACTTCGAAGAGGTTGAACTCGATGTCGCGGAGATTCGACTTGTAGTGCCCCATGGCGACGGCTCCGTAGAGAGATCGGCGAGGCACTGAATCCTCGCACTAGTTCACGTACCAACAAGTAGCTCCGATGATGCTACCCGCCGGTAATAAGACGCAACCCCGATCCGGTCATCTGTGACGCGTCTCAAGCGGGACGGATCGCCCAGCGGGCCGTTCGGGTGGCGGAGCGGCTCGGTACGCTTGCGCCCATGTACGGATACGGCCAGCCCATGGACGGGGGTGCTGCGCAGCAGCAGTACGCCTCGTCGCAGCAGCAGATGCCGGGTGGTGTCGGCGGGTACGGCCAGCAGCCGCCGCTCTACCCGGAGCCGTCCCCGCCGTCGCTCGCGGACGCGGTGCGCGCCTTCACCACCGGTCAGATGTCCGCCGAGGACTTCCAGCAGATCTTCGCCACCTCGAAGGTGTACTGCCCGCGCGGCGACACCCCCGGCTTCCTCGCCCTGCACAACACCCAGCAGCCGGTGATCCCGATGTTCACCTCGCTGAAGGAGCTGCGCCGGTACGCGGGCAAGGAGTCCAAGTACTTCGTCATCACCGGCGCCGAGGTGATCGACCTGCTGCCGACCGGCTACGGCTTCGTCCTGGACATGGAGGGCGAGCACCGGATGGTGTTCGACGCGAAGGCGGTCGAGCAGATGGTCGACTTCGCGATGCGCCGCATGTACGGCTAGCCGCCGTCGCCGCGCGGCCGAAGGCTGATCCGCGCGCCTTGTGCAACCGAAAGCCCGGAGGGAATGTCCTCCGGGCTTTCTCTGTTCCTGGTGGCAAGAAGTTCAACGCTCAACTAAAGTGGGCGTACCAAGGAGGTACCGACCATGCCCGCAGTGACCGTCGAGAACCCGTTGACGCTGCCCCGTGTGACCGCTCCCGCCGACGCCGTCGCACGCGCCGTGCTCGCCGTCACGACCGCTCCGAGCGGTTTCGAGGGTGAGGGCTTCCCGGTGCGCCGGGCGTTCGCGGGGATCAACTACCGCCATCTCGACCCGTTCATCATGATGGACCAGATGGGTGAGGTGGAGTACGCGCCGGGTGAGCCCAAGGGCACCCCCTGGCACCCGCACCGCGGCTTCGAGACCGTCACCTACATCATCGACGGCGTCTTCGACCACCAGGACTCCCAGGGCGGTGGCGGCACCATCACCAACGGCGACACCCAGTGGATGACCGCGGGCTCGGGCCTGCTGCACATCGAAGCCCCTCCGGAGCACCTGGTCGTGTCCGGAGGTCTCTTCCACGGTCTGCAGCTGTGGGTGAACCTGCCGGCCAAGGACAAGATGATGCCTCCGCGCTACCAGGACATCCGCGGTGGCAACGTCCAGCTGCTGACCACGCCCGACGGCGGCGCGCTGCTGCGCGTGATCGCCGGTGAGCTGGACGGGCACGCCGGTCCGGGCATCACGCACACGCCGATCACGATGGTGCACGCGACGGTGGCGCCGGGTGCGGAGGTCACGTTGCCGTGGCGGGAGGACTTCAACGGGCTGGCGTACGTCCTCGCGGGCCGCGGCAGCGTCGGTGCGGAGCGCCGGCCCATCCACCTCGGCCAGACCGCGGTCTTCGGCGCGGGTGGCTCGCTGACCGTGCGCGCGGACGAGCGGCAGGACTCTCACACCCCGGACCTGGAGGTCGTCCTCCTCGGCGGCCGGCCGATCCGCGAGCCGATGGCCCACTACGGCCCGTTCGTCATGAACACCCGTGACGAGCTCCAGCAGGCGTTCGAGGACTTCCAGAAGGGCCGCCTGGGGACCGTTCCGGCGGTGCACGGGATGGCGGAGGGCGGCATGTAGGGCTCGCCAGGACCGTACGCGGACGAGCCCGGAGCCCCCGTACGCGGACGAGTCCGGTCCGGAGCCCTGGTGCACAAGGGCTCCGGACCGGACTCGGGCACCGGCGACCAGGTCCCGAAGGGGGGAAATACCTGGTCATCACAGGCTTTTCGGGCCGACGAGCGGAGTAGTGTGAAAACACCGGGAGTTCTTCGCGCACCGGCTCCGCTGCGGGTGCCGTTTCCGGTGATCGACAGCGCCGGGCCGCACCCATGAGCCCGGGGACAGGTCCGCGCCATGTCCGTGACCATTGACCGTACGACATCGAACAGGCGCGCGCCGTCGCCGCCGGCCCGGCTCTCCCTGACGCCCGCACCGGGTGGCCTGGACGGCGTGTGGTGGCCCCGTTCCCGTGCCCTCACCCGTGAACTGCCGCCTTTGGCGGCCGCATTGGGCGATCTGTGGGGTCGTATCACGGGTGTCACCGTGAACCCGGCCTACTGGCCCGTCCTCCCGCATTGGGTGTCCGACGCCGGGCGCACCGTGCAGGTGGGCTGGTCCACGGAGGAGCAGGATCCGCACAGGCTCACTCTCTTCTCCGCTGATGGCCGCCGGGATGTACTGGTGGTCCCGCCGGAAACCGGTGCGAACGCCGCCGCACAGCTGATGGCCGGCGACGGCTCGTCCTGATCGCCGCCGGAGGCGTTCTGATCCACCGGCTCCATGCTCAGCACGACGAACGAATCGCCGCCCCCCGAAGGTCGGGCGGCGACGACTCGGCCCGCCTGCGGCCCGAGTCGTCGCCCGTCGGACCTGACCCCGGTTACCAGTAGTGGCGTCGACCGGCGACGGCGTGTCCCATCGCGCCGAGGACCCACAGGATGGCTCCTACGACCAGCAGGATGATCCCGATGGTCCACAGGATGGATATCCCGGTGAGGAAGCCGATGACGAGCAGGATGATGCCCAGGACGATCATGGTCTCTCCCTTGGGGAGTGGTGCCGGTTCCCCTGCGGACCGCGAAAGACCGCGGGGGCGTTGAACATGGGAACGGTCGGTCACTTCCTTACTCCGCGCGGTGCGGCTTGTGGCGGGCGACGTGTAGGCGGACCTCGGTGGGCATGTCGGGGTGGCCGGTGGACCGACGGGCGGTGCGGAGCGGGCCTTCGCAGAGGGCACCGAGAGTGGCGCCGGGCGCACCCTCGGGGGTGAGGGTGAGGCTGACGCGGGTGCGGTGGTGGGCAGGCCGGCCGGTGATGCGTACGGTCGCTTGGTCGACCCCCGGCAGGGCACCGGCTTCGGTCGCGATCGCGTCGCTGAGTGCGCGGTCGCGCAGTTCGACGCCCTCCTGCGGGGGTGTACCGCCGACGGGCAGTGAGCCGGGGCGGCGTCGGCTCAGCTGGGCGAGCAGCCACCACAGGGCGAGCAGGGCGGCGAGGACGAGGGCGGCGATGACCGCGGGCCACCACCACCAGCCCTGGCTGCTCCAGCGGGCCCGGTCGGCGGAGCCGAGCAGGACGTCGTCCGGGGTGACCAGGGGCCAGCCGACGGGCGGGATCAGATCGTGCCGCCGGTAGAGGTCGAGCCCGGCGAAGAGGATCAGCAGTCCGCCGCCGAGCAGGACCAGTCCGGCGAGGGCCAGCAGACTGCGGTTGGGTACGGATCGCGGCGTCATGGTGCGGGCTCCGGTGGGTCTTCGGTCAGTCGGTGCGTCGCCGCACGCGTACGACGATGCGGGGAGGACGGGCGAGGGTCAGCCGGTCGCGTTCCTCGCCGAGGACGGCGGTGAGGTCGTCCTTCACCTGTCGGGGATCACGGAAGCGGACGTCCGCGCGCGCTTTGATGAGGTGGCGGCGCACCCGGATGCGCGCCGCGCCGACTCCGGGGACCCGCATCGCGGCGTCACGCAGCACGCCGGCGGCCCCGTCGCGGTCCAGGGAGGCCCGCAGCCGGGGGCACTCGGCGGGTGAGCGCAGGGGCAGCCAATGGCGTAGCCCAGGGGTGAGAGCCAGGACGATCAGCCAGACGCCGACGGCGGCGGCCACGGCGGCTCCCGTGAGCATCCACACGTCGTCCACGGAGCGGGTGGCCAGTTCGTCGGCCAGGTGCCGTCGCCAGGCTGCCGCCGGACGTCCCGCCCGTACGGCGATCACGTCGACCAGCGCCGCGACCGCCGCCACAAGGATCACCGAGGCGGCCAGCGCCGCCGTGATGCGGCGCGCGGACCACGGCCGGCGGGTTCGGTGCCCGCCGTCGCGCTCACCGGCCGTGCGATCACGGCTGGACACGTCGCGTTCGGGTGGATCGGGCTCCTTCGTCAGCGGCACCGTGGCACGGTCAGCGGACGGCGCGGAGCTGCGGCCGGGAGAACCGGGATCGGGTGTCATCGCGATCCCCCTTCCTGCGCGGCGTGCCCGGCGTGCCCGGTGCCCAGGACCGCGTGGCCGTTCACCGGACCCGCCCCCGGCTCGCTTGGGCGGCGGTCACCAGCCGCCGGACGGTGAGGGTGACCTCTCCCACCCGCAAGCCGGTCAGCTGAGCCACCCGTTCGGCGACGTCCTGCTGGATCCGCTCGCAGACATGGGGGATGTCGGTGGGGTAGGGCAGGTCCAGGGTCAGATGCAGGCGCACCGATCCGGTACGGACGGCGGCGGAGGCGTGGGGTGCCGCCGCTCCGCTCCGGTCGGGCGGTACGGCGGCGCGCTGGGACTGGGCCGTGCGTGCGGCCTGCGTGGCGATACGGGCGACCACCCTGTCCGGGATGACGGTGGCGCCCCGCTCGGCCGGGGGCGGCAGGCCGACGGCCGGCGCCGGTGGGCCGGACTCCTCGCCGGGGGAACCGGGGCGGGTCTTCACCGCTGCCTCCGGGTCGGGAGCTCGAGGTCACCCTGCACGACGAGGCCCACGATCAGGCCCGCCGCACCCAGGACCAGAACCAGCAGAAATGCCCAGAAGCCGCCGAAGTAACCGGCGAAGCCGAGGGCCATGCCGGCCGCGAGGCCCGTCGTTGCTGTGTTCATCATGCACTCACCCGTCTCGCGCACGTACGTCGGCGTGCGCGCGATCACCCGCGCCCGTGCAGGCCCGGTGATGGATCACCTCACGCGGCCCTCGTCCGGTTCGGCCTCTTCCTCCTCGTCGGGCAGGTGGACGTCGTCGACGGCGATGTTCACCTCGACGACCTCCAGACCCGTCATCCGCTCCACGGCGCCGATCACGTTGGTGCGTACGCCGCCGGCGACCTCGACGATGGAGACGCCGTACTCGACGACGACGTCCAGATCCACCGCGGCCTGACGCTCGCCGACCTCGACCTTCACTCCTCGCGTGACGCCTCCGCCTCCGCCGGGGACGCGTTCCCGCATGGCGCCGAAGGCGCGGGCCATCCCCGCTCCCAGGCTGTGGATGCCCGGTACCTCGCGGGCGGCCATGCCCGCGATCTTGGCCACCACGCCGTCCGCGATCGTGGTCTTCCCCCGGGTCTCGGCCGGAGCCCCGGCCCCGGTACGGCCCTTCAGCGCGCTCACGCCCGCGTCGGGCCGACTGCTCGTGCCGACGCTCGTGATGTTTTCCGTCATGGCGGTCGCCTCGATCGATCGGTCGGACACCGGTGTGGCGCCCGTCGAAACGTTGGACATGGCGGACGTCGCATCTCTCACGCGCATCGAGTGTGATGTGCATCACAGATGGTCTCTCGGGTACACGGGTGGTCCGAGCTTCGTGCGAGGGCGCCATGATCGAACGCGCTGTTCCGCCATCGCCGGAACGTGAACTGCTGGGACGCGGTCTGCCGGACGGACTGCTGGCCGTGCGGGCGGCCGAGGGGGACGAGGACTCCTTCGCCGTTCTCGTCCGGCGGCACGGCGGACCCCTCCTTTCCCTGGCCCGCTGCATGCTCGGCAATCCCCAGGACGCCGAGGAGGCGGTTCAGGACGCCTTCGTCAGCGCCTGGCGGCGACTGCCGGAATACCGCCACAGCGCGGAGTTCCGTACCTGGATGTACCGGATCACCGTCAACCGCTGTCTGACCATGCGCCGGCGCCGGCAGCCACCCCTCTCGCTGGACGCCGTCGTCGAGCCCGCGGCGGGAGACGCCTGGAGCCAGCCGGACCGGTTCACCGAGCAGGACGCGGCCACCGCCGCGCTGTCCCGTGCGCTCGGCGATCTGGACGCCGGACAGCGGCTCTGCTGGATCCTGCGGGAGGTGCAGGGCCTGTCCTACAAGGAGATCGCCCACGTGACGCGGACCAATGAGCCGACCGTGCGCGGCAGACTGTTCAGGGCACGCCGATCCCTCCAGGAGGCGATGGGCCCATGGCGCTAGACGACCCGCACGCGCGGCCTTCCGAACCGCCCGCCGCCGAGGGGCCCCGGTTCGAGGGCGATGAGGTACTCCCCTGCAGTCGCCTGCTCAGCCGGGTCTGGGAACAGGCGCGCGACGAGGCTCCGGCCACGGACCCGCACACCGTCTCCTGTCCGCACTGCCGCGAGGCCGTCGAGGGACTGGCCGCGGTGAACGCGGCCACCCGCGCGCTGCGTGCCGAATACACCCACGGCCTGCACGCACTCGCCGACCGTGTCATGAGCATCGTCAGGGCAGAGCTGCGGCTGGGGCGGCTGCTGCCCCTGGCAGACCCGGACCGGGACCTGTGGATCGCCGAGAGCGCCGCGGCGAAGGTTCTGCGGCAGGCCGCGGACACGGTTCCCGGTGCCAGGGCAGCGGGCTGCCGGCTCGTACCTGAGGGGGAGGGTACCGACGTACGGGTGACCATGAACCTGGCCGCCGCTCTCGACCGCCCGCTGCCCGACCGGGTCCACCAGGTGCGCCGATCCGTCCTCCACTCGGCCGGACAGGACCTGGGTCTTGCCGTGACGGCCGTCGACATCACCGTGGTCGACGTCCTGGAGCCGGAGCCGCCCCTCGGCCCCGGCCTCCCGACCGGCGGCGGTGCGTGATGGCCGTCATCCACCCGACCACGCTCCTCGGCATCGCGGCCGGCGCGGAGCCCTCGCGGTTCCCCCGTCTCTCCCCTCGCCTGAACGGCAACGCGGCTGCCAGGCGCCCGGCCGTCCACGGGATGACGGAGACGGCCTGTGACCCCTCGCCCGAGTGCCCGGCCGGTCAGTCCACCGGCCGGGCCATGAAGAGGGCCTGTTCGCCGGAGGACTCGGTGCCGGTGTAGAGCGAGGTGTCCAGGCCGCAGAGGGCGAAGCCCATGCGCAGGTAGGCGTGGACGGCGGGGGCGTTGACGTTGCTGACCTCCAGCCACAGGTGCACCGCCCCGTGCTCCCGCGCGAAGTCGACGGCGTGGCCCATCAGGGCCCGGCCCACCCCTTTGCCCCGCCAGGCCGGCGCGACCTCGATGTCGCAGACGGTCGCGCGCGCGTTCCACGGGTCGAAGGAGACCGTCACGAAGCCGCACAGCTCCTCGCCGTCGACGGCGACCACCGTCCGGCTCTGTTCGGGATCGTCGGCGGGCCCGGCCTGGCCGGCGTCGTCGTCCTCGTCGGGGAAGACCTTGTGCAGGGGAGGATCCACCGGGGTCTCGCGGATCGCGAACCCCTCCGCCGTCACCGTCACCTCGAACACCGAGTCCGTCGTGAACGACCCGTCGAGCGCCGCGATGGCCGCGTCGTCCCCGGGCCGCGCCGGCCGGTAGACCAGGTCCCCGGCCGCGCCGGAAGCCGCCGCCTGTGCTGTCGTCCTCCCCATGGCGCGATCCTACGTTCTGACGCCCTGTCACGGCCGCGGCCATGGCGGCGGCGGCTCACCCGCCCGGACCCGTGCCGCGGGACAGGCGGCGGTGGCCGTGGTCCGCTGGGTTCGTGCGTCTGCTGCCCGAACCCGTCCGCCGGCTCGCCGCCTGGTGCGCCGTGCTGCTGCTCGTCGCCGGGGTGGGCTGGGTCGGGGTGCGGCTGTGTGCGGAGCTCCGTACGGCCGTCACCCCGGTGCTGCTCGCGCTGCTCGGGACCGCACTGCTCGGGCCGTTGTACCGCCGGCTGGTGCGGGCCGGGGTGCAGGCCTCGGTGGCGGCCGCGCTGACCTGTGTCGCCGTGGTGGCCGTCGTCGGCGGTGCCGTGTACATCGTCGTCGCCGCGCTCGTGGACACCGGCGGGCAGATCATCGACTCCCTGCGCAACGCCGCGGAGGACGTCTCCCGGTATTTCGGGCCCGCCGGGGCCGGGCTGGACGACCTCGCCGGCAACGCGCGCGAACTGCTCGGCAAGTTCGGCGGGACGGCCGCTTCCAACGTCATCAGCGGAGTCAGCGTCGTCGCCGAGAGCATGGCCATGGCCGTGCTCGCGCTGCTGCTCGTCTTCTTCTTCCTGCGCGACTCCCACCGGGCCATGGCGGCCCTGCGCTCCCTCGCACCCGGCGGCACCGCCGACACCCTGGAGGCCGTCGCCCGGCGGGCCTTCGCCGCGGTGGAGGGCTACATGCGCGGGACGACCGTCATCGCCCTCATCGACGCCCTGTGCATCACCGTCGGCCTGCTGGTCCTCCGGGTACCCGGCGCGGTCGGGCTCGGCGCGCTCGTCTTCGTCGGCGCCTACATCCCCTACCTCGGCGCCTTCGTCTCCGGCACGGTGGCCGTGCTGGTCGCCCTGGCCGACCGGGGCTTCCCCATCGCGCTGTGGGTGCTCGGGGTGGTGGTCGCGGTGCAGCTGCTGGAGGGGCACGTGCTCCTGCCGGCGGTGCAGAGCCGGACCGTGCAGATGCACCCGGCCGTGGTGATGGTGACGATCACCGCGGGCGCCTCCGTCGCGGGCGTCCTCGGCATGCTCCTCGCGGTCCCGCTGACCGCGGCCGTTCTCGGTGTCGCTCAGGAGCTGCGGGGGCGTCACGGCGCAGGGGCCGAGGCGCCGCCCGCCGCGCCGGAGTGATCCGGTTCGCCGGGCTCGTACAGCTCGAACCAGATGCTCTTGCCCTCGCCCCGCGGGTCCACCCCCCAGGAGTCCGCGAGGAGTTCGATGAGCATCAGACCGCGTCCGGAGGAGGCCAGTTCGCCGGGGCGGCGCCTGTGCGGGAGGTCGTCGCCGGTGTCGAAGACCTCCACCCGCAGCCGCCGCTCGGCGTTCTCGCCGACGACCTCGGCCAGCAGCAGCGCGTCGGCGTCGGTGTGCACCAGCACGTTGGTGACCATCTCGGAGACCAGCAGCACCGCCGAGTCCAGCTGGTCGGCCGACGCCCAGTCGTGCAGCAGCTCGCGCAGCTGCTGGCGGGCCTCGGCGATCCGCTCCGGCTCGTCCTGCGCCACCGACAGCAGCGTGCGCCGCACCTTCGGCCGGGCCGTCACGGTGTCGCCGCAGCCGCAGCCCTCGCCGAGGCGGCACAGCAGCAGCAACGCGATGTCGTCCTCGCGGCGGTCGGCCAGCGGGCCGGTGGTGTGGTGGGAGGACGGCCCGTGCACGGCCTGCACCAAGGCGTCGGCGAGTGACTCCGGATCGCCCTCGTGGTCCTCCAGGATCGCCCGCAGCCTGCGCGAGCCGCTGTCCATGTCGTGCCCGCCGGTCTCGATCAGACCGTCGGTGCACAGCATCAGCGTCTCGCCGGCCTCCAGGGCGAACCGGGTCGTCGGGTAGTCGGCGTCCGGGTCGATGCCCAGCGGCAGCCCGCCCGCCGTCGGCCGCGTCATCACCGTGCCGTCCGCCATCCGGATCACCGGGTCCGGGTGCCCGGCGCGGGCGATCTCCAGCATGCCGGCCACCGGGTCGGCCTCCACGTACAGGCAGGTCGCGAAGCGGAGGTCGGCCAGCGCCTCGTCCCCGGAGGCGTGGGTGATCCCGTGCAGGAAGCGGGAGGCGCGGGAGAGGACGGCGTCCGGGCGGTGCCCCTCGGCGGCGTAGGCGCGCAGCGCGATCCGCAGCTGGCCCATGAGCCCGGCCGCCCGGACGTCGTGGCCCTGGACGTCCCCGATGACCAGCGCGAAGCGACCGGAGGGCAGCGGGATCATGTCGTACCAGTCGCCGCCGACCTGGAGCCCGCCGCCGGTCGGGATGTACCGGGCGGCCACCCGCATGCCCGGTATCTCCGGGCCGAGCGACGGCAGCATGGAGCGCTGGAGGCCCTCCGTCAGCTCCCGCTCGGACTCGGCGGCACCGGCCCGGGACAGCGCCTGGGCGAGCATCCGGGCGACCGTGGTCAGGACCGCGCGCTCGTCCGGGGTGAACGCCACCGGATAGGTGAAGGCCGCCATCCAGGCGCCCATCGTGCGCCCGGCCACGGTCAGCGGCAGGAACGCCCACGAATGGCGCCCGAAGACCTGGGCGAGCGGCCAGGTCACCGGGTAGCGGTCCTTGTACTGCTCCGGGGAGGACAGGTAGACGGCCCGTCCGGTGCGGACGACCTCGGCGGCCGGGTAGTCGGTGTCCAGCGGCATGTCGGAGAAGGGGTTCATGTCGCCGGGCTGGTGCCCGTGCTGGCCGATGATCGTCAGCCGGTCGCCCTTCACCCCGAACACCACGAGCCCGTCCGGGGAGAAGCCGGGCATGGACAAGCCGCCCGCCACCCGCAGCACCTCGGCCGTGGACCGGGCCTCCGCCAGCGCCCGGCCGGCGTCCAGCAGGAAGGCTTCCCGGGAGCGCCGCCAGTCCCCGGTGACCGCGGTGCGGGCGGCCGCCGTGCCCGGGGTCGGCTCGGTCACCTCCTGGAGGGTGCCGATCAGCTCGTACGCCTGCCGCTCGGGGTCGAAGGACGGCTTGGAGCGGCTGCGGACCACCCGAAGGATCTCGCCGTTGCCGTCCATGATCCGGATGCGCACCTCGGCGAGGGTGCCCTCGGTGACCGCCAGCCGCACCACGCCGGTGATCTCGTTCCAGTCGACCGGGTGGAACCGGGCCCGGGTCTGGGCCTCCGTGAGGGTGGCCGGCTCGGCGGGCAGCCCGAGCAGCCGCGCCGCCTCCGCGTCCACGGTGACCAGCCCGGTCGCCGTGGACCAGTGCCACATTCCGGTCGCGAGGGCGGCGAGGACGTCCTCGACGGACGGCAGCGGCTCGCCTGTTCGCATTGCCCCACTTTAGGAATATGTGACCGATGCCTGCCACCCTAGGCGGGCGAGCGGTAATGGTGGGGAACCGAGCTTGGGGTGCCCGGTACCCTTGATGGGTCCGGGCCCCGTGCCCGTTCCCGCCGGTCCGCAGAGCCGGCAGGAGAAACCCCACCACGAAGGACGATGAACGACGATGCATCGGTACAGGTCCCACACCTGCGGCCAGCTCCGCGCCTCTGACGTCGGCACCGACGTCCGGCTGAGCGGCTGGCTGCACAATCGGCGCGACCTGGGCGGCATCCTCTTCATCGATCTGCGCGACCACTACGGCATCACGCAGCTGGTCGCCCGCCCCGGCACCCCCGCGTACGAGGCCCTGGACAAGATCTCCAAGGAGTCCACGGTCCGCGTCGACGGCCAGGTGGTTTCACGTGGAACCGAGAACGTGAACCCCGACCTGCCCACCGGTGAGATCGAGGTCGAGGTCGCCGAGGTGGAGCTGCTCGGCGCGGCCCAGCCCCTGCCCTTCACGATCAACGCCGAGGACGGGGTCAACGAGGAGCGGCGCCTGGAGTACCGCTTCCTGGACCTGCGCCGCGAGCGCATGCACCGCAACATCATGCTGCGTACCGCGGTCATCTCGGCCATGCGCCAGAAGATGGCGGCGATGGGCTTCAACGAGATGGCGACGCCGATCCTGTCCGCCACCTCCCCCGAGGGCGCCCGCGACTACGTGGTCCCCTCCCGGGTGCACCCGGGCAAGTTCTACGCCCTGCCGCAGGCCCCGCAGCAGTTCAAGCAGCTGCTGATGATCTCCGGCTTCGACCGCTACTTCCAGATCGCGCCCTGCTTCCGCGACGAGGACGCCCGCGCGGACCGCTCCCCGGGCGAGTTCTACCAGCTCGACGTCGAGATGAGCTTCGTCGAGCAGGAGGACGTCTTCCAGCCGATCGAGAAGCTGATGACGGAACTCTTCGAGGAGTTCGGCGGCGGCCGCCACGTCACCTCGCCGTTCCCGCGCATCCCGTTCCGCGAGGCGATGGCCAAGTACGGCTCCGACAAGCCGGACCTGCGCGCCAAGCTGGAGCTGGTGGACATCACCGATGTCTTCGAGGGTTCGGAGTTCAAGGCGTTCGCGGGCAAGCACGTGCGCGCGCTGCCGGTGCCGGACGTCTCCGCGCAGCCCCGCAAGTTCTTCGACCAGCTCGGTGAGTACGCCGTCGAGCAGGGCGCCAAGGGCCTGGCCTGGGTGCGCGTGGCCGAGGACGGCTCGCTCTCCGGCCCGATCGCGAAGTTCCTCACCGAGGCGAACGTCGCCGAGCTGACCAAGCGCCTCTCCCTGGCCCCGGGCCACGCCGTCTTCTTCGGCGCGGGTGAGTACGACGAGGTCTCGAAGATCATGGGCGCCGTCCGGGTGGAGGCCGCCAAGCGGGCCGGCCACTTCGAGGAGGGCGTCTTCCGCTTCTGCTGGATCGTCGACTTCCCGATGTACGAGAAGGACGAGGAGACCGGCGCGATCGACTTCTCCCACAACCCCTTCTCGATGCCGCAGGGCGGCCTGGAGGCCCTGCAGACCCAGGACCCGCTGGACATCCTGGGCTGGCAGTACGACATCGTCTGCAACGGCGTCGAGCTGTCCTCCGGCGCGATCCGGAACCACGAGCCGGAGATCATGCTCAAGGCCTTCGAGATCGCGGGTTACGACCGGGAGACCGTCGAGGAGAAGTTCGCCGGCATGCTCCGCGCCTTCCGCTTCGGCGCCCCCCCGCACGGCGGCATCGCCCCGGGCGTGGACCGGATCGTCATGCTCCTCGCGGACGAGCCCAACATCCGCGAGACGATCGCCTTCCCGCTCAACGGCAACGCCCAGGACCTGATGATGGGCGCCCCGACCGAGCTGGACGAGTCCCGCCTGCGCGAGCTGCACCTGAACATCCGCAAGCCGCAGCCGAAGTAGGCAACCACATAAGTAACCCGCGGCCCGTGCGCGCCGATCCGTCCTGACTCACTCTGGACGATCGGCGCGCACAGCCGTCTTCGGGCCCCGTCGGCCGCCGGTGACCTCAGTCCCCGGTGCCGGGATCGGGGTCCTCGTCCGGGGTCGCGCCGTCCTCCAGCAGCCGCTCGGCGATGTCGTCGGACCAGTGCTGGGCCCAGGCCCGCAGGGCGCCGATCTCCGGCTCGTCCAGGCCGAGGCGGAGGAAGTCGGCGTCGGCGTAGAAGTCCGTGCCGGTCAGCCGGGACTGCAGGGTGGGCAGGTCGAAGGGGTCGTGCGCGTGCCGGCGGCCCAGCTCCTCCAGGCCGGGCAGGGAGAAGCGGGCCGCGGCCGCCCGTGCGTCGACGAGATCGACGGCCGCGCCCCGGTCGTACAGCGCCCGGATCTTCGTGCCGACGGCGTCCTCCAGGCAGAGCGCCGGGCCGTACTCCGTGAGTTCCGGCGGCTGCCAGAACGCCTCCTTGTGCAGCGCGAGCGTGCACGGCTCGCCGCTCGGCGGGTCCGTGACCGTCAGCTGCGCGGTGAGCGCGGTGACCGCACCGGCCCGCACCTGCCGCCCCCGCGCCTCCAGGGCCGCGCCGACGGCACCGGCGATGCGCTCCATGGGCTCGGCACTCTCGGTGGCGAGGTCGAGGTTCGCGTGCGGGCGCCGCAGCAGCCCGTGCGCCTGGAGGGCGTAGCCGCCGGCCAGGACCAGACCGTAGGGACCGCCTGCCGGGACGACGTCCGCGAGGAGCCGGTGATGGGGTTCGGGGATGTCCACGGGAAGATTTTTCCGGCTTCCTGTCATATATGCGCGACGACGGGGTCCGAGACCTGGATTTTTTTCTCGCGGCGGCGGCAACTTCTGCCCGGCGGGCGGTCACTGAGGAGTCGTAAGGCATGTACGACAGACCTTAAGGACTCCTCCGTGGCAGCTCCCTCCCACCGCCGGTCCCTCCGCAAGCGGCGCGCCCTCGCCGCGTCCGCCGCCGTCGTGGCCGCGGGCGTCGGTGCCGGGGTGTTCGTGATGAGCGCGAACGCCGACGCCGTCGACCTGTACCACCAGACCCTCGCTGCCAAGGACGGCTGGGCCGCCTCCGGCACGGGGACCACCGGCGGCGCGAAGGCCGACTCCGCGCACACGTTCACCGTCTCCACCCGGGCCCAGCTCGTGAAGGCGCTGGGCTCGACCTCCGACACCGCGCCCCGCATCATCAAGGTCAAGGGCACCATCGACGCCAACACCGACGACAGTGGCAAGAAGCTGACCTGCGCCGACTACGCGGCCGGCACCGGCTACTCGCTCTCCGCCTACCTCAAGGCGTACGACCCCGCCACCTACGGCCGGTCCAAGCTGCCCTCCGGCACCCAGGAGAAGGCGCGCGCCGCCGCCCAGGCCAAGCAGGGGAAGAACATCGTCTTCAAGGTGCCGGCCAACACCACGATCGTGGGCGTGCCCGGCAGCAACGCCGGGATCCTCGGCGGCATGCTCCAGATCCAGAGCGTGGACAACGTCATCGTCCGCAACCTGACCTTCTCCGCCACCGAGGACTGCTTCCCGCAGTGGGACCCGACCGACGGCGACGAGGGCAACTGGAACTCGAACTACGACTCGGTCACCCTGCGCGGAGCGACCCATGTCTGGGCGGACCACAACACGTTCACCGACGCGCCCCACTTCGACAAGGCCAACCCGAAGTACTACGGCCGCGAGTACCAGATCCACGACGGTGCCCTCGACATCACCAAGGGCTCCGACCTGGTGACCGTCGAGCGCAACCAGTTCACCGACCACGACAAGACCATGCTGATCGGCTCCAGCGACAAGGACAGCACCGGCAAGCTGCGCGTCACGATCCACCACAACGTGTGGAAGGGCATCGTCCAGCGCGCCCCGCTGGCCCGCATCGGCCAGATCCACCTCTACAACAACGTGTACGACACGACGACCGTCGACGGCTACGCGCCCCTGTACAGCATCAACTCCCGTGCGAAGGCCCAGGTCGTCGCCGAGGACAACTACTGGAAGGTGCCGGCCGGCGGCAAGGTCGCCAAGCTGCTGAGCGGCGACGGCACCGGCTCGGTCGCGGGCGGCGGCAACCTCGTCAACGGCACGGTGACCGACCTCGTGGCCGCCTACAACGCCGCGTCGTCGAAGAAGATCAAGACGACGGTGAACTGGACGCCCACGCTCACCGCGGGCCTGCAGACGTCGGCGAAGAACCTGCCGACGGAGCTGGCGGGGACGACCGGCGCGGGCGTGCTGACGGCGTCCTGACCCACCTGCGCGGCCGGCGGCCCGGTGCCCCCCTCTCCCGGGCCGTCGGCGGTTCCTCTCCTGAACGGGGGCTGCGCACGCCCCGGCCCGGGACTACTCGGCGAAGACCTCATCGGCCGAGCGGGCGGTGAGGGAGCGGTCCAGCCATTGGCGCAGGACATCGAGGTCGTCGCAGGAGGTGATGCGTGCGCGTGCCTCATCGGGGACGTTGACGCCGCGTCGTTCCAGGATGAACAGGATGTCCTCGGCACGGCCCTCGGCACGGCCCTCGTTCCTGCCTTCGGCGCGGAGTTCCTCGGAGAGGGGCGACTTGTAGAAAGAGAGGTCCACGGCCACCAGTTTCCTCCGGAGTTCTGCGGCTGGGTGCTTGCCCATGCCCTGATGAAAGCGCGGTCGCAGGTGTCGCGGTTCCGCAGCGGGTGCCTGACGGTCGGAGGCGGTTCCGGAGCGCACGCGATCGGGAGTTCCGGGACGGCGGCACGCCGAAGTGGGCGTCGGGCGAGAGAAGGTGGGTGGACTTTTCCCGGTTCACCTCACCGAGCGTGGCGGTGCGTGCTTACCGTGAACAGTGACAGCGCTGGTACGCAGGGTGACTGTCCGGCGGTGCGACGGAGGTTGCGGCATGTCGGTGGACGGCGAGGTACGGCGGCTCAAGGACGAGGCTGATGGGCCGGGGTGGGAGGTGGACCCGGACGACGAGTGGGGCGTGGCCGTCATCACCACCGTGGGGCGGCAGTTGAAACTGCGGCGCGAGGCCGTCGGGATGCGCGCCGCCGAGTTCGGGGCGGCGGTCGGGTACGGGGAGGACCTGGTCTACAAGGTCGAGGGCGGGAAGCGGATTCCTCGCCAGGAGTACCTGGATAAGGCCGACGAGGTGTTGGGTGCGGGTGGACTCATCGCGGCGGCCTGGGAGGACGTGAAGAGGGTCCGGTATCCCAAAAAGGTTCGGGAACTGGCGAAGTTGGAGGCGCAGGCGGTAGAGATCGGCATCTACGAGAGCGCTGGCATCAACGGGCTCTTGCAGGTCCCTGACCACGCACGCGCGCTGTTCGAAGCCATGCAACCTCCTTACTCCCCGGACGAGGTGGAGCGGATGGTGGCCGCGCGCGCGGCTCGTGCTTCGATCTACGAACGTTCGCCCGCACCCGCGCTCAGCTTCGTCCTGGAAGAGGCGGCCCTGCGCCGTCCGATCGGGGGCACAATGGTCTTGCGCCAGCAGCTCGAACGTCTGTTGGAGGTGGGTCGGCTGCACAACGTCGTTCTCCAGGTGATGCCGTTGAGCTGCGAGACGCACTCCGGCATGGACGGCAAGATCGAACTGCTGAAGTTCGCAGACGGTTCAGCAGTGGGCCGCTCCGATGGCGCGTTCAACGGCCGGCCAACTTCGGACCCCAAACATCTGCGCATCCTTGAGCTGCGGTATGGCACGATCCGGGCTCAGGCCCTCTCGCCACGGGAGTCGCTGGCCTTCATCGAACAAATGCTGGGAGAGACATGATCCGCAAGACCACCGCCGGGGACGCCTCCGAGCTGGCGTGGTTCAAGAGCAGCTACAGCAGCGGCAACGACGGCAACTCCTGCGTCGAGCTTGCCGTCACCCCCGGTACGGTGCACGTCCGCGACTCCAAGAACGTCGAGGGTCCCCGTCTGGCGCTCACGCCCGGCGCCTGGGCGGACTTCGTGGCTTACACCTCGGACCGCTGACGCGGAAACGGCACGCGCCCCGCACCCGGTTGTCACCAGGAGCGGGGCGCGCTGCGTGAGGTCGTCAGCCCTCCTCGCCGCCGAAGCGCTCCTTGTACGTCGCCAGGTCCTCGTCCGTCAGCTTGGCGAACAGCACCGGCGGGACCGTGAACGGGGTGCCGGCCGGGACGGAGGCCAGGGCCTTCGCCTCGTCCCGGGCGACCCAGGCAGCGGTGTCGTCCGTCAGGGAGAACGCCTCGCGCATCGTCTTCGCCGTCGCCGGGATGAACGGCTCGGAGACCACCGCGTACAGGTGGATCAGGTTCATCGCCGTACGCAGGGTGAGGGCCGCGCCCTCCTTGTCCGTCTTGATCTCCAGCCAGGGGGCCTTCTCCTCCAGGTAGGAGTTGCCGGCCGACCACAGGGCGCGCAGGGCGGCGGCCGCCTTGCGGAACTGGAGGGCCTCCATCTGCGACTCGTACTCCGCGAGGAGTTCGGCGATCTGCTCGCCGAGCCGCGCCTCCGCCTCGCCGGGCTCACCGCCGGCCGGGACCTCCTCGCCGAACCGCTTCTTGCTGAAGGACAGCACGCGGTTGACGAAGTTGCCGAGGGTGTCGGCCAGGTCCTTGTTGACCGTGGCGGTGAAGTGCTCCCAGGTGAAGGACGAGTCGTCCGACTCCGGGGCGTTGGCGATCAGGAAGTAGCGCCAGTAGTCGGCGGGCAGGATGTCCAGGGCCTGGTCGGTGAAGACGCCCCGCTTCTGCGAGGTGGAGAACTTGCCGCCGTAGTACGTCAGCCAGTTGAACGCCTTGACGTAGTCGACCTTCTTCCACGGCTCGCGCACGCCCAGCTCGGTGGCCGGGAACATGACGGTGTGGAAGGGGACGTTGTCCTTGGCCATGAACTCGGTGTAGCGGACGGTGTCGTCCGCCTCGTACCACCAGGACTTCCAGTCCCGGTTCTCCGGGTCCTGGTCGGCCCATTCCTTCGTCGCGCCGATGTACTCGATCGGGGCGTCGAACCAGACGTAGAAGACCTTGCCCTCGGCCGCCAGCTCCGGCCAGGTGTCCGCAGGGACCGGGACGCCCCAGTCCAGGTCACGGGTGATCGCGCGGTCGTGCAGACCCTCGGTCAGCCACTTGCGGGCGATGGAGGAGGCGAGCTGCGGCCAGTCCTCCTCGTGCCGGGCGACCCACGCCTCGACCTCGTGCTGCAGCTTGGACTGGAGCAGGAAGAGGTGCTTGGTCTCGCGGACCTCGAGGTCGGTCGAGCCGGAGATGGCGGAGCGCGGGTTGATCAGATCGGTCGGGTCGAGCACGCGGGTGCAGTTCTCGCACTGGTCGCCGCGGGCCTTGTCGTAGCCGCAGTGCGGGCAGGTGCCCTCGACATACCGGTCCGGGAGGAAGCGGCCGTCGGCGGGGCTGTACACCTGGCGGATCGCCCGCTCTTCGATGAAGCCGTTCTCGTTCAGCTTGCGGGCGAAGTGCTGGGTGATCTCCCGGTTCTCCGGGGACGAGCTGCGGCCGAAGTAGTCGAAGGCGAGCGCGAAGCCGTCGTAGACCGCCTTCTGCGCGTCGTGCGCCTGGGCGCAGAACTCGTCCACCGCGAGGCCCTGCTCCTTCGCGGCGAGCTCGGCGGGGGTGCCGTGCTCGTCGGTGGCGCAGATGTACAGGACGTCGTGGCCGCGCTGGCGGAGGTACCGGGAGTACACGTCCGCCGGGAGCATGGACCCCACCATGTTGCCCAGGTGCTTGATCCCGTTGATGTACGGAAGGGCGCTGGTGATGAGGTGTCGAGCCATCGTGGCTGCTCCCAGGTCGCGTTTTCTGCGGTTTCGAACCTTGAAATCGTAGCCGACAGGGGTGGGCCGCCCGCTTCCCGTTTTGCAGGGTGGGAAGGGGCGGCCCGAGGGTTGCGTACGGTGACCGGCCGTTACGGGCGCCAGTCGGCGAGTACGCCCTCGTACAGCTCGGTGTCGGTCAGCTCACGGGGGGCCGGGCCGGCGTGGAAGAAGGACGTGTTGCCGGTCTTCAGTTTGCGGAGGTAGTCGAAGGCCTTGTTGTCGTGCTCACCGAAGGCGACGAAGGAGAAGTACACGGAGGGGTGGTTCTTCGCCGCGTCGGTGAGGGCCTGGGTGGCGGGGGTCTTGGCGTCCGGGGCGCCGTCGGTCTGGAAGACGACGAGGGCCGGGGTGCCGCTGTCGTGGTTCTTCCCGTGGTGGGTGAGTACGGCTTCCACGGCGGCGTGGTAGCTGGTGCGGCCCATGCGGCCCAGGCCGGCGTGCACGTCGTCGATCTTCGTCTCGTGGTCCGGGGTCAGGGTGAGGTCGGTGGTGCCGTCGACCTCCGTGGAGAAGAAGACGACGTGGACCGTGGCCTCGGGGTCGAGGTGGGCGGCGAGGGCGAGGGTCTGGTCGGCGAGGGCCTGGGCGGAGCCGTCCTTGTAGTACGGGCGCATGCTCGCGGAGCGGTCGAGCACGAGGTAGAGCTTCGCTCGGGTGCCGGTGAGGTCGTTCTTCTTCAGGGCGGCTGTGGCGGCCTTGTAGGCGGTGGTGAGGGAGGGGGTGCCGCTCTTGACCCTGGCGAGGGGGGTGGCGGCGGCCTTGGGCTTGGGATCGGCTTCGGCTTCGCCTTCGGCGTCCGCGGTCCCGCTCGCACGGGTTGCCTGCGGTGCCTGCGGCTGCGGGGCCGCCTCGGCTTCGCCTTCGGCATCCGCGTTCCCACCCGCACCACCCGTGCGGGTCTCGTCGCCGGGTGCGGGTGGCCCCTGTGGGGCGTCCTCGCCGTCGGCGGCCTGCGGGGGCGTGGTGTCGTCGGCCGGCTCGGCGTCCTCGGCGGGCGCCTCGGTCTCAGCGGTCGCGTCCTCGGCGGGGATGTCGGCCTCCGCCGCGACGCTCTCGGTCGCCGCCTCGACTTCCGTCTGCGGCTCGGCCGCCGCTTCCTGCGTGTCGGTCGCCGCCTCTTCCGCCTGTGCAGTGACCGGTTCCGGTTCCGTAGCCGTTACGCCCTCGGCCGGCGTGCTCTCCTCGGCCTCGGCTTCGACCGTAGCCGTCTCCGCGGTCTCCGCCTTCACCTCGGCCTCAGGCTCGGCCTGCTCCTCGGCCTCGGCCCGAGGTCCGGCAGGAGTCGGCTCCTCGACCTTGTCCTCGGCCTCAGCAGTAGCCGTCTCCTCGACCGTCGTCTCGGCCTCGGGCTCGACCGGAGTCGGCTCCTCGGGCTGCTCCGTCTCAGCCTCAGCAGCAGCCGTCTCCTCGGCCGCCACCTTGGCCTCGGCCTCAGGCTCGGCCGGAGTCGTCTGTGCGGGCTCCTGCGTCTTGGCCTCGGCGGTAGCCGTCTCTTCGGCCTCTACCTTCGCCTCGGCGGCAGCCGTCTCCTCGGTCTCCGTCTCCGTCTCCGCCTTGGCCTCGGCCGCAGCCGTCTCCACGGTCTTTGCCTTCGGGGCGGTCGGAGACGGCTCCTCGGTGTCCGTTGGTTCCGAGGGGTGGGGGACCTGCACCTTGGCGAAGGCGGCTGCCACCAGTTCGTGTTCCTCGTCGGAGGACCGGGGTTCGGGGAGGGAGGGGGGTGCCTGTTCGGTGGGGGTTGCGGGGGCCCGGTCCGCACCCTCTGCCTCGGTGGCTCGTGACTTGCGTGAGCGGCCGAATGCGTTCCGCAGGAGAGTGAGAATGCCCATGTGCGCAACCCTTCGCGTGAGCTTGTAACCCGTCAATCGCTGGCCAGGACGGACACGTAAGGTTAGCGGCCCCCGGCGGCGGCGAGCGGTCAGTGCGGGGACGCGATTGCGCGGGCCGCGGCCACCTCCTGGCGGAGGGGTTCGAGGACGCTGTCCGCGGGGCCGGTGAGGCCGGTGCGTACGGCGGTCAGGGTCTCCGCGCTGCGGACACCCTCGGGCAGCTCACGGAGCTGCAGGGCCACCTGCGTGATCTCGGCGGTGGACGGGGGCGCGGCCCCGTGCCGGACGCGGACGCGGGCCGCCGTCGTGGCGTCCACGATGCGTTCCACGGTGACGACCAGCAGCCACCAGGCGGCGGCGCGCCGGCCGGTCGGCGGGGGTTCGGTCAGGGCCCGCTGGAATTCCGTGCGGATGACGGAGAGGTCGCGGTAGAGGCGGCGGCGCATGCGGGCACGCGGCTGCGGCCGTGGTGGCGGGCGCGCCGGGCGAGGATCAGGTCGTACGACTCGTTCAGGGACCGGGTGACCGTGCGGCGGGCCTCGGCTGACGGGCGCCTGCTGGGCTTTGAGGTTCCGCACCAGCCAGTCGGGAGGGGGGAGGCCGATGGGGACTCTCGGGACATGCGCCCATTATGGCCGGAATGCGATGGTCGGCCCGGGGCGGGGTCTCTCGCCGCCCTGCCCCCTCGCCCGCCCGTCCTCCCGCCCGCCTGCCCCCTGGGTGCCCTGTCCGTCTGCCGTTCACTGCCGTCGGTGCAGCGTGAGGTCGACCACGAGGGCGCGGTGGTCGGTGCCGGGCACGCGCAGGAAGCGGGCGTCGGTCGCGGTGAAGTCCCGGGTGACCAGCACGTGGTCGATCTGGACGCCGATGACGGAGGCGGTGCGGGACGGCCAGCTCGGGGTGCGGTCGTGGCCGGCGAGCCGGGCCGCGTCGGCGAGGCCGGTGTCGAGGATGTGCCGGAAGGCCGCGTGGTCCTGGGAGGCGTTGAAGTCGCCGGCCAGGATGGTGGGAGTGCCCGTGCCGGCGGCCGCGAAGGCGCGGATCCGGCCCAGCTCGCGGCGCCACAGGCCGACCTGGTCCGGCAGTGGGGGCACGGGGTGGGCGAGCTGGAGGCGTACGGGGTGGCCGCGCACGTCGGCCACCGCGCCGGGCATGCCCATGGTGCCGGGCACGCCCGGGGCCGGCGTGAGGGGGAAGCGGCTGAGGATGACAGAACCCTTGGAGCCGTCCGCCTCGACGGCCCGGCGGTGCGGGTAGACGGCCCCGACGTCGTGTTCCAGCGTGGCCCGGCAGCCGGGCTCGCACTCCGCCACGAAGACGACGTCCGGACGCCGGTCGCGCACCACCCCGGCCAGGGCGGGGGTGCCGCGGCCGTACTCGACGTTCGAGGTCAGGACGCGGAGCCGGGCGAGGGGCAGGCCGTCGGGCTCGCCGGCCGTGCCGTACGGCTCCTGGTACCAGGCGAGCAGGCCGAGGACGGCGACCGACCACACCAGGCCCGGCCACCAGCGGGCGAGCAGCGCGCACAGCAGGGCGAGGCAGGCCGGTACCAGCAGCCAGGGCAGGAAGGCGAGGAGCTGGGGCACGGGGCTGATGCCGTCGGTGTCGGCGACCCGGCAGCCGACGACCACGCTCACCCCGGCGAGCAGCAGCCCGGCACACCAGGCGCCGAGCCTGCGTCCGGGGCGCTGGGTCACGGGAGCGAGCCTACGGTCGCCCGTCCACGCGCGCCAGGAATGCGCCGAGGGCCCGGTTGAACTCCTCGGGCCGTTCCAGGTTGGGAAGATGGGCGGCGCCCGCGATGACGTGCAGGCTGGAGTCGGGCAGGACCGCGTGCATCGCCTCGGCGTCGGCGACGGGGGTGTAGGTGTCGTCGGCACCGACCAGGACCAGGGCGGGCACGGCCACCTTCGTCAACAGGTCCCGGTAGTCGGGGCGTTCGGCCCGGCCGCGCAGGGCCGCGGCGGCACCCTCGGGGGAGGTGGCCGTCATCATGCCGTGCACATGGGCCTTGACCTCGGGGTCGGCGTACGGGGCGACCATCTTCTCCAGCACCTCGTCGGCGTAGCCCCGCATGCCCTCGGCGAGCAGCCGGTCGGCCATGGCGTTGCGGCTCCGCCTGCCCTCGGGGCTCTCGGCGGCGGGGAAGGTGTCGGCGAGGACGAGGCCCCGGATCCGGTCGCCGAAGCGGGCGGCGCACTCCATGACGATCTGGCCGCCCATGGACAGGCCGGCGAGGACGCAGGCGTCCACGTCCAGGTGGTCCAGGAGGGCGGCGATGTCCTCGGCGTGGCGGGAGAGCGGGACGCTGCCGGGAGTCACCGGGGAGGCGCCGTAGCCGCGCAGGTCGGGGGCGATCACCCGGCGGCCGGCGGAGAACTCCGCCAGCTGCGGGTGCCACATCGTGCGGTCGAAGGGGTGTCCGTGGACGAGGACGAGGGGAACCCGGGAGGTGACTCCGGGGTCTTTGTCCTCGAATGCGAGGAAGGGGGGCATGGCAACGACCCTAGGGCGCCCCATCGCTCGGTGCAATAAAATCTTTGCCCTCGGTGCAATCCAACGCATCGGAGAACAGGGGGACTTGTGGACGACTACCGGCGCATCGCCGACCGGATAGCGGCGGACATCACCGGCGGACGGCTCCGCCCCGGCGCGCGGCTGCCACCCCAGCGGGCGTTCGCCCGCCGGCACGGCATCGCGCCGTCGACTGCGGGCCGGGTGTACTCCGAACTCGTGCGCCGGGGACTGGTGGTGGGCGAGGTGGGCCGCGGCACGTTCGTGCGGGCCACCGCGCCGGACGGGCAGCCGGGGCACGCCCTGACCGAGGCGTCGGGCGCCCCGCTGGTGAACCTGGAGCTCAACTACCCCTCCGCGCCCGGCCAGGCGGAACTGCTGGCCCCGGCCCTCGCCCCGCTGCTGCGGCCCGACGCGCTCGGCCAGGCGCTGCGGCCGGCCGCCGCCGCGGGCACCCCGGTGGCCCGGGAGGCGATCGCCGCCCTGCTCGCACGCGGCGGGCTGCGGACCCGCCCGGAGCGGATCCTGTTCACCGGCAACGCCCGCCAGGCGATCGCCGCCACCCTCGCCTCGCTGGTCCGGCCCGGCGGCCGGGTCGGCGTGGAGCAGCTGACGTATCCGCTGGTGAAGGAGATCGCCGCCCGCCTCGGCCTGGTCCTGGTCCCGCTCGCCACGGACGCGGAGGGGCCCGTGCCCGACTCCGTGGCCGCCGCCCACCGCGGCACGCCGCTGTCCGCCCTCTACCTCCAGCCGGCCCTGCACAACCCGACCTCCCGGACGACGAGTGCCGAGCGGCTGCGGCAGCTGGCGGACACTGTCCACAGGCTGGGGATACCGGTGGTGGAGGACCGGATCTGGGCCTTCCTCCAGCCGGGCGGCACACCCCCGCTCGCCGCGCTCGCTCCGGGTCTTGTGCACCTGGTCGACAGCCTGTCCAAGCGGGTCGCGCCCGGCCTCACCGTCGGCTTCACCGTGGTACCGGAGGACCGCGGCGAGGCGGTGGCGCGGGCGATCCGGTCCGGCGGGTGGAGCGCGGGTGCCTTCGCGCTGGAGGCGGCCGTGCGGTGGCTCGGCGACGGGACCGTGGACCGGTTGGTGGCCGCCAAGCGGCGGGAAGCGGAGCGGCGGCAGCGGCTGGTCGCCGAGAAGCTGGCCGGGTTCGCCGTACGGTCCGATCCCGCCGCCTACTTCGCCTGGTGGGAGCTGCCGGCGCCGTGGCGGGCGGACACCTTCACGGCCGCCGCGCGGGCCCGCGGGATCGCCGTCACCCCGGGTACGGCCTTCTCGGTCGACCCGAACCGGACCCCGGACGCGGTCAGGCTCGGGCTCGGGTCGGAGCCGGAGCCGGTGCTGGCGCGGGCGCTGGCGACCCTCGCCGGCGTCGCACGGGACGGGGCAGCCGCAAGTACCGGGTGAGCCAGGCGATGAGGGCCACCACGAGGCCCAGGCCGAGCAGCAGCCAGGCGGCCGACCGCAGGGTGGCGGTGAGGGCGTCGTAGACCGCGCCCGCCGCCGGATGGGACACGCCGGCGGGCAGGTCGGCCAGGGTCAGCCCGCGGCCGACGGTGAGGGCGAGCGCGAGCAGGGCGCCGCCCAGGGCCGTGCCCAGGGCGGTGGCGACGACGGCACGGCGGCGGTGGACGGCGAGCGCGATCCCGCTCACGGCGAACGCGACGGCCGCCACCGGCAGCCAGAAACCGGCGACTTCGAGCACGTGGAACCCCTTTCGGAGCGCGGTCAGTTCGCCCGCCGGGAGCACGGCCACCGCGGTGTGCTCCACCGGGATGCGCGCGGCGAGCGGCACGTGGTCCTGGGCGAGCTGGCGTTTGACCTGGGCGGTGACCGGAGCCAGGTCGACGGTGACATCGCGCTCGTCCTCGTCCTTGGCCCGCAGGGCGCGCAGCACGGCGTCGTGGGTGACCTGGTTGCCGGTGTCCCAGGCCAGCCGGAAGGCCCGGGTCTGCGTGAAGGAGCGCACCGCGTCGTGCACGAACGGGCGCACCGAGCCGCGCAGCGGGCGGACGTCCACGTGCTGGTCCACCGCGCGCAGGATGCCGTCCCCGACCGCGTCCGCGACGGCCTCCCGCACGGCCGGGTCGGCGGCGAGCGGGGCCATCGTGGTGACGTACCGGCCCGTGTCGGCGAGCCCGTACGCCGCCCAGGCCGCCAGCGCGCCGAAGGGCACGAGGAGGCAGGACAGGGCGATCAGTACGGTCGACAGGGCGCTCCTGAGGCGTGAGGGCACGGTTCCAGGCAAGGGCTGCGGCGGCCGGCACGCGAGCGGGAGGACTGCATTCGGGCGGTAGGAGGACCCCCTTGGCGGAACTGGGGTTTCCGCTCTCCGGTGGAGGGTTCACCCGAACGGGTGTTTCCTGGTGCTGGGCGGTTCCGGATCGTCCGGCTTCTCCGGGTCGTGGAGCCGGACCGGGTCCGGAACGCAGCCCCGGTGGGGATCCCGGGGGGCACAGGGGAGCGCGTGGGCCCCGGCCGTCCGGCCGGGGCCCACGCGCGCTCTCCGCCGTGCCCGCTCAGCGGACCCGGCGTCCGAAGGCGTCCTCCCGCGTGTAGTAGCGGTAGAAGAACACGGCGAAGGTGACCGCCGACACCACCAGGGACATCAGCACGGACCGCAGGACCGTCGCGCCGGTCTGGCTGTACATGAAGCCGAACGCACAGCCGACGAACGCCGTCCACAGCAGCGCGTGCACCTCCCGCGGCATCCGCGGGGCCAGCGTCAGCAGGGCGATGCACGCCACCGCGAACACCAGCGCGCTGACGAAGCCGAGCAGCAGGTTCCAGCCGGTGATCGCACCGCCGGAGCGGTTGTTGGCCGCCACCCAGTAGCCGTAGACCAGTCCCAGGACGATGGGGACGGCCAGCCGGGCGACCGCGTGGGTGCGGGCGTCGAAGATGTCCGGTGGCCGTGCGCGCACATCGGCCGCCCGGCCCTCCACCTCGGGCGTGCGGCCGGGCCGGGACATGCCGCCGGGCGCGGGTGCCGCTTGAGCCATGAGGGCACTCCTCTCTCCTCGCCCCCGATCCGCCCCCCGCTACCAGGGCACACCGGGGCACCAGGGCTGGCAAATCGGCCAGGAAGGTGACGAGTGCCCGGATGCATGCGGTTCTCTCCCGTGCTTGTCTGAAAGACATGGAGGGCTGCCCGCCGTGACGGAGATCGAGTACGGGCGGCGGCGCCCGCTGCTGCGGGTCCACGGGTGGAGCATCGCGTGGCTGCCGCCGCTGCTGCTGCTCACCGGCGTCGTCCTGCTGGACTTCAACACCGGCGAGCAGTTCCGGATCGTCTCCTGGATCGTCCTGGTCCCCGGCATCGCCGCCGCGATCTGCGGGGTGTGGACGACGGCCGCGTACGGCGTGGTGTCGGTGGTGACGTACGTGGCCGTGGACAGCGCCTGGCCCGACCAGTACCAGGCCGGACTCGGCGACTTCCTCCTGGTCGCCTTCGGCGGCGCCCTGGCCACCCTGGCCGCCGCCGTGCGCGTGCGCCAGGAACGCCAGGTCCTGCACATCCGGGACATCGCCGAGACCACCCGGCGCACCGTGCTGCGCCCGCTGCCGCCCGGCTGGGCCGGGCTGGAGCACGCGGGGGTGTACCTGGCCGCCGACGTCGACGCCCGGGTCGGCGGCGACTTCTACGACATCCAGCCCGGCCCGCACGGCACCCGGGTCCTCGTCGGCGACGTGCAGGGCAAGGGGCTCGGCGCGGTGGAGGCCGCCGCCGCGCTGCTCGGCACCTTCCGCGAGGCCGGCTACCACGAGAAGGGCCTCGCGACCGTCGCCGAACGCCTGGAGATCCGGATGCTCAGGCACCGGTCCCACACCGCCGCGCTCGGCCGGGACGACGGCGACCGCTTCGCCACCGCCGTCCTCATCGCCTTCCCCGAGGACGCCCCGGAGGCGATCGAGATGCTCAACTTCGGCCACGAAGCCCCGCTCGCCGTCGGCCCGCGCGGGGTCCGGGAGCTGCCCAGCGGCGACGGTGTGCCGCTCGGCCTCGGTGACCTAGCGGGCGCCCTGCCACCCGTGCACCGGGTGCCGCTGGCCGCCGACGAGACGCTGCTGCTGGTCACCGACGGGGTGACCGAGGCCCGCGACGGCCCCGGCGCGTTCTACCAGCTGGCCCGCGAGGTCGCCCGCGCCGTCGCCGCCGACCCGCACCGCGCCGAGCCCCGGCCCCTGGTCCGCGGGGTCCGTGACGGCGTCCTGCGGCACACCGGGGGGCGGCTGGTGGACGACACCACGATCTTCGCGGTGCGGCGGGCCGCGGCCGCGGTCGAAGACCACGAACAGGGACGTTTGCGGTCCTGAGGCGCCGATGGGCGGCGGCAGCGGCTACGGTGCTGGCTGGAGAGCGGATCTACGGGGTCCTCGGGTACGGAGGGTTCACGGGGTTCGCAGTGCGACAGGGGGAGGCACGATGCCCGGAACCGTGCTGCTGCTCGCGGCCTCGCCGCTGGGCCGGGGACGCCTGGTGGACGCGGCCGGTGTCCTGCCGGTGCTGGCCGCCGTCGCCCCCGCCGTGCTGGCCGGCACCGACACCGCGAACGTCGTCGAACTCGCCGACCCGCTGGAACCACAGGCCGTCCTGACCCGGCTGCGGGCCGCCGCGGCCTCCCCCGGTCCGCTCACCGTGTACGTCACCGGCCAGCTCCACCTGGACCGCCGGCAGCACCAGCTCCATCTGGCCCTGGCCCGCACCACACCGGCCACGGTCCGCTACACCGCCCTGCCCTGGCACTGGATCCGCGAGGAGCTGCGGCTGCGTTCCGCCACGGACACCGCCCTCGTCGTGGACCTGCACACGGACGCGGAGACCTGGCGGCACATCACCGAACGCGGCCTCGACTCCGGCCCGCACACCGCCGTCTACGGCCGCATCGCCCCGCCCGCCTCCCGGCGGACCCTGGCCGAGCCGGCCTACATGAAAACGGTGGCCACCCTGCTGCGCAGCGGCCACCGACCTCCCCTGGACGTCCTGCACCAGCAGGCGCTGGGCCGGATCCCGGCGGAGACGGTGGGAAACCTGCTGCTGGCCGGCGCCGGCGGCCATGGGCCGGCCTACCCGGCGGTCGGCATGGTGCCGGGTGCGGGCATGGGCGGCTTCGCGCCGCCGGCCGGGGGCGCCGGTCCGGTCCCGGGCACCGAGAGCCGCGGCTTGGTGTCGGGTGTCGCGGGTGGTGGTCCGATGCCGGGTGCCGTGGCCGGTGGCCCGGTGTCGGGTGGCGGCTCCGAGGGCCTGGTGCCGGGATCCCGGTACGGCGGCCCTGCCCACGACTCCAGGGCTGGTGCCACCGCCCCCGGCCCGACCGACTCCCCGGCCTTCCCCGCCACCGGCCCGGCCACCGCCGCCGGCCTTACCGTCCCCGTCACCGGCACCATCGACTCCCTCAGGCCCCTCACCCCCCTCACCTCCCCCACCACCACCCCCCACCCCGACGACCCGCACGCCGGTATCGCGGCTGCCGTGGAGGCCGGGCGGCACGGGGAGGCGGATGGGTTGGCGGCTCGGTATGAGGCGGACGCCGTGCGGGCGCACGGGGCCGGGTCCGAGCAGGCGTTGCACTGGAGTGAGGTCCGGGCCGACCTGGCGATGTTCGCGGGGGACCCGGTGCGCAGTTGCCGGGTCTGGCTGGACGTCGCGGGGGCGCGGCTGGCCGCGGGTCAGGCGGGAGACGCGCCCGCCGTGGAGGCGGCCGTCGACCGCGCCCACCACCAGTGGACCCGTATCAAGGACACGGCGCGGGCCCGTGAACTCGGGCCCGCGCTCGCGGAGTTGCGGCTCAGGGTGCCGGGGCGCCGGCGCGGCGCGCTGGAGAACGTCCAGCGGCAGCTGCGTCAGCTCCAGGGCACCCCCTAGCGGCTACTTGGTGTAGGTGAAGTACTTCCAGGCGCCGTGCGTCGTGGAGTTCACGGTGTCACCGGAGGCGCTGTTGATGTACGACGAGCGGATGCGGAAGCGCCAGCCGACGTCCTGGCCGTGGTCGCCGGTGATGCTGACCCTGGACACGCCGTCGGAGCCCAGCTTGAAGTACGCGGGGTCGCCCGGGTACCAGCGGCCCTGGTAGTACACCTCGAACTCGAGCTTCTGCGCCCGGCCCGGGAAGTACGACATCTTGGTCGTGATCAGCGGGTTCTTGGTCTTGTGGAAGAAGTAGTACGTGTGGCCCCACGTGTACGTCGACTTGTAGTGGTTGGTGACCGACGTGGACACGCTGACCTTGGCGCCGACGGTGCTGCTCGCGGACGCCGGCTTGTAGCGGGAGTCGCCCGCGAACTTCGCGGTGACCTTCGTGTCCCGCTTCAGGTCCAGGGTGACCGAGAGGTTGCCGTCGGAGTTGACCTTGCCGGACTTCACCAGCTTGTTCGGCTTGTCGCCGCCGAACGGGTCGGCCCAGATCTCCACCGTACGGTTCGAGTACGTCGTACCGAGGTGCGCCGTGAACGTGACGTCCTTGCCGTACGAGTACACCTTGCCGTTGTTGTTGACGGTCAGCGTCGGCTTGGCGCGGGAGACCTCGACGGTGTCCGAAGCGGAGGCCGCCGCGTGGTCGGCGTCACCGGCGTAGGCCACGGTGTACTTCACCTTGCCGCCGGCCGGCGGGGTGTCGGTGAAGGAGAACGTGCCGTCGGCCTTGGTGACCGCCGCCGCCAGGGTCTTGCCCTTCGGGGACTCCAGGTCGGTACGGGTCACGGTCAGCTTGGTGCCGGCCGGGACGGCCACCTTGGAGGTGACCTTGCCCTTGACGGTGAGCTGCTTGGCGCGGGTGGCGGTGGCCGGCGCGTCCACGGTGACGGCGGACGCCGCCTTGGTGGGCGCGATCAGGACACGCAGCGAGTACACGCCCTGGCTGTTGCTGGTCACCGCGAACAGCCGGGAGCCGTCGGGGGCCCAGGCCAGACCGCCCCGGGCCAGCAGGTCGGAGCCGCTGGTGGTGCCGGTGTTCGGGAAGTCGTAGGTGCGGACCGCCTCGCTGGTGCCGGGCTTGAAGATGTAGACGTCCGGCTCGTAGGAGCCGTCGATGCCGGCCGCGACCGTGCCGTTCGGCGCGATGGCGACGGAGTTCGGGTAGGCGTCCGTGACGTACTTGCCGTCCTCGTTCAGGTCGGAGGTCCGGAACACCTGCTGGTAGTACGGCGCGCCGCTGGCCACCACGACGTCCTTGCCGTCGGGGGTGACCTGGAGGTCGCCGAGGTTGCTGCCCGCCTCACGGGTGCTCGCCACCTTCGTGGCGGTGCCCGACGAGACGTCGTACGAGGCCAGTTCGACCGGGCTCTGCCCGAGGGCGCCCGCGATCAGGGTGGTGGAGCCGGGCGCGGCGTCCAGCAGCGGAGCCGCGTACCAGCCGTTGTCCTGGCCGAGGGTGATCTTGTGGTCCTCGGCCGCGAGGTCGACGGAGCCGATGTTGCCCTCGGCGGCGCCGCCGTAGCCGAACCACAGCTTGCCGCCCGCGAGGGCGACGCTGAGCGGCTTGTCGCCGACCTCGTACCGCGCGGTCTCGGTGTCGGTGGCGGTGTCGAAGACGGCGATGGCGTCGAGGTCCTGCACGGCCGCGTAGAGCGTGCCGGAGTCGGCGGACAGCTCCAGGCCGTTGACGCCGGAGAGGTTGGTGTCGAGCTGCTTGACGAACTTCCCGGCGAAGTCCGTCACGACGATCTTGCCGTTGAGCGGGTCGCTGACGAAGACCTGCTGGTGGACGGCGTCCACGACGATGTCACCGGCCTGCTTCACCGGCAGGGCGGTGGTGGAGTCGGCGGACGCCGGAGTGGCGGCGAGAGCCGCCGAGCTGAAGAGGACCGCCAGGGTGGTGGCAGCCGTGAGAGAGCGCTTGCGCACGCTGATTCGAACCCCCCGGAACGAATGAAAAGACGTGGGTGCCCGCGCGGACACGGCGAGATGTGGGCCCCCTGTGCATGAGCCGTGTGCGCCGCGCGTGGCGAGTGTGCGCAAAGACTAGGTCATGCAACCGACAACAACGCGAGGGCCCCGGAGGCGAGCGTGCGGACACCTGGGGCAACCGGGGACAGGTCGGGCGCGAGGCGGGGTCGTGGTTGCTCCGACCGCGAAAAATTTCCCCCGCCGGTGCCGCCGGGAGCCCGTTCCGTACCTCGGCGGCGGGGGTGCGCGCGGCAGCTGAGCGGCGGTCGCAGAGCAGGCCGGTTTCGTGATTTCCGGTACGGCTGTGGAGTCGGGCCGTTACGCCCTGCTACAGACCGATCGCAGGGGGTGCCGCACATCATGGTCAACATCCGCCCGCTCGACCCCAGTGCCTCTCCGCTGGACTACTTCGGATCGGAGCTGCGCAGAAAACGCGAGGAGGCCGGGCTGACGCAGAAGGAGCTGGGCGCGATCGTCTTCTGTACGGGCTCCCTGATCGGCCAGATCGAGACCACGCTGAAGGTGCCGACGCGGGAGTTCGCCGAGCGGGTGGACGCGGCGCTGATGACGGACGGGTTCTTCTCGCGGTTGGTGGGGCTGGTGTTGCGGAGCCAGTTGCCGAGCTGGTTCCAGCCGTATGCGGATATGGAGGCTACGGCGACCTATATCTCCACGTACCAGTGCCAGTTGGTGTACGGGCTACTTCAGACGAAGCCCTACGCGGCGGTGCTGCTGCGCGTGGACCATCCAGACAGGGTCGAGGAGATGGTCGCCGCCCGCATGGAGCGGCAGCGCATACTGCGACGAGATCAGCCGCCGGTGCTGTGGATCGTCATGGACGAAGCAGTGCTGCACCAAATGGTCGGCGACCGGGGGGTAATGCGTGAGCAACTAGGCCACCTGCTTTCGGGACAACCCGTGGGTGCACATCCAGGTGCTGCCATCATCCGTTGGCGCGCACACCGGAATGATGGGCTCATTCACTGTGGCGCGCTTCGACGACCATCCCGACCTCTTCTACTGTGAGAGCTATGACCAGGGGCACATGACCGCCAATCCACAAGTGATCAGGGAGCGTTCAGTCGGTTACGCTCGCTTGCAGGCCACCGCCCTCTCATCGGAGGACTCGGCCGACCTGATCGCCCGCGTCATGGAGGAGCGCTATGGACACCAGCAAGCAGCTGAAGGCCGCGACGTGGCGTAAGTCCTCGTACAGCGGCACCAGTGGTGGTGAGTGCGTCGAATGCGCCGCCCTCGGCACTGCCGCCTGGCGTAAGTCCTCGTACAGCGGGAGCAGCGGCGGCGACTGCATCGAGGTCGCCGACCTCCCCACCCTCATCGCCGTCCGTGACTCCAAGCAGCCTCACGCGGCGCACCTCGCCGTGACTCCCCGGGCGTGGGCTGCCTTCCTCGGCGCTCTTTAACGTGTCGACGCGGACGTCGTGACCTGCGCGGCCGGGACCGCTGTCGTCGCCCTGGCCGGGCCGGCATTCGCCGCGAGGAGCAGGGCCGCCGCGGCGATCACCGCGGCTGTTACGGCCCTCCGTGCGGTGGGGCGTGCGTAGGGTGCGGATGTACGTCCGGACACGGCGACCTCGCAACACGACAGCGGCCTGTTAAGCATGCTTAATTAGCCGTTTAACCTAGGGGCTGCCGGATTCGGCGGCAAGAGGCGTCGGGGGAGTTGGGGGGGGGCACGCTGCATGCCGGAGCGGGACGATCCGGAGGTCATCGGACGGCGGGTGCAGCGGCTGCGTACCGAACGTGGGCTCACTCAGCGGCAACTGGCGGAACCGGCGTACACACCCGCCTATATCTCCACCCTGGAGGCGGGCCGGGCGCGGGCCTCCGACGAGGCGCTGCGGCACATCGCGGACCGGCTCGGGGTCGCCTTCGAGGAGCTGGCCGTCGGCCGGCCCGCCCACCTCGCCACCGATCTGCGGCTACGGCTCACCGAGGCGCAGCGGATCCTCGCCGACGGCCGCGCCGAGGAGGCCGCCGCCCAGTACACCGCGCTGCGCGCCGAGGCGGAGACCCACGGGCTCGGCTGCGAAGAGGCCGCCGCCCTGCTCGGCCTCGGCGAATGCGCCCTGGAGACCGGCGAGCTGACCGCCGCGCGGGAGTACTTCGAGCAGGCCGAGGAGCTGCTGGCCGACAAGACCCTGCCGGTGCGCGTCCACGCCGTACGCGGCCGGGCCGTCGCCCACTACCTCGCGGGTGAACTCCGGTACGCGGTCTACCTTTTGGAGTCCGCCCTCGACGAGCTGAACCGCGGCGGACTGCACGACCCGGACGCGCTGCTGCTGCTGTACGCCAGCGTCATCGGCCCGTACATGGACATGGGCGCCCACGCCCGCGCCGCCCAGGCCGCCGAGTTCGCCCTCGCGCTCGCCCCGCAGGCCGGCGATCCCGCGCTGATCGCCCGTATGCACCGCTCGGTGGCGCGCACCCTGCTCGCCGAGGGCCGGGTCGCGGAGGCCGACGCCTCCCTCGCCAAGGCGGCCGAGCTCTACCGCCAGCTGCGGCTCCGTACCGAGCTGGCCAACTGCCACTGGATGCGCGGCTACGTCTGCGCCCAGAACGGCGAACTCGACCGCGCCGAGGCCGAGCTGAGGCAGGCGCACACCATGCTCTCGGAGAGCCGCGCCGCCCTGTACCGCAGCCAGGCCGCCGTCGAACTGGCCGACGTCCTGCACCGCCGGGGCAAGTCCGAGGAGGCCGCCGAGCTGCTGGAGGGCGTCCTCGGGGACTTCTCCTCCGAGCGCGGCGCCGTCCACGCCGCCGCCGCGCACCGCCTCCTGGGCATCATCGCCGAGGACGCCCGGGACACCGAGGCGGCGGAGGAGCACTACGTCCGCGCCCTCAGCATCCTGGAACGCGCGGGTGCCGCCGGTGACCTCGCCGACCTGTGCCGCCTCCTCGGCGACCTGCTCCGCCGCACCGGCCGCACCGAGGCCGCCCTGGACGCATACCGCACCGGCCTGGGGCACCGCACCACTCCGGGCACCACCACGCTCGGCCCGGCCCCGGCCCAGCCACCGCTGTGAGGCTCACACCTGGACCCGGCCCTGCTTGCGGACGTCCGCCAGGCGCAGGGCGCCGATCTGGACGGCGGCCTGGGTCGCGTCGTTCGGCACATCGCCGAGACCGCCGTTGGTGAGCGCGAAGCAGTCCTGGCCGACCCGGACGGCGGCCACGTCCAGGCTGAGCAGGAACTCCCGCCCGTCCGGCGTCGTACTCGCGAGGGTGACGCGCAAGCCCTGGCGCCTGTCCCCGACCTCCGGCAGCGGGGCGTCCACCACCTGTACGTCCTCGACCAGCCCGAGTTCCGTGGTGGCCGTGAACCGCGCGCACTGCGTCGGCAGCGTGCCCAGCCAGGACAGCATGGCGTCGACGTCCGAGGGGCGGCGGGCGCCGATCTGGTAGCGGAGCTGGGCGTCGTTGTCCGTTTCGTCCAGGCCGACCGCGACGCGGGCCGGCGCGCCGAGGAGTTCGTCGCTGTAGAGGGCGTCCAGCAGCCGCTGGCACTCCCCGGCCGTGGTGCTCGCCTTCAGCAGCCCGTCCCGCCAGGTGGCCGCGCCGGTCGTGGGCGTCCAGGGGGAGCCGAGGTCGGTCTCGTTGATGAGCGCGGCCTCGACCTGCTCGTCGCTGAGCGTGGCACCGTCGGGCCGCGCGGACGCCTTGGCCGTCGAGGCCGGCCCGTCGACCGTGGGCAGGGGGTGCGGCGCGCTCGCCGGCTGCCGCAGACCGAGGGCCGCGCAGCCGCCGGCGGCGAGCAGACCGGTGGCGAGGAGGGAGAGCAGGACGCCACGGGGGAGCTGCGGCGGGCGTATCGCGGGGGTCATCGGAGCCTCCTGGGCTGCGTGCGGCCGACGGGTGCCTGATCTCACGGCACCACCGGCCCGACCCGCTCACCAGCGCTCCGGTCCGTACGGGTGAGGGGCGTGGGGGAGAGAGGTATGCGGGTGAGGGGCGTAGGGAGGAGAGGCGTACGGGTGAGGTGGCGAACGGAAAATCCGTGGTGCGGGGCGGGCGGGGCCGGTAGCGTCGCGTCCATGCAGCGCGCCCCGCAGTACCCGTCGAGCACGACGACGCCGGAGACCGTCCCGGCGCGCTGACACCTGACCAGCATCGAAGCCCCGGGGCGCACGCCCCGGGGCTTCGTCGTGCACCCGGGGCGTCCGCCTCCCTCACCGAGGAGTCCCGGAATGAACCACCGGCTGCCCGACCACCGCCGCCTCGGCCGTGAACTCGGCCTCTTCGACACCGACCCGCTGATGGGCGCCGGCCTGCCGTACTGGCTGCCCGACGGTGCGGTCGTCCGGCACACCCTGGAGGAGTACATCCGGGACGCCGAACGCCGGGCCGGCTACCGGCACGTGTACTCGCCCGCGCTCGGCAAACGGGAGCTGTACGAGATCTCCGGGCACTGGGACCACTACCGCGACGACATGTACCCGCCGATGAAGCTCGGCGCGGAGGAGGTCGTGCTGCGCCCCAGCCTCTGCCCCCACCACGCCCTGATCTACCGCTCCCGCTCCCACAGCTACCGCGAACTGCCCCTGCGCATCGCGGAACTGGGCGCCATGCACCGCGCCGAGCTGTCCGGCGTGCTCGGCGGGCTGACCCGGGTCCGCGCCATCCACCTCAACGACGCGCACATCTTCTGCACCCTCGACCAGGCCGTGGCGGAGGCCCGCGCCGCCCTGGAGCTGATCGCCCGCGCCTACGCCGACCTCGGCATCGAGGCCGTACGCCACCGCCTGTCGCTGCCCGGCGCTGGCGGCAAGTACGTCGCCGACCCGGAGCTGTGGCGCCGGGCGACCGACCTGCTGCGGGAGGTCCTCGCCGAGGCGGGGGTGGCGTACGAGGAGGCCGAGGGCGAGGCCGCGTTCTACGGTCCCAAGATCGATGTGCAGATCGCGGACCCGGCGGGCCGCGAGTCCACCCTGTCCACCGTGCAGATCGACTTCCACCAGCCCGCCCGCTTCGACCTGCACTACATCGGCGCCGACGGCGCGAAGCACCGGCCCGTGATGGTGCACCGCAGCGTCATCGGCAGCGTCGAGCGGGCCGTAGCCCACCTCCTGGAGGCGCACGGCGGAGCGTTCCCGGCCTGGCTGGCCCCGGTCCAGCTGGCCGTGCTGCCGGTCGGCGAGGACCAGCGCGAGCAGGCGGCGGCGCTGGTCCGGGAGGCGGTCGCGCTCGGCCTGCGCGCCGAACTCGCCGGGCCCGAGGAGGGCACCCTGGGCGCCAGGATCCGCGCGGCGCGCCTGGTGCCGTACCAGGCGGTGATCGGCGCGCGGGAGGCCGGCGCCGGGCTGGCCGCCGTACGGCTGCGGGACGGCCGCCGGCCCGGTGCGCTGCCCGGGAGCGAACTCCTCGGGTGCATCGCCGAACGGGTGGCGGCACGCGACACCGCACTGTGGGCCTGATCTAAGGTCGGCACGACGGAAGGAGCCCGCCATGACCGGTCAGCCCATCCCTGTGATCATCGACTGCGACACCGGCGTCGATGACGCCCTGGCCCTGCTGTTCGCCGTACGCCACCCTGGACTCGACCTCAGGGCGGTGACCTGCGTGGCCGGGAACACCGACGTCGACGGGGTGGTCCGCAACACGCTCACCGTGCTGGAGCAGGCGGGCGCCCCCGACATCCCGGTGGGCCGGGGTGCCGAGCGCCCGCTGCTCGAACCGGCCCGCTCGGCCCGGCACGTGCACGGCGCCGACGGCATGGGCGACCTGGGCCTGCCCGCGCCCACCCGGACCCCGGCGGCCGTCGACGCCGTCACCCTCCTGCACCGCGAGATCCTCGCCTCCCCGCGCCCGGTGACGCTGATCCCGACGGCGCCGCTGACGAACATCGCCCTGCTGCTGCGCACCCACCCCGAGGTGACCCGGAACATCGAGCGGATCGTGTTCATGGGCGGTGCGGTGGAGATCGGAAACGCCACGCCGGTCGCGGAGTTCAACGTCTGGCACGACCCGGAGGCCGCGGCGATCCTGCTCACGGCCGGGGTACCGATCACGATGTACGGCCTGGACGTCTTCCGGCAGGTCGTCGTGGACAGCGACGAGGTGCACCGGCTGCGTACGAGCAGCGAGCCCGGCACCCGCCTGGCCGGCGAGCTGCTCGCCCACCGGCCGGCCCACCAGGGCGAGCCGCCGGAGGCCGAGGAGGCGGGCGGCCTCGGCGACGCTGGCGCGGTCTGCGCGGTCGCCGACCCGGCGGGCATCACGACCAGCCTCCTCCCGGTCGAGGTCTCCCTCGCCCCCGGTCCGGCCCGCGGCCAGACCGTCGTGGACCGCCGCCCCCGCCTCGGCGAGTCCGAGATCCACGAGGGTGGCCGCGAACGGGCGCTGGTCGACGTGGCGTTGGAGGTGGACGTCGACCGGTACGTGAAGCTGTACCTGGAGACGGTCCGGCGCTAGGCAGCGTCTTGGCGATCACGTGACGAGCCAGACGGCCACTCGGCCGGTCGTCGGTGTCCAGGCCGGACGGGAAGGAGATGCAACAGCGGATCGAGGCAGCTCTGCGACACCGTCCCCATGGCGCCACCCGGTCGAGGGGAATACCGACTTCAGGTGACGGGAGGCGGGCAGATGCCCTGTCCGGCCTGCTTGCGGGCAAGGATCATCCCGTAGTGGTCCAAGGGCTTGGCAAGCGGTCAGGGACGCGGTGCGACCTGCCGCCGGGGCCGGCAAGAGCGAGGGAGTCATCTGTGGACAGGACCAGGACAGGGGCGGTCATCGCTTCGATCGGCGCCGCGCTTCTCGTTTCCACTGCGCTGACGGGCCAGGCTGCGGCACAGGGCGGGCTGGTGCTGGAGAACGTCGCCAGCCCCGGATACGTCCTCGACAACGACGGCGGCCGAGGAACAGACTCCAGTGTCCTGGTCTACGACCGGCACGGCTCGCCGAACCAGGTGTGGGACGTGAACCCCGAAGGCGGCACCACCGTACGGCTCATGCAACGGATCGGCGGCCAGGAGCTGTGCGCCGCCGCCGTATTCAACGGCAATGCCGAAGTGTCCATGCAGAACTGCGACAGCAGTGGCGCAGTGACGAGGTGGCACCAGATCGCCGTCGGCGGCAACCGCTGGGTCTACCGGAACGCCGCCCAGCACAAATGCCTTGCGGCCGCCCAGCTGAACGGTCCGGTGCAACTCGTCGAATGCGCGTTCGGGGACCAGGAACAGCAGTGGATCAAACGGGCCGGGTGAACAGGCACGTTCCTGGCTACTCGGCGGGCGTGGCGGCGGCCGACCAGCGCTCCTCCACCCGCGCCAGCCGCCAGTACGCCAGGGCCGCCGCCCACACCGCCACGAACAGGCCGACGATGAGGTAGCCGACACTGTCCAGGTTCAGGTCGGCCACCCAGCCGGTGACCGGGTCGCGCAGGTCGAACTTCTCGTGGATGACACCGACCAGCTCGATCGTCCCGATGAAGAAGGCGACCGCGATGGACAGGCCGGTGATGGCGAGGTTGTAGAAGACCTTGCGGACGGGGTTGGAGAACGCCCACTGGTAGGCGAAGTTCATGAACGTGCCGTCGAGCGTGTCGAACAGGCTCATCCCGGCGGCGAAGAGGAGGGGCAGGCAGAGGATCGCGTACCAGGGGAGGCCGGCCGCCGCGCCCGAGCCCGCCATCACCATCAGGGTGACCTCGGTGGCCGTGTCGAAGCCGAGGCCGAAGAGGAAGCCCAGCGGGTACATCTGGCCCGGCCGGGACACGGACTTCGTCAGCCGGCCGAGGACGCGGTTCATGAATCCCCGCGAGTCCAGGTGCTGTTCCAGCTCCTGTTCGTCGTACGAGCCCGCCCGCATCGCCCGGAACACCTTCAGGATGCCCACCAGGGCGACCAGGTTCAGGGCGGCGATGAGATAGAGGAACGTGCCGGAGATCGTCGTACCGAGGAAGCCGAGCACCTGGTGGGTGGTGGAGCCCTCGTTCATCACCTTCCCGGCGAGAGAGGTGCCGCCCGCGATCAGCAGTGCCAGCAGCACCACCACGCTGGAGTGGCCGAGCGCGAACCAGAACCCCACCGACACCGGCCGCTTGCCGTCGGCCATCAGCTTGCGGGTGGTGTTGTCGATCGCGGCGATGTGGTCGGCGTCGAAGGCGTGCCGCATGCCGAGGGTGTAGGCGGTGATGCCGAGACCGACCCCGAAGACCTCGCTGCCCACCTGGTAGTGCCGGGGCGCGACGAGCAGGAAGAGAATCCCGAAGGCGACGACGTGCAGGGCGAGAATCACGGCCATCAGCCCCACCGTCTTGACGGTGTCCTCGCGTCGCCAGCGGAAGGACGCGGGCCTGGACTCGGACAGGGATGTCCCGGGCGGGTTCATGCGGTCAGCTCCAGCACCTCGTGGATCTTTCATGAGCTGCCGTGGCCGGTCTCCTGGCTTACGGGTCGTACGTCCGCCGTCCCTGCCTTCCCGGTCGTGCGACCAGTGGCCCGGCGGTCAGCCGGACGGAACGGGAACTCCCCGATCACAGTGGCGAGGGCCGCGTCGACCTTGCATCGACTTCCCGAACACCACGGCCCGCCCACAGTAGGGGGCTTCGGCCCTCCCTGCACAGTTGCTCACCTGTGCAGGTATTCAAGATCACATAGAGGTTTGCGAGGATGGCGGCATGCATCTCGTGCCTGCCGACCGAGCCGACCGTCGGACCATCGACGGTCACCGGGTGTGTGAGGCGATCGCCGCCATCGGTGAGGTGGGTCGTCTGCGCGCCTGGGCCGACCGGTTCTCCCTGCTCGCCGACGCCAATCGGCTCGCGCTGCTGCTCGCCCTGCATCGCACCGGCCCGCTGGCCGTGTCCGATCTCGCGGTCGCCACGGGGATGAACGATCCCGCCGTCTCCCAGGCGCTGCGGCTGCTGCGGGCGGCCGGGGTGGTGGCGGGCGAGAAGGAGGGGCGCGTGGTGCGCTACCGGGTGGTGGACGCGGAGGTACAGGGCCTGTTGGCGCACTGCGCCCCCTGACCCACCATCGAAAGGTTCCCTTTCCGGGCAATGTGGACAGATACAGATTCTGTACTGTAGTCCGTCCCATGGAGCCCGTATGGCAGACCTCTCGCCGGACCTCTCGTCCAGGAACCCCGACTGGTGGCGGCAGGCCGTCATCTACCAGGTCTATCCGCGCAGCTTCGCCGACGCCGACGGCGACGGCCTCGGGGACCTGAAAGGCGTCACCGAGCGGCTGAACCACCTCGCCACGCTCGGCGTCGACGCCCTGTGGCTGAGCCCCTTCTACCCCTCCGAACTCGCCGACGGCGGCTACGACGTCGCCGACCACCGCGGTGTCGACGAGCGCCTCGGCACCCTGGACGACTTCGACGCCCTGGTCGCCGAGGCGCACCGGCTGGGCCTGAAGGTCGTCGTGGACATCGTCCCCAACCACACCTCGCATCTGCACCCCTGGTTCCAGGAGGCGCTGCGCGCCGGGCCCGGCTCCGCCGCCCGGAACCGGTACGTCTTCCGGCCGGGGCGCGGGGCACACGGTGAACTCCCGCCCAGCGACTGGCAGTCGGTGTTCGGCGGCAGCGCCTGGCGGCGGGTCCCGGACGGGGAGTGGTACCTCCATCTCTTCGCCCCCGAACAGCCCGACCTCGACTGGGACAACGAGGACGTCCGCGCCGACTTCCGCGCCACCCTGCGCTTCTGGTCCGACCGGGGCGTGGACGGCTTCCGCGTCGACGTCGCCCATGGTCTGGCCAAGGACCTCACCGAGCCGCTGCGGGACCTCGGCGACATCGGCGCGACCGGCGAGGAGGCCCTGCGGTGGGTGGAGCCGGGCAGCCACCCGTACTGGGACCGCGACGAGGTCCACGAGATCTACCGGGACTGGCGCAAGATCTTCGACGCTTACAGCCCGCCGCGCACCGCCGTGGCCGAAGCCTGGGTCCCGGACGCCCGCCGCGCCCTGTACGCCCGCCCCGACGAACTGGGCCAGGCGTTCAACTTCGAGTACCTGGAGGCCCACTGGGACGCGGAGGAGCTGCGTCAGGTCATCACCGGCTCGCTGGCCACGGCCCGGACCGTCGGAGCCTCCGCGACCTGGGTGCTGTCCAACCACGACGTCGTGCGCCACGCCTCCCGCCTCATGCTGCCGCCCGGTACCGACCCGGACGCCTGGCTGCTGGCGGGCGGCACGGCGCCCGCCGTCGACCCGGCGGCCGGCCTGCGCCGGGCCCGGGCGGCGACCCTGCTGATGCTGGCGCTGCCCGGCTCGGCCTACCTCTACCAGGGCGAGGAACTCGGCCTGCCGGAGGTCGCCGACCTGCCCACCCAGGTGCTCCAGGACCCGATCTGGGAACAGACCGGCCATGTCCGCAAGGGCCGTGACGGCTGCCGGGTGCCGCTGCCGTGGACGACGACCGGACCGTCGTACGGCTTCGGGCCCGGGGCGGGCTGGCTGCCGCAGCCGGCGTCCTTCGCGGCCTGTGCCGTCGAGGCGCAGGCCGACGCGGAGGGCTCCACGCTGGAGCTGTACCGCACGGCTCTGCGGCTGCGCCGCAAGCTGCTGGACGGCGAGACGCTGGACTGGACGGAGGACGCGCCCGCCGGAGTGCTGGACTTCACCCGCACCGAGACCTGGCGGAGCGTCACCAACCTGGGCGCCGAGCCGGTACCGCTGCCACCGGGCGAGGTGCTGCTGACGAGCACCCCGCTGCCGGACGGGAAGGTGCTGCCACCGGACACGACGGTCTGGCTGGGCTAGCCCACCGTGGGGCCGGGGGTGGGTGCGGTGCCACTGCCCGCTGCGCCGCCGGACAGGCCGTTCAGGTCCAGCGGTGTGGAGGTGGCGGTCGGCGGCGGGGTCAGCACCACCTCCGGCTGGCCGGCGGCGGGGGCCGGCGGCGTCAGGTCGGACTGGGGCAGCTTCGGCGGGGTGGTCTGGTTGAAGATGGTCTGCTCGAAGTCGACCAGACCGGTCTTCTCCATCACCGTGATGTGGTCCAGGACCGTGTTGTTGGCCTGGTCGGCGAGGGCCCGCACCAGCGAGTTCTTGGTCGTGGAGCGGACCTTCGCGATGGTGTTGAAGATCGAGCCGTGCGTCATCCGCAGGATGTTGGCGAAGTCGGTGTCGAACTGCTTGCCGCTCTCCGCCTTGAGCTGGTTGACGAAGCCCTGCTGCTGAGGACTCGCCACGTTGGGCAGCGTGATGTTCAGCATCGGGGCGAGCTTGCGGCAGGAGGCGTCCAGTGCGGCATGCCCGTCGATCAGGTGCTCGCTGGCCGTCTTGACCGCCTTGCTGGAGCCCTTCTGCAGCCCGATCTGACCGAGCGGGTACTCCCACAGGCCGGCCGCCCGCACCTTGACCACGAAGTCCCGGTCGCCCTCGGTGAGCGGCCCCCACTGGGTGTTGGCGATGATGCGCGTCTGGGAGCTGGAGACGGTGTCGAGCCCGAGCATGCCCGGGTAGGCGAGTGCCGCGAGGGTCAGCACCATCGCACCGCCCACGAAGAGAGTTCCCGTCGCGTTCCGCGAAAAGCGCACCGTGCCTCCTGCCCGGTCGTGGATCCTGCCCGCAGGGACGGCGCGGGCGGTTCGGACGCACAGGAGTACGGCTGCGGGAGCGATTCGTCTCGGCGTTTTCAGGTAAAGATTCTCCCCGGTGCCGTTGGCCGAAAGTTGACCTGTGCACGGCGCAAGGTTGACCTCTCCGCGGGAGAAGCCTGGGCAGGCCCGCGCCTAGATTCGCGGCATGCCGCCACAGCCTCCGCCCCGGCACCCCGCCGCGCTGCCCGTCCTGCCCTACCGCAAGCCCACCAAGGGCCGTGACTACTGGGTGCTGGACGACGTCCTGCCCGGCATCGACGCCGTACGGGAGCGGTGCCTGGCCAAGGACGACTGGGTCGAGGGGTATCCGTACACCTCCGAGGCCTGGCCCGGCCTGCGCGCCATGCCCGGTTTGGAACCGCCGGAACTGGCCCGGGTCGAGCGGCTGGTGAAGCAGGCGACCGGGGCGAAGGAGCTGTGGGTGCAGCAGACGCCCGGCGGCGGCACCCTCAACCACAACTGCGTCCAGGTGGTCGGCGAGGGCGAGAGCCGGCCCCGCCCGCACACCGACTCCCGCGCCCTGTGCCGGTACGCTGCCGTGCTCTACCTCAACCCGAACGTGCCCAAGGACTGCGGCACCAGCTTCTACCGCCAGTCGCTGCCCGGCGGCCGGCTCGGCGGCAACGTCGTGCAGGCCCCGCACACCAACCTGGTCGAGGCCCTCGGCACCCGCTTCGTCGCGCCGGACGCCTTCGAGGAGGACGTCCGCGTCCCGCACCGGTACAACCGGCTGCTCCTGTACAACGCCAACCTCGTGCACAGCGCGACCGGCTACCACGGCAGGACGCTGGAGGAGAGACGCATGACGGCGGTCTTCTTCTGGATGGCGTGACGCCGTGCGGGCGTGATGCCGTGCGGGCGTGACGCCGAGCGGGCGTGACGCCGAGCCGGTGTCCGGCCGCGGCCGTGGTGGCGTGCGGCCTGGTCGGGAGCGGCTCGGGTGGGTCAGGATGAGCCCGTGAACGAACAGATGAACCAGGCCGTCGAGCAGTCGCTCGCACACCGGCCCGTACAGGTGGCCGGGCGGCTGGCGGTCGGGGGACTGCTGCTCGCCGGGCTCGCCTGGGCGGTACGCGGAGTGTGGGAGGCGCGGCTGGCGCTGGCCGGGGAGCCGGCGTCGGGCCCGCCGGACCAGGGGAACGGGGTGCACCGGCCGCTCAACGGGCTGGAGGACTCGTACCACTTCGTCACCGCCCTGGGCGGCTGCGCCGCCGTGCTCTGCGCGTTGCTCTTCCTGTCCTGGCTGTGGCGGGTGCGCGAGACCGCGCAGGCGCTGTCGGGGCAGGCGCCCAAGTACGCGGGGATCTGGGTGTACCTCGGGTGGATCGTCCCGGTCGTCAATCTGTGGTTCCCGCGGGGGATCGTCGTCGACGCGTTCCGGTGTACGGCCCCGGAGCGCAAGCCGCCCGTCTCCGTCGACGTGTGGTGGGGGCTGTGGCTGATCGGCATGCTCAGCGGGGTGGGGATCGTGTACCGCGACTCCACCGACGAGATCATCGCCCGCGCGTACACCGAGGTGTGGCCGCTGCTCGCCAGTGACGCGGCCGTGATCGGGGCGGCCGTCGCCGGGGCGTTCGCGGTGCGGGCCGTCACCGGCGCCCAGGTGGAACGCCTCCGGGCGGCGCGGGCGGTGCCGGCCGGGGCGCCGGCGGCCGCGGTGTCGTAGCCGGTGTGAGGTGCGGGCCCGCGCGGTACGGATGCCGGGCATGACCAGTATCGCCATCGTGGGAGCCGGGCCCGGGCTCGGTGCGGCCGTGGCCCGGCGGTTCGGACGCGAGGGGTTCGGCGTCGGGCTCGTCGCCCGGGACAGGGCACGGCTGGACGTCATCGCCGAGGCGCTCGCGGACGAGGGGATCACCGCTCGCGGGTTCTGTGCCGATGTGCGCCGGCCCGAGGAGCTGGCCGCGGCGCTCGCCGGCCTCGCCGGGGCCCTCGGGACGGTCGAGGTGCTCCAGTACAGCCCGGTCCCGCACCGGGACTTCATGCGGCCCGTGCTGGACACCGGCCACCGGGACCTGCTGGGGCCGATCGAGTTCTCGGTGTACGGGGCGGTGGCCGCCGTGCAGGCGGTGCTGCCGGGGATGCGGCGGCTCGGGCGCGGGACGATCCTGTTCGTCAACGGCGGGACCGCCGCCGTACCGCATCCCGAGCGGGCCGGGACCTCGATCGCCTTCGCCGCGGAGAGCGCGTACGGCCATCTGCTGCACGACCGGCTCGCCGGGGAGGGCATCCATGTCGCGCAGCTGGTGATCCCGGGGGCGATCACCGCGGGGCACGCCCGCAAGGACCCGGACGTCCTCGCGGAGACCCTCTGGGGCCTGCACCGGGACCGGCACGGCTTCCGCCACTACGCCGCCGACCTCGGCAGCTGACCCGCCGGGCGGGAGCGGCGGGAGCGTCACCCTGCGGGGAGTGACTTTGTGGGCCAATATGGTGATATTGGCCGCATTGCTCTCTTCAAAGGGGGCCTCCATGGCTGTGGACATCCCTCCGCTCGTCCGGCCTTCCCGGCTCAGAAGCCGGGGCGGGCTGCTGGGCGAGTGCCTGGCGGAGTTCCTCGGGACCTTCGTCCTCATCTCCTTCGGCTGCGGCGTGGTCGCGATGGCGGTCGCCGCGCTGCCCGGTTCGGGCCGGGCCGCCACCACCACCACGATCTTCCTCGCGGCCGGTGACTGGCTCCTGATCACCTGGGGCTGGGCCCTGGCCGTCGTCTTCGGCGTGTACGTGGCCGGCGGCATCAGCGGCGCCCATCTGAACCCGGCGGTGACGCTGGCGATGGCCCTGCGCCGCGGGTTCTCCTGGGCGAAGGTCCTGCCGTACTGGTTCGCGCAGGTCGTCGGCGCCCTCACCGGGGCGGCGCTGGTCTACCTCGTCTACCACAACGCGATCGACGCCTACGACCACACCGTGCCGGGGCCGAAGGTCAACGGACACACGAACGCCACGTTCTCCATCTTCGCGACCTTCCCGGCCCCCTACTTCCACGGCGGCATCTGGGGGCCGCTGATCGACCAGATCGTCGGCACGGCCTTCCTGCTCATGCTGATCGCCGCCGTCATCGACCTGCGCAACCAGGCCGTGAAGGCCAACCTCGGGCCGCTGATCGTGGGCTTCGCCGTCGCCGCCATCGGCATGTCCTTCGGTGCCAACGCCGGCTACGCCATCAACCCGGCACGTGACTTCGGGCCGCGCCTGTTCACGTACGCGGCGGGATGGGACAGCCTGGCCTTCCCGGGGAGCGTGTCCGGCGCGTTCAGCGCCTATTGGTGGATCCCGATCGCCGGGCCGCTGATCGGCGGCATGATCGGCATCCTCCTGTACGACCTGTTCATCGGTGACGTCCTGCTCGTCCGGGCCGAGCTGGCCGAGCTGCCCGAGCCGGGACGGTCGACTCCGGTGCGGACCAGCGACGAGGAGTGAGACCCGGCGGGTCCCGCCGCGGCCGGGTGGGCGCCGCCCGCCGGGAACCGCGGGCGCCGGTCACCCGGCGCTGTCCGAACTCACGTCCGTCCCGGCCAACTCGCTTGGCAGGAAAAGGCGTTCGCGCATCCTCCGGTCCGCTACTCTGCTGCCCCACCGTGCCGACCAGGAGACAGCGTGAGCGTGTTCGACCAGCGGGGCCAGAACGTCACCACCCAGTACAACGTGGCCTTCGGTGCCGACTACGGCAACGCGGCGAGCCGGGAGGAGCTGCTGAGCCGGCTCAGGTCCTTCGCCGAGGAGATCGGCCGGGCCGAGGAACACGGCGTGCTCGACGAGGAGACCGCCGCCGACGTCCGGCACGAGATCAGCCAGGCCACACAGGCCGCGCAGCGCCCCGACGCCACGGCGGACGCGGTGGGCCGCAGGCTGAGCCGCGGCCGGGCGATCCTCGCGGGCATCGGCTCCGCCGCCGGCCTCGCCACGGCGCTGAGTTCCCTCATCGCCGCGCTGCCCGGCCTCTTCTGAGAAGCGGTCATGTCCGAGTTCGATCAGCGGAACCAGAGCATCCGCACCCAGACGAACAACTACTACACGGTGCCGCCGCTGCCGCCCGGTCCGCCCGGACCGCCGGGTGGCAAGCGGCGCACGTGGACGGTGGTCGGGGCGGCCGCCGCCGTGGCCGCCACCGTCGCCTTCACGGTGTATGCGGTGAAGTCCGGCGGGGACCACTCCTCCGGCTCTGCCGGCGACTCCGCGCACGGCAGCACGGCGAGGCACACGCCCGGCTCGTCCGCGGCCGCCGCGAAGCCCACGCCGAGCCCGGCGGCGGCAAGCCCCTCCGCCTCCCCGGTGTACGAGGTCGAGCACACCGGAAGACTGCGGCTCACCGCTCCCGACGCATACTTCGTCGTGGACTTCGACGCCCAGCCGTGGGTGGTCCCGCTCACCGACGAGGAGTACACCCAGCAGACCGAAGAGGAGAGGGCGCGCTACGAGCTGAACTACCGCAACCCTCTCTGGGGCTACCTGTCACCCGACGGCAAGCGCGCGACGGGAGTCCTGCCCTCGGGGGAGACGGCCACCGCGGCCTCCTGCGTCGAGGCCGCGGGTACGGCTCCGCTGGCCTCCACGCAGATGCAGGACGTCACCGAGGCGAAGACGAACGAGGTGGTCGAGGGGGCGACCCTGTGCACCGTCACGGACCAGGGCAGGGTGGTCGCCTCGAAGGTCACGCAGATCTTCCATAAGGAGGCCGTCGCGGCCCCCGTGATCGCCATGGACGTCACCGTGTGGAAGGCCGCCGGCTGATCCGGGCGACCACGTGAACCCGGCGGCAGACGCCACCCGGAGACACCTCACCCGCCGGCTCAGGTGCCGCTGCCGGTGATCGTGACCCGTGCGCCGACGGTGGTGTGCTCGTACAGCCAGCGCGCGTCGGCGGTGCGCAGGCCGATCAGGCCCAGCGTCGACGGGCGGCGCCCGGGAACGTCGGCCGTGCCGTCGGCGCCGTAGAGGAAGTGCTGTTCGCCCCGCGGGCCCTGGAAGGCCAGCACCCAGTCGTGCTGCTCCACCTCACCCGTCGGCGAGGAGCTGAACCGCACGCTGCGCAGGCGCTCGGTGACGCGGCCGACGGAATCGTCGCGGAACGGCTGGTTCATGCCGGGCGCGGAGATGGCGAACGTCCGCCTGCCCGCCCGGAGTTCCAGAGTGGTCAGGTCGATCCTGACGTCCCGGACGGTGCCGTCCTCGGGGGACGGGGGCGGCGCCGGAGCGGTGGTGGAGGCGGTCGCCGCGGGCGGGTGCGCCGGCCGCTCGGCGGAGTCCAGCAGGGCCGTACCGGCGAGGACGGCCGAGCCCGCGACGACGAGCCCCGCCGCGGCCAGCCCGGCCCGGCGGGTCCGGCGGCGTGCCGCGGCCCGGCGCCGCACGGCGGCACCGGAGCCGGGGGCGGAGCGCCGGCCCTGGGCGGCCACCTCGCGCAACGCGGTGGTCAGCTGGTCGGCCGGCTCCCCGGACGCGGCCGGGAGCGACGGGTCATGAGGCATGCGTGGCCTCCTTCGTCCCGGTCATGGTCTCAGCCTCCTCGGGCGACAGATGGCGGGCGAGGGCGGCGCGGCCGCGGGCCAGCCGTGCCTTGACCGTCCCCACGGGCGAGCCGGTCTCCGCCGCGATCTGCTCCACGCTCAGGTCGCACACGTGGTACAGGACCACGGCCAGCCGCTGTGGCGGGGGCAGTTCGCGCAGGGCGGCGACCAGGGCGACGTGCTCGGGCCCGGGCCCCGGGGTCTGCTCCGGCGGGGTGTTCCCGCGGACGAGTTCCAGCCAGCGCCGGGCCCGCCGGAAGCGGCTGACCGCGAGCCGGGTGGCGACCGTGCGGATCCACGCCTCGGGCGCCTCGGCCGCGTCGAACGACGCACGCCGGTCCCAGGCCCGGACGAAGGCCTCCTGGACGACGTCCTGCGCCTCGGCGTGGTCGCCGGTGAACGCGTACAACTGCCCCACCAGGCGCGGGAAGGCAGCCGCGTAGAAGGCGTCGAACTCCTCCTCGGTCATCGGCCCCCCATCCCCGTGTGGAGAGGTGATCCTACGGGTCGGACCGGGCCCGCCGTCCGCCCGGACAGGGAAGCCGTGGAATTCCCCGAACCCGGATGCAACCCGGCCCCACTGCGGTGCGTAGAGACCACGACAGCACACACTTCAGGGGGAATTCCGTGTCCACGCACGACTCGACCAGCAACCGTTCGCACCGCCCGGCCGACGACCGCCCGCACCACCCGGCCGTCCGTCACCCGCGCCGCGCGCGGACCGTCGCCGGCGCCCTTGCGGCGGCCTGCGCGCTCGTACTCGCGGCGACCGGCTGTGCGGCCACCACCTCGTCGGCCGCGACCGAGCCCACCGGCCGCACCGGCACGGGCGGGGCCACGCCCACCGCCGCGCCCGGCCGGACCGCGTCCGCCGCCCCCGAACCGGCCGTCCTCGCCGAGGCCAGGGTGAACGTCGGTGAGGGTGCCACCGTCGGCGTCGGCATGCCGATATCCGTCACCTTCCCGCACCCCGTCCCCGCCGCCCAGCGCGCCGAGGTCGAGCGCCGGCTCACCGTCGGCACCGAGCCCGCCGTCGCGGGCGCCTGGAGCTGGGTCAAGGACCGCAATCTGCTCGACGGACAGCGCGTCGACTACCGCCCCCCGGCGTACTGGAAGCCCGGCACCCGCGTCACCCTGCGCGTCGGCACCAAGGCCGTACGGCACTTCACCATCGGCCGCTCCCTGACCGCGACCGTCGACGTGCGCGCCCACACCATGACGGTCCGGGAGGACGGCAGGCCCGTCACCCGGATCCCGGTCACCGCCGGCCGGCCCGGTCTGGACACCTGGAACGGCACCATGGTGGTGCTGGACAAGCAGCCCAAGGTCTACATGGACTCCCGGACCGTCGGCCTCGGCGACGCCTACCACGGCTACTACGCCTGGGCGGTGCACGTCACCACGTCCGGCACCTACGTCCACCAGAACCCCAACGCCGACACCAACGCCGGCCGGGCCAACGTCACCCACGGCTGTGTCGGCCTCGCCACCGACGGCACCGCCGAGCGCTTCTACCGGCGGGTCATCCCCGGCGACGTCATCCGCGTCACCGGCTCCAAGGAGATCGTCGAGGCCGGCAACGGCTACGGCGACTGGAACCTCACCTGGTCCGAGTGGCTCGCCCACAGCGCGGTGCGGCACGGGAGCGCCGGCACCGAGTGATCGGGTGCACTCAACTTGCTTTTCGGTCTTGCCTGTTCGCGTCCGCGCCCCTAAGTTAAGCGCGCCATTAAATGCACTTAACTTAGCACTTAGCGAGGTCGCCGTGCCGCACCGCGCAAGACCGTGTACACGCTGGATCAGCGCCGCCGCAGCCGCTCTCGCCGCCGTGGCGGCGCTGGCCGGGGGAGCGGGTTCGGGGACGGCCGAGGCGGCCGCCCCCGCGCAGCGCACCCAGCACGTCGAGTACTTCCCCGGCCCCGGCGGCGAGCCCCGCCAGGTGACCGTCCCGGTGCACCCGGCCGGGCACGGCCCGGCCGCCCACCGCTCACCGCGGGAGGCCGCCGAGCCGGCGGTGCGGCGGCTCCAGCGGACCGGACCGGTGTCCGGGCGGCTCGACCTGGTGGTGCTGGGCGACGGCTACACCGCCGACGAGCAGGGCGAGTTCGCCGCGGACGCCGAGGAGAAACTGGACGCGATCTTCGGTGTCGAGCCGTACCGGAGCTACCGGGGCCTGTTCAACATCTGGCTGGTCGACACCGTCTCCGCCGAGTCCGGTGTCTCCGGCGACCCCACGGCCGACGTCGTGAAGGACACCGCGCTGCGCTCCGCCTTCTTCTGCGACGGCCTCGAACGCCTGCTGTGCGTCGACACCGACGCGGTCGCCCGGTACGCCGGCCTCGCCCCGGACGCCGACATCGTCTTCGTCGTCGCCAACTCCGCCAAGTACGGCGGCGCCGGCTACTCCACCGCCGACCTGCCGCCGGCCTCTCCTTTCCACGGCGTGGCGACGATGTCGTCCGACAACGACCGGTCGTACCTGATAGGCGCCCATGAACTGGGCCACTCCATAGGCAGGCTGGCCGACGAGTACCAGTACCCGGGCTACGGCGCCTACCCCTGGGCCGAGGAGCCCGCCGCGGCCAACCTCACCCTCCCCCGCGACCCGGCGGCGGCGAAGTGGCACCGCTGGGCGGGGACCCAGGACCCGACCGGCTCGGTCGTCGGCACCTACGAGGGCGGCGGCTACTACGAGACCGGCATCCACCGCCCGACCGACACCTCCCTCATGCGCACCCTGGCCTCGACCGAGTTCAACGTCGTCGGACGCGAGGCGATGATCGCCGGCTTCTACGCCGACGCGGACGCGCTGACCTCCTCCGTCCCGACCGCCGAGCCGGTGCGCGGGAACCGGCCGATCACGGTCCGCCTCGCCCCGCTGACCGGCCTCGCCGACCTCCGCCTCACCTGGTACGTCGACGGCAGGGAGATCCCCTGGGCGGCCGGCGCCCGCGCGGTGACACCCCACGTGCTGGGTGTCCGCGGCCACGGCCACTCGGTCACGGCGACGGTGACCGATCGCACGGCGGCCCTGCGGGACCCGGCGGCGCGCGCCCAGGCGTCCAACTCGCTGACCTGGACGGTCCGTTAGGCGCTGCCGCAGTCCAGGGCGTCGAGGGCCCGGAGGATGTCGGCGGGTTCGGCGCGGGTGGTGTAGTCGGTGTGCACGAAGGCCCAGCGGATGGTGCCGGTCCGGTCGATCACGTAGGTGGCCGGTATCGGCAGGGTGCGCGGGTGGCCGTCGTTGACGCGCTGGAGGTCGAAGCCCAGTTCGTCGTAGACGGCGGCGAGGTCGTCGGGCAGGTCGAAGGCGAGGCCGTACTGCCGGGCGGTGTCCGAGCCGAGGTCGCTGAGCACGTCGAAGGCCAGGTCGTGCTTCTCGGCGAGGGTGAGGGACTCGTCGGGGATCTGTGGCGAGACGGCGACGAGGCGGGCACCCCGGGCGGTGATGCCGGCGTGGTGCCGCTGGAGGGCGCGCAGGGCGATGTTGCAGTACGGGCACCAGGCGCCGCGGTAGAAGGTGAGCACCACCGGGCCGGTGGCGAGCAGGTCGTCCAGGGCCACGGTGCGGCCCGTCGCGGAGGGCAGGCGGAAGCGCGGGGCCCGGTCGCCGGCGGCGCGGGCGCGCTCGGCCTGCCCGGAGGCGGCGAGATCCCGGTCCGCCCGCCGCATGACCTCCCGTATCTCGGCGGGGATCTGCTCCTGGCGTGCCGCGTAGAAGGTGCGCAGTTCGGTGGTGAGGCTGGTCATGGTGGGTTTCCTCCGGATGGTGGCCGGCTCGGACCGCACTACTTGAAACGATCGTTCCAAGATACGGGGGAGCGCGGCCCCGCACCAGGGCTGGAGAGAATGAGCCGCATGGCTGGAGACAAGGACGCAGCGTTCACATTGCCGCGAGGCGCCACGGGCTTCTTCCGGCCGGAGGACGGGCCGCCACCGGAAACCGACCCGCGGGCGTTCCGGGCGGCGCTGTATGCAGCCGCCCGGGCGGCCAAAGGCCATGTGGGCGAGATGGAGGAACAGACGTACCCTCGTACGTTCCACACCGCGACGGTCATCGAGGGCGCAGGCGAGTGCGTCGTCCTGTGTCACGCCCACCACCCCTGGATCGCATTCGCTCAGGAGCGCCGGGACTGGTACACCGAGGAGTTCCTCGCACCGCCACCGTGGGCCCATGTCTTTGCCGACCTGGGGTTCGCAGTGCTTGATCGCGCGCAGCTCACTCTGTCGCTCTCGGACATCGACACCTCGGTGCTGACCCAGGGCGAGTGGCGCGAAGTTCGCCTCTACGGCATCACCACATTGGGCGGAGTGCTCTTCAACGCATGGGACTGATGGCCAAGCCCGAATCGGCCAACGGCATCGGGACGCGCCGCGGTATCTTGGAACCAGTATTTCAAGATGGCAGGTGAGCTGACACATGCCGGACGTCAAGCACTTCGATCCGGACGCGGCCCTGGACACCGTGATGCTGCTGTTCTGGCGGCAGGGCGCGGCCACGACCGGGATCCAGGACGTCGTGACCGCGACCGGCCTCAATCGCTCCAGCCTGTACGCGACCTTCGGCGGCAAGCAGGAGCTGTACCTCGCCGCGCTGCGCCGCTATCTGGAGCGGCGGTCCCGTCCGATGTTCCGCCGGCTCGCCGAGGACGACCGGGGACTGCCCGCCGTGGCGGACTTCTTCGACGGGCTGATCCGGGCCCGGTGCTCGGGCGAGCACGCCCGCTGGGGCTGCATGGCCGCCAACGCCCACGCGGGTGCCGAGAACGGCGACCCCGGCGTACGCGCCGTCCTCGACCGGCACCACCAAGAGCTGCGCGACGCCCTGTACGCGGCGCTCACCACGGCCGAGGCGAAGGGGCAGCTGGCCGAGGGCACCGACCCGGCGGCCGTGGCGGACCTCCTCGCCCTGCTCGCCTACGGCGTCAACCTGCGCTCCCGCGCCGGCGCCGACGCGCGGACCCTGCGCGGCACGGTGACCGCCGCGCTGAACTCGCTGTGACGTTCGGGTCCGGTGGTGCGCTGGGGAGAGCGGGCAGTCCGTGCGGCCGCTGTGCCCGCCGCACCTGCCCCGCCGCGCCCCGCGGCGACTTCCTGCTCTTCGCTCCGTGAAGGAGATACATGCGCAAGCGCGCTGCCTCTGCCGTGCTCGGTGCCGTCGCCGCGCTGGCCGGCCTCGCCGTCCCCGGTGCCCACGCAGAGGGAACCCAGGGTGATGTCCGGATCGCCGACGTGGCGTTCGAAGGCAACCCCGACGTCGTACTCGACATCTACGACAAGACGGTCACGGTGTCGGGGACGTTCACCCACCCGTCCGGCATCCAGGACGCGGACTTCGTCCTGTGGCGCGGACCGGACGGAGCCAATCCGTACCAGACCTATGACGACCGCATCGTGTCGAACCAGTACTACGTCCACGCGGACTGCGAAGCCACGAGTGCCACCACCTCCACCTGCTCGCAGACGTTCACCTTCGAGCCGGACTGGACGCTCACGAACGCCTCCGCCGGTACCTGGAAGGTCAGCGTCCAGGGGGTCGCCGACGACGACAGCTGGACCCACACGCCGGACTACACCACGACCCGACTCCAGCGGGAGTCCAGGCTCACCGTGAACGCCGGTCCGGAGCCGGTCGCCAAGGGCGGGGCCCTCACCGTCACCGGCAAGCTCAGCCGGGCCAACTGGGACACCCTCGACCACCGGGGATACGCGGGCCAGCCGGTCCGGCTCCAGTTCCGCAAGGCGGGCACGACGGCCTACACCACCGTCAAGACGGTGTACACCTCCGGCACCGGCACCCTGTCGACCACGGTGACCGCGGCCGAGGACGGTTACTGGCGCTGGTCCTTCGCCGGCACCTCCACCACCCCGGCCGTCAAGGCGGCCGGCGACTTCGTGGACGTGCGGTAACCGCGGCCGCACCCGGTTTCCCGGCCGCCCCCGCTCCCCCTTGGGGGCGGGGGCGCCGCCTTGTCACCAACGGCCTGGTGTACCGAATGGTATGTACGATTAACGCATGAGCAAGAAGGAGGCGTTGACCCGGGCGGCGGGCGAACTGCTGTGGGAGCGGGGGTACACGGGGACCAGTCCGGCCATGATCCTGGAGCGTGCGGGGGCCGGGCAGGGGAGCATGTATCACCACTTCTCCGGCAAGGCGGACCTCGCGGTCGCGGCCATGGCGCGCATGAGCGAGCAGCTGCGCGCCCGTACGGAGGAAGCCCTGGCCGGGGACGGGCCGGCCGTCGACCGTCTCAATTCCTTCCTCGACCTGGAGCGCGACCCGCTCGCGGGCTGTCGTATGGGCCGGCTCGCGCAGGACCACGAAGTGGTCGCCGACGACGTCCTGCGCGCGACCACGGCGGACTTCTTCACCTGGCTCGGCCGGCGCCTGACCGAGGTGCTCACGGAGGGGGTGCGGGCCGGCGAGTTCCGGCCCGGCACCGACCCGGACCTGATGGCGTCACTGATCATGGCGACGGTCCAGGGCGGCTATGTCCTGGCCCGCGCCCATCAGGACCCCGCGGCGTTCCGCCGGGCGGTCGACGGCGCGCGCCAGGTCGTGGCGGGTCTCGCGGCCGGCGCCGGCCGGGGCTGAGGGCCCGGAACCGGCGCTCGGTGCGCCGTTGACGGTGGTTGAACGGCCGTGCGACGGTGAAGGCGCGCTGCACTCTCCCCGGGGAACTGGAGGCGGACCGCCGTGACCTTCGCACCCGATGGCTCCCGCCAGGCCATGGAACGCGGTTTGACACCGGATCAGCTGGAGCTGTTCGAGAAGGAGTTCGCCGCTCGGCCGGTCAACCGGCTGATGCAGAACGCCGTCACCCAGACACCGGTGGACGACGTCGCCCTGGACCGGCGGATCCTCACCGGCATCGACCACTCCGTCTCGCACCACCTCGACGACTGGAAGGTCACCAACCAGAAGCAGAGCGGGCGTTGCTGGATGTTCGCCGGGCTCAACCTGCTCCGGGTCGGCGCCGCGCGGAAGCTGGGCGTACAGGACTTCGAGTTCTCCCAGAACTACCTGCTCTGGTGGGACAAGTTCGAGCGGGCGAACCACTTCCTCGAAGCGGTCATCGACACCTCGGACCGGGACTTGGACGACCGTACGGTGGCGCATCTGCTGGCCGACCCGATCAGTGACGGCGGGCAGTGGAACATGTTCGTCGCGCTGGTCGCCAAGCACGGCCTGGTCCCCAAGTCGGCCATGCCGGAGACCGACAGCTCCTCCTCCACCCGGGCGATGAACCGGGCCCTGAAGACCCTGCTCCGCCAGGGCGCCCGCGATCTGCGCGGGCAGGCCGCCGAGGGAGTCGCGGCCCAGCGGGAACGCAAGCGGGAGGTGCTCGCCGCCGTCCACCGGGTGCTCAGCATCCACCTCGGCACGCCTCCACGGCGGTTCCTGTGGCAGTGGGAGGACAAGGACAAGGAGTTCCACCGCGACGGCTGGCTCACCCCGGCCGAGTTCGCCGCCTCGTACGTGCGGCTCCCGCTGGACGAGTACGTCTGCCTGGTGCACGACCCGCGCGAGTCGAGCCCGGTCGGCCGCACCTTCACCGTCGAGTACCTGGGCAATGTCGTGGACGCCCCGCCCGTGGTCTATCTCAACGCGCCGATCGGGCTGCTGAGGCGGCTGGCCATGGAGACGGTCGTCGGCGGCGAGCCGGTGTGGTTCGGCTGCGACGTGGCCAAGATGATGCGCGCCGACGCCGGCGTCTGGGACGCCGGTCTCTTCGACTACGCGGCCGTCTACGACACCCCCTTCACCCTGGACAAGGCCGCCCGGCTGCTGCACCACGACACCGAGATGACGCACGCGATGCTGTTCACCGGCGTGGACGTGGTGGACGGCAGCCCGCGCCGCTGGCGGGTGGAGAACAGCTGGGGCGAGGAGAAGGCCGACAAGGGCTTCTGGACCATGAACGACTCGTGGTTCGGTGAGCACGTCTTCGAGATCGCGGTACGGCGCTCCGCACTGCCGCCGGACCTGGCCGCCGCCCTCGACCAGCCGCCGATCGTCCTCCCGGCCTGGGACCCCATGGGCGCCCTGGCCCACTGAGGCCGCCGCGGGTGCACGACGGACCGGCGCCGGTGTGCTCCGGCTCCGGCCCGCCGTGACGTCCCCGTCAGCGGCCGGCCAGGACGGCAGGCTCCAGGGCGTCCGCCAGCCGTGCGGCGGCCTCCGGCCAGGGCATGGGGGCGGCGGCCACGGCACGCAGGGCCCGTGCCTGGCGTGGCGCCAGCCCGATCGACAGGGCTCCGGTGACCAGGTCCCCGGTGCCGTACAGGGCGGCCAGCCGCAGCGGATCGCCGTCCCGGGCGAGCACCTCGATCCGGTCGGCGCCGGCCAGGACACCGTAGCCCTGGATCTTGACGTCGTACTGGTCGGACCAGAAGTACGGCACCGGAGTGAACGGACGCCGCTCGCCGAAGCGTTCGGGGTGCAGTTCGGCCAGGAGGTTCCGGGCGGCGGCCAGCCCCTGTTCGGCGGCGTTCATGCGGTGTTCCATCCGCAGGTGCCGCCCCAGGACGGGGTGGTACCAGCGGGCGACGTCGCCCGCGCCGTACAGCCCGGGGGCCGCCGCGCAGAACTCGTCGCACCCCAGGCCGTCCGAGAGGTCCAGGCCCGCGGCCGCCGCGCCGGGGCCGCGCAGCCAGTCGACGGCCGGGGCGGAACCGATGGCCAGGAGGACGTCGTCGGCCTGCACGGTGGTGCCGTCGGCGAGGACCACGCCTGCCGCCCGGCCGGCCTCGGCACGGATGCCGGTGACCGCCTGCCCCGTGTGCAGGGTGACGCCGTGGGCGCGGTGGAGACCGGCGAGGAGCCGGCCGGTCTCGGCGCCCAGGACCCCTTCCAGCACGGTGCCTCGGGCGCAGAGAAGGGCGACGTGGTGGCCGAGCCCGCGTGCCACGGCGGCGGCCTCGGCACCGAGCACACCGCCGCCGACGACGGCCAGCCGCCGGCCGGGCGTGGCGAGGCGCCGGCGCAGGGCGAGGGCGTCGTCCAGGGTGCGCAGGACGTGCACCCCCTCGACCCCCTCGGTGCCGGGCAGGGCCCGGGGCGTCACCCCGGTCGCGGCGATGACGCCGGCGCAGCGCAGCACGGTGTGCGCGTCGTCGCCGAGGGCGAGGGTGCGGTGGACGGGGTCGTAGGAGACGGCCCGGGTGCCCAGGCGCAGGTCCAGGGCGAGGCCCGCGATCCGGCCGGGATCGCGCAGCGCCGTGCGCTCCGGCTCCCAGGCGCCGGAGAGGACCTGTTTGGACAACGGTGGCCGGTCGTAGGGCAGGTGGGGTTCGTCGCCGATGAGGGAGATCTCCCCGTCCCAGCCCAGGCGCCGCAGCCCCTCGGCCGCGGCCAGGCCGGCCGCGGCGGCGCCGACGACGGCGATCCGGGGGCGGCCGGTGCTCATTCCCGCACCTGGATGGCCGCGGCCGGACAGACGGTGGCGGCCTCCCGGACGGCGGCGTGCCGGCCGGCGTCCGGGGCGCTGTCCAGCAGGACGACGATGCCGTCCTCGTCCCGCTGGTCGAAGACCTCGGGGGCGATCAGCACACACTGGCCGGCGCCGCAGCACTTCTCCTCGTCGATGGTGATCTGCATGGGTGGTTCCTTCGGTGACGGCGGGTGATGACGTGGGGGAAGGCCTCCCGGTCACCAGGTGACCGGGAGGGCGTGGCAGCCGTAGATGACCATGTCCGTGCGGAAGGGGATCTCCTCGACCGGTACGGCGGGACGCATGCCGGGGAAGCGGCGCAGCAGGGTGCTGATGACCACCTGGAGTTCGGCGCGGGCCAGGGACTGGCCGAGACACTGGTGGATTCCGTACCCGAACGCGACGTGGTGCTGGGCGTTGGGGCGGCAGATGTCGAGCCGGTCCGGGTCGGGGAAGACGTCCTCGTCCCGGTTGGCGGAGGGTACGGCGACGATGACGCCCTCGCCCTGACGGATCAGCTGTCCGCCGACCTCGACGTCCGCCAGGGCGGCGCGCCGGGGGCCGTTGCGGATGATGCTGTGGAAGCGGAGCAGTTCCTCGACGGCGCCGCGGACGAGGGAGGGGTCTTCGCGCAGCCGGTCGGCGGTCTCCGGGTCGAGCATGAGGGACAGGGCGCTCAGGCCGATCATGTTGGCCGTCGTCTCATGACCGGCGATCAGCAGCAGCACGGCGAACGCGACGACGTCGTCGTGGGTCAGTTCGCCCCGCGCGTACTGCTCGGTGACGAGCCGGCTGATCATGTCGTCGCCCGGATCGGCCTTCTTGGCGTGCACCAACTCGCTCACGTAGGCGAACAGTTCGGCGCGGACGGGCGCCCGCTGCTCCTCGGTGAACTCCCGGGACAACAGCGTTCCGGTCAGCCGCTGGAAGGTGTCGTGGTCCTCGTAGGGCACGCCCAGCAGCAGGCTGATGGCGAGGGAGGGCAGCGGGAGCGCCAGGGCTTCGACCAGGTCGACGGGGTGCTCGGAGCGGTCGACGCGCTCCATGGCGTCGCACAGTTCGTCGGTGAGTTGCTGGAGGGTGGGGCGCATCGCCTCCACCCGCTTGACCATGAACTCGCGGGTGACCATGCGGCGTAGCCGGGTGTGCTCCGGCGGGTCCATGCGGATGAAGCCGCGCATGGCGCCCGGACGCGGCTGACCGCCCGTCATGCCGCTGACCGGGAAGCCGGGCGTGGAGTTGTCGGAGCTGAAGCGCGCGTCGCCGAGGATCGCCCGGACGTCCGCGTACCGGGTGGCGAGCCAGGCCCAACTTCCGTCTTCGAGGCCGACCTTGGTCAGGGGTTCCTCGATCCTCAGCCGGGCGAGTCCCTCGGGTGGGTCGAAGGGGCAGCCGGACGGCGGGCGGGAAGGCAGTGGCGGAAGCGGCGCGGTGATGGTCATACCACTCCTTGTGGGGGGAGGGCCTTCGACTAACGACTGTTAGCTTACGACCGTTTCCTTAGGGTGCGATGCGACCGTGATCGAAGAAGAGGTGAAGGAAATCGGGTGAAGTGGTGGACGAGGCGAACCGCGGGTGCGGGTCAGCGCTCCAGGAGCAGGCCGAGCAGTTCGTCCACGAACCGGTCCAGCCGGGCGGTGTCCTTGCGGCGCGGCATGACCTGCCACAGGGTGACCCGGCCGTGCAGCGCGCACCACAGCAGATGCGGGGCCTCCGGGCGTGTGCCCCGCACCCGCCAGCCGGCCTCCTCGCAGCGGGTGAGCGCCCGGCTCAGACCGCGCAGGAGCAGTCCCGCCGGGTGGCCGTGCAGGCGCTCCTCGTCCACCGGGGTCTGCCATGTCTCGCACATCAGGCGGTACTTCGCCGGGTTCGCCACCGCGAAACGGCAGTACGCCCGCAACCGGGACCGCAGCCGTTCCAGCGGGTCGTCGGCGGGCGCCGAGGCATCGGCCTCGGCCATCAGGGCGGCCAGCCGCTCGTAGTGCTCCTCCAGCACCGCCCAGACCAGTTCGGTCTTGTCGGAGAAGTGCCGGTAGATGCTCGGGGTGGCGATACCGACTTCCCGGGCCACCGCGCGCAGCGACAGGGCGTCCTCGCTGCCCACCTTCTCCAGCAGACCCCCGGCGGCGCGCAGAATCTCCTCGCGCAGCCGCTCGCCCTGACCGCGCGGGTTGCGGGTACGCGCCGTCCGCTCCGGAGGGGCATCGGCGCAACTGTCGAGGTCCCGCTCGGACTCGGTCACCACCGTCCCACCTCCCTCACGTCCGGACACGGCCACCGCGGCCGCCGATCCGGTGGACCGTTCGCCCATCCGCGCGCCAGCCGCCCCGAACCGTACACGACACCGGTCACCGCACCACCAGGGCCGGCCGCGGCGACGGCAGTCGTGTCGACCACATCGAAGACCGGCCATCTGACCGGCCCGCCCCGCCACCGAGGCAGGCCCGTAATACGGCGGCCGTCGCGCGGCGCGAAGGCTAGGATCCGGCCATGGCCCTGACCATGAACGACGTAGACCGGTTCGAAGCGTCCAGGCCCCGCCTGGAGGCCATCGCCTACCGTCTCCTCGGCTCCGCGAGCGAGGCCGAGGACGTCGTGCAGGAAACGTTCCTGCGCTGGCAGGGCGCCGACGTCGACCGCGTCGAGGTCCCCGAGGCCTGGCTGACGAAGGTGCTCACCAACCTGTGCCTCAACCAGCTCACCTCGGCCCGCGCGCGGCGCGAGACCTACGTGGGCCAGTGGCTCCCCGAGCCGCTGCTCCCCGGTGACCCGATGCTCGGCCCCGCCGACACCGCCGAACAGCGCGAATCGGTGTCGTACGCGGTCCTCACCCTGCTGGAGCGGCTGACCCCGGGCGAGCGGGCGGTGTATGTGCTGCGGGAGGCGTTCGACTACCCGCACCGGGAGATCGCCGAGATCCTCGACATCACCGAGGCCGCCAGCCAGCAGATCTTCCACCGTGCCAAGAAGCATGTCGCGGACGGCAAGGCCCGCACCGAGATCGACCGGGCCGCCGCCCGGCGGATCATCGACGAGTTCCTCGCGGCCGCCACCAGCGGCCGGACCGAGCCGCTCGTACGGCTGCTCACCCAGGACGCCATCGCGATCGGCGACGGCGGCGGGAAGGTCCCGGCCCGCACCAAGGCGTTCGAAGGCGCCCTCGCGGTCGCGAAGTTCATGCGCGGTCTGTTCAAACCCAGCGAGGCCAAGCGCGCCCTGGTCGGCGGCTCACCCGATCTCTACGCCACCACCGCCAACGGCGGCCCCGCCCTCGTGGTGGTCGTGGACGGCCGGGTCATCGGCGTCATGTGCCTGGAGATCACCGCCGAGGGCATCGCCGCGTTCCGCAACCAAGCCAACCCCGACAAGCTGGAGCGTGCGAACCGGCGGTGGGCGGCCGCCGACCACGGCGAAGCACTGCTCAGGGCCTTCTGACAGCCATGTGACCCGCTTCACACCGCACTTCTGTCAGGAAACGGCGGGCCGCCCGGTTCAAGGGGCGAATCCGCTGAAGACAGGAGCAGGGACATGCAGCACCGCATCGTCGTCCTCGGAGCCGGATACACCGGAGCGATCGCCGCCGGGCGCCTCGCCAGGCGGCTGCACCGCGAGGACGTCGCCATCACCCTCGTCAACGCCGAGCCCGACTTCGTCGAGCGCGTCCGGATGCACCAGCTCGCGGCCGGTCAGCAGCTCACACCCCGGCCGTTGAGCGAGATGTTCGCGGGCACCGGTGTGGAACTGAGGGTCGCGAAGGTCACCGGCGTGGACGTCGACCGCAGGGCGGTCACCGTCACCGACGCGCACGGCCCGGCGGAACTCGCCTACGACACCCTGGTCTACGCCCTCGGCAGCGGCTGGGACGACCAGGGCGTCCCCGGCACCGCCGAGCACGCCCACGAGATCGCCGGCCGCCCCGGCGCGCTCCGTCTGCGTGAGCGGCTGGCCGGCCTGGCCGCCGGACAGCCCGTGGTCGTGGTCGGCGGCGGCCTCACCGGACTGGAGGCCGCGACCGAGATCGCCGAGGCCCGCCCCGACCTCGACGTCGCCCTCGCCGCCCGCGGCGGCCTCGGCGACTGGCTCTCGCCCAAGGGCCGCCGGCACCTGCACAAGGTCTTCGGCACCCTCGGCATCACCGCGCACGAGCACACCGCCGTCACCGCCGTCGGGCCGGACCGCGTCACCACCGCCGACGGCGGCACGATCCCCGCCGCACTCACCGTGTGGACCACCGGCTTCGCGGTCCACCCGATCGCGCAGGCCACCACCCTGGACGTCACCGGCACCGGCCAGATCGTGGTCGACCGGACCATGCGCTCGGTGACGCACCCGGACGTGTACGCCGTCGGCGACGCTGCCCTGGTGACGGGCCCCGGCGACAAGCCGCTGCGCATGTCCTGCGCCTCGGGCGTCCCCACCGCGTGGCAGGCCGCCGACGCCATCGCGGCCCGTCTGACCGGCACAAAGGTTCCTCACGTACCGATCCGCTACTACAACCAGTGCATCTCGCTGGGCCGCAAGGAGGGCCTGATCCAGTACGTCACCGCCGACGACCGCGCCGTCCGCACGGCCCTGACGGGGCGCCTCGCCGCCCTCTACAAGGAGCTGATCTGCAAGGGCGCGGCCTGGGGCGTTGCCCACCCGACCCTGACACCGACCCGCCGGCGCCGCGTCGTACGGCCCCACGCCCAAGTGGCCTCACCGGCCGAGCCGGTGCTTCAGTCGCCCATGAACCACGGGTGATGCGTGCAGTTCCAGGTCGGTCCCCTCGCTCCCTGACGCGCACGGGCCGGGAGCGCGTGAGGGCTGTGCAGCCGACGCGGCCGTCAGGGCCGTACCTCCTTCCCGCGGGGCCTGGCCGGCCGGCCACGGGCGACCAGGCACGCCGGTACGGCCACGGCGGCGCCGATGTACAGCAGCACCGGGTAGTCCAGGGCATGCACGATCTGCCCGCCGACGGCGCCGGCCAGGGACAGGCCCACGAACAGCGCGCTGTTGTTCCACGAGAGCATCGCGGTCGCCCGCTCGGGGAACAGGTCGACCAGGTGGCGCTGCTGCGCGGGGAAGAAGGCGTAGGCCGCCAGCGCGAACAGGGCCAGCGCGCAGGCCAGCGCCCAGGTGACGGGGAACGCGAGGGCGACGACGGCTTCCAGCACCGCCGTCAGCGCCAGCGCCGACCGGGTGACCCGCACGGCGTCGGCCCGGTCCGCGAACCGGCCGCCCACCTGCCCGCCGACGACGGCCCCGATGCCGTAGACGGCCAGCAGCCACGTCACGGCGGTGGCCCTGCCGTCGGAGTGCAGCGCGACCGCCAGGAAGGTGTACAGGCTGTACACGGAGAAGGCCCACAGGGCCGTCACCGCGACGGCGGACACCGCGACGCCCGTGCCGGGCCGCCCGGCCCGCTGCGGCGCCCCCGGCGGGGCGGCGGCCGCCGGGACCGGACGGGCACGCCAGACGAAGGCATGGGGGAAGGCCAGCAGGAACGTGCCCGCGGCGAGGATGACGAAGGCGACCTGCCAGCCCACGTACCGCCCCAGCAGCGATCCGGCCGGGGCGCCCACCCACAGGGCGGTCAGCAGGCCCGATCCGACCACCGCCAGCACCTGTGCCCTGGCCTGGGCCCGCGCACGGGTGCTGACCAGGGCGTACACGGTGGGGCCGGTCGCGGCGGCCGCGACACCGGCCACCACGCGGGCCACCAGCAGCACACCGAAGCCCGGCGCCAGAGCGGTGCCGATGTTGGCCGCGGAGAACAGCACCAGGGCCACCACCAGGACGGTGGCGCGGTCCCAGCGGTCGGAGACCCGGCCGGCGACGGGCGAGGCCACCACGTACGCGATCGAGAAGGCCGTGATCAGCAGGCCGCTGCCGGCCGTGGAGACGGCGAACGACGCGGCGATGTGCGGGAGCAGCGGCGCCACCACGAACAGGTCGGTGCCGACCAGGAACTGCGTCAGCCAGGCCAGCGCGACCGGCCCGGCGGACAGTCCGGGCACCGCGTCGGCGGCCGGCTCGCCGCGGTGCGCGTGCATGGTCCGACGCTAGAGCCTCCCCCGGGGCGCGGCCATCCGGCCGCTCCCGCTGCGCACCCGCGCGTCAGGGAGACGGCCCGACGTCTCCCGCAAAGACGATCATCTGATCGGTGCGGCTCCGGCGCAGGCAGAAGTCAGCTCGGCCGCTGCCGAAGCCCGCTCGGTACTCAGCGGGGGTTCAGACGGCGTCCGGGAGCGCGAGCCACTCCTTCCAGGGGAGGTCGCGGCCGATGAGACGCGGCGTGCGGAAGGGCCACACCTCGGCGATCCACCGGGGGACGAGCGCGTCCAGCTCGCGTTCGAGGTCGGTGCCGACCTTGTCGTCCACGACCCACCAGGAGATCTCGGCATCGGCGCCGGCCTTCTGCGGCGGGTCGATGTACACGCAGCCGAGCAGGGCGGTGCCGGCGTCGTCGAACAGCGCGTAGTTGAAGGACTTGTGCTCCACCATCTCCTGCTCGTGGCGCAGCAGATCCGCATAGTCCTGGTCGTACGTCATGGTGGCGGGAGGCCAGCCCCATGCCTCGCCGTAGAGGGACCACAGCCGCTCTCGCGAGCCCATGACGGCCGGGTAGTCGAGCTCTGTGTCGGCAGCGGAGATGGGACGCAGGTGATGGCCGCCGGGGAGCGGCACGTGCAGAGGGCGGGCGAAGTCAGCAGGAAGCCAGTTCATGAGCCGCGAGGCTAACCGCTGCTCCGCGGCCACACCATCGACATATCTCGCGGCCCGCGCGGCTGCCGGGGTGCGGCACGCACGCGCCACACCCGGTTGTCGCCGGGCAGCCCCGCGACGACAACCGGGGGAGCGGGCCGAACCGGCCTCGCGCGTCGACGGCTCATGGCCGAACCGTCGGCCCTACGGGACGCGGCTCGCGCGTCCGGTCCGCCACAAGCCGGGTGCCACATCCTCCGGCTTCCAACCCGCGGACGACGCATCATCTGCCGCCGCCCTCGGAAAGCGTCACCAGCCGAGCGCGTCCTCGGCGCTTCGCGCATCGCCGGCCGGGGCGACCGGGCGCGCCTCATGGCAGGTGAAGCCCAGCCGGGTCAGGGCCCGGCGCATCTCGCCCACGGTGAAGTCCCGGCGGTTCTGCCTGGTGATCACTTCGCCGACCTGCATCACGGGGTAGATGCGGCGGCCGATGGTCACGGACACACCGGTGACCGGTTCGGGCGTGATGCCGCTCATGGCCTGCTCGACCTCACTCTTGATCAGGTCGAAGGGGAAACGGGCGATGACACAGCGCATGGATGCCTCCGGAACAGAGTGGGGAACGACGGTCAGGGGGCGAGAGCCAGGACGCCCAGGGCGTATCCGTGCTCGTCGATCACGGGGGACACGTCCAGGGTCCGGCCCCGCATGGCGGCTTCCGCCTCGCCGAGCAGGGCCAGCGACGAGGTGAACGGTCCGCGGTCGAGCGGGATGTCCCGCAGCCGCGTCCGATCGCTGTACCACGAGCCGCCGCGGTGCGCGGCCAGCTGGGCCCGGGTGACCAGTCCCGTGCACCGCCCGTCCTCGTCCTGGAGGAGCAGGTGCGGGACGCGCGCACCGATGAGTACGGACAGGGCCACGTCGACGGCCATGTGGTCGTCGACCTGCGGTCCGGGGGCGTGCATGGCGTCGCGGGCGGTCAGACCGGTGCCTGCGGTGCTGCAGGCCGGCTGGGTTCGGGGCGGAAACGGCGTCAAGGGCTTCTCCTCGTCGGCGGGGCGGGCAGGACGGGCGACGGCTCGTTCCGACCGCAGGGAGCGCTTCCCCCGTGTTCGGGCTATGCGTTGTTCTTCCGAGCGGGTCGACGGCCTCGGGCGGCGGGCCGGCCCCTGCGCTGCCGTCCGGTGGATTCCTTGCCCTCGCGTCGTCCGTCGGCCGGTGCGGGGAGGGTGACGGGCACGCCGGAGGGGGTCCGGGCGCCGGTGATGCGATGCAGTTCGGGCTCGCCTGGGCGGATCCGCACGGTGTGCGGCGTGATGCCGGCGTCGCCCATCAAGCGGTCCATCGCGCGGCGCTGGTGCGGAAGGACGAGGGTGACGACGGTGCCTGACTCGCCGGCGCGGGCGGTACGGCCGCCGCGGTGCAGGTAGTCCTTGTGGTCACCGGGCGGGTCGACGTTCACGACGAGATCGAGGCCCTCGACGTGGATGCCACGGGCGGCGACGTTGGTGGCCACCAGGACCGTGACATGGCCGTCCTTGAACTGGGTGAGCGTCCGGTTGCGCTGCGGCTGGGACTTGCCGCCGTGCAGGGCCGCGGCACGCACACCGACGGACAGCAGGTGCTTGGCGAGCCGGTCCGCCGCGTGCTTGGTGTCCAGGAACATGATCACGCGTCCGTCGCGGGCGGCGATCTCGGTCGCGGCGGTGTGCTTGTCGTCGTCGTGCACGTGCAGCAGATGGTGCTCCATCGTGGTGACCGCTCCCGCGGACGGGTCGACCGAGTGCACGACAGGGTCGTGGAGGTAACGGCGTACCAGCAGGTCGATGTTGCGGTCCAGGGTGGCCGAGAACAGCAATCGCTGGCCGCGGGCCGGGACTTGGTCGAGCAGTGCGGTCACCTGCGGCATGAACCCCATGTCGGCCATCTGGTCGGCCTCGTCCAGCACGGTGACGGCGACCTGGTCCAGTCGGCAGGCTTCGCGCTCGATCAGGTCCTTGAGGCGGCCGGGTGTCGCGACGACGACCTCCGCGCCGGCGCGGAGCGCACTCACCTGACGGCCGATCGACACGCCGCCCACCACGGTGGCGAGCCGCAGGTGCAGGGCACGGGCGTAGGGGGCGAGCGCGTCGGTGACCTGCTGGGCCAGTTCCCGGGTCGGTACCAGGACGAGGGCGAGCGGCTGCCGGGGCTGGGCCCGCTGTCCGTCCAGACGGGCGAGCACCGGCAGGCCGAAGGCGAGCGTCTTGCCCGAGCCCGTACGACCCCGGCCCAGGACGTCGCGGCCCGCCAGCGCGTTCGGCAGCGTGGCCGCCTGGATCGGGAAGGGCACGGCGACACCCTCGGTGTCGAGGGCGGCCGACAACCGTACGGGCATGTCCAGTTCGGCGAACGTCTCGACCGCCGGCAGCGGCTCGGTGAGGGTGACCGGCGGGGCGAACTCCTGCCGGCGCGCGGCGGGGCGGGTGCCCTGGCCGGTCTTCCGTCCGGTGCCCGGACGGGCACCCTGGCGGCCCGTCCCCTGCGTACGCGAGCGGCTGCCGGGAGCCGAGCCCGCCGAACGCGTGGACCTGCCGTCCGCGCGGAAGCCACCGGAGGCACCGGCGGTGCGACGCGTGCGGTTCATGGAGGAACCTTCCTCGATGCGGCGTATCGAGGAATTCCGTCCGACGGCATGACCGTACGAGGATTCGCAAGAATGAGCCGAAGAAAAATGTGAGAAGCCGGGCCTCTTACTGCTGAAGCCGGAGTTGCCCGTGGTCCGGCAATCCGGAGGCGGGCAGGGAATGGGCTGAGGCCCGCACCCCAAGAGCGCGGGCCCCAGCCACATGATGCGCGAGCCACTGGCTCGCGACGATTCGCGTCAGCGTCAGGCGGGAACGATGTTCTCGGCCTGCGGGCCCTTCTGGCCCTGCGTGACGTCGAAGGTAACCTTCTGGCCTTCCTGAAGCTCGCGGAAGCCGGAGGTGGCGATGTTCGAGTAGTGGGCGAACACGTCAGCGCCGCCGCCGTCCTGCTCGATGAAGCCGAAGCCCTTTTCCGCGTTGAACCACTTCACGGTGCCAGATGCCATATTGAATCTCCCTTGGGGGGCAGTGCCGGACTCCGCACTTTACGGAAGCCGAGTCGCCGCGATGATCACCCCTCCGGAAAGATCCGGAAAGCTCTGCAAAGAAAAATTCTCTGGCAACCAAAACTGCAACTGCTATCACGCTAACACAGGTCGGGTGGCGGCGGCCATGCGTTTTCCGGATCTTCCGGTAATTCTCGTCCCGCCGCAGACCCTAATTCTGTACCGGCGGCACCAGGTATTCGTGTCGCGCTCGGCCGGCTTCCGGGGAGGCAGGTGGCCTCGACGGGGGTGCCCCGGCCGACCGGATCACGGGCGCGGGCCCGGGTGTGCACCCGCACTCCGCGGTGTCAGCACGGTATGCCCCGCGGCAACCCTGGTGCCGCGAGGTACAAAGATGTGGTCTCGCCGGAACAGATTTCCGTGCGCGGCCGGACCAGCTCGGCTCCGTGTGCCTCCCCCTCGTGCGCTACCGGCGCCAGGTCGCGGCGACTGCCAGCATCCGTGTGGCGGTCAGCGGGTTGCCGGGGTCGGCCGCGGCGGTCATCAGCCGGGCGGCTGTTCCGGCACGCTCCGCGGGCGGTACGACCAGAAGGACCCAGCGTCCCACGGTGCCGCACTCCAGGGTGATGACGTGCGCTTCGCCTCCGGGTCCGGCCGGCTCCACGGCGATCACCCGGCCGGGCGCCATGACCGTACCCGGCGCGCCGGGCCATGCGGCAGGATCCACCGTGACCCGTACCGTCGCGCCCGAGCCCGGCTCCAACGAGTCGAGGAGCGAGGGAAGTTCGAGCTCCAGGGCGTTGCAGCGCGGCCACCAGGCCCCGTCCAGCGGGCCGTGACCGACGTCCGGGGTGAGGGTCAGGCGAGGCAGGGGCATGCGGTACGTGTGCCCGTCGCCCGGTGTCGGGCCGTCGGCCGGCGTGCTGCTGAGCTCCATCGTGCGGTCCCGTTCCGGGAGTCGCCGGGCGACTGCCCGTTTCGTCACTCGCCGGGAACGGCACCGCCGGTCGCGCTGCGCGAAAAGCTCTCGGTGCGGTCAGGCTACCCGTGATCGGGGGAAAGCGGACCGGTCGGACGACCGTTCTCATGGGGGAGGCTCATGGGGCAGGCCGGGGCGCGACGACGGCGGTTCCGCGTGGCGTGACGCGCCGGGTCACACCTCATCGGAGTGCGTCTGCACCTCCTGTCCCGGCTCGCTGGTCGCGAGCCAGGACCGTGCGGGTTCCGCGGCGTGCCCGGTGTCGAGGGTGAGATGGAGCCGGGTCCCGCCTTCCCGGCCGGCGGGGTAGCTGCGCTGCTCGGTGGAGGCGAAGCAGCGGCGGAGCACTTCGGCGACGCGCCGGGCCACCTCCGGAGTCGCCGCGACGATGCGGACCTCGGCGTGCCCCTCGGCGGGCAACGGCTCCTGCTCCATACGTACCTCCTGGCAGGCGACGGGTGACAACCGGCATGCGCTCCCCGTCCGGGACGCCGGGCGACGCTGCGGGGGCCGTGGCGCGTTTCCGCGGCGGCCCTCGTCTGAAGGGTATGCCGGTCACCGGTGGCCGTGCGTGCAGCGACCGACCGGCGGTCCGGCCGCCTGCCGGGCCGCCGTTGCGGACTCGGCCGGGAGTACGGTGGAGATACCGAGGGCACGCCGCGCACCGGCTCCGACACCGGTGCCGCTCTCGGCGATCGACGACGCCGGGCCGGTCCTGGACCGCTCCCGGGGCAGGGTCCGCCCGATGACCGCGCTCATACTTCTCCCGGCTACGGCGAACCTCCCCGCTCCGGGCACGCCGCGCAGGGGCACGCCGGGCCGACCGAAGCGGCAGCAGGGATCCTCGCCCCCCGAGGGAGCACGCCTGCGTGAGCTGAGCCGTGGTCAGGTCGAGGATTTCCGGCAGGAACTGGGGGATCTGTACGCGCAGACCTCCGGCGGCAGCCCATGGGCGTGGAACCAGGCGCGCACTGCCTTTCTGCGGCATCTCGCGGCCGAGGCACGACGGCCCGGGTTCGCGCTGCTGATCGCGGAGACCACCGCCTTGACCGGATGCGCCTACGGCTTTCCCGCGGGTGGCGCCGGTCCGTGGTGGGCGGGCTTCGACGGACACGTGCGGGGCGGTCTGCTGCGCCGCGCCGCCCTCGGGCGGCTCTTCGTCGTCTCCGGGATCGTCGTCCCGCCCCGTGTGCGCTGGGAGCACCAGAACCGCACCTGGAACCTCGCCCGGCGCATGCAGCGGCGCCTGCTCGCCGACCAAGGTGCCGCGCTCGGAGTCGCGTTGGTCGACGCCCGGGACGACGGGACCGTGAAGACGTTGCGGTCCTGGGGGTGGCGGAGCGCCGGGGACGACACCCGTACGGCGGTGCCGCCCGGCCCGTTCCGCGTTCTGGTGCTGACTCCGGAGGGGTGAGCCCTCCGCCGTCGGTCATGGCTCGCGCCCGGTTCGGGGCCCGGGCAGGCGTACGGCGAGGAGGGCGATGTCGTCGGTGCTCCCCGGGGGCATCCGGGCGGACAACTGGTCGCACAGGGTGTCCAGCGGTTCGTGGGCGAGGGCGAGGGCGTGGCGGCGCAGCCGGCCGAGCCCGGTGTCCAGGTCGCTCCCGGGAACCTCGATCAGACCGTCGGTGTAGAGCAGGAGCGTGGATCCCGGCGGAAGGGCGAGGGCGGCGCTCGGCCGGTGGCCGCCGGCGTGCGGGTGCGTGCCGAGGAGCAGACCCTGCCCGGCTTCGAGGTACTGCGCGTTCCCGTCGGGGGTCAGCAGCAGGGGCGGCGGATGCCCGGCGCTGGTCCAGCGGAGCGTCCAGGGGCCGGTGTCCGGTCCTTCCAGGCGGGCGAGGACGAGGGTGGCCATCGGCACGCTGGTGATCGCGTGCATGGCGTCGTCGAGACGGTCCACGACGGCGCCGGTCGACCCGCTGTGGTCCCAGACGAGGGAACGCAGGATGCCGTGCAGCTGCGCCATGCCGGCCGCGGCGGTCAGATCGTGGCCCACGACGTCGCCGATGACCAGGGCTAGCGTGCCGTCCCGCAGGGTGAACGCGTCGTACCAGTCGCCGCCGACCTGGGAACCGGCCGGAGCGGGCTGGTACCGAGCGGCCAGCTGGACCCGCCCGTGCCGGGGCAGCGGGGGGAGGAGGTTGCGCTGCATGGCTTCGGCGACCGCGCGCTGGCGGCCGAACCGGCGGGCGTTGTCGATGACCGGGCCCACCCGGCGGCCGATGTCGCTCACCACGTCCACATCGCCGCTGCGGAAGGGATGTGCCGAATCGGTGCGGACCAGCGTCAGGGCGCCGGTGACCTGCCGTCTGGTGCCCAGCGGCACGGTGATGACGGATGCCGCGCCGGTCGCTCGGAGAAAGGCACTGTGCACGGCGGCGAGGGGCGAGTCGGGCGGTACGTCCGTGCCCGACCGGTCCTGGAGGACGGGGCCGCCCCCGTGCAGCACCTGGACCAGGGGCGAGTGGCCCGCTTCCCCGGCCGGCGGAAGGTGACCGCGCCAGTCCTCCTGCCGGGCGTCCCGGCCCTCGGGGCCGGTCACCGCCACCCGGTGCACCTGGCGGGGGCCCACCCGCAGGTCCACCGCCGCCCAGTCGGCAAGACGGGGAACCAGAAGCCGGCCCAACCGGGCGAGGGCCTCGTCCACTTCGAGGGTCTGCCCGAGCACGTCGGTGATCTCGGCGACGAGTTTCAGCCGCTCGGTGAGATCCTCCAGGGCGCTCGTCCGGGCGGCTCGCTCCGCTCGCTCGGCCCGTTCCGACTGTTCCGCACGTTCCGCGTGTTCCCGGCGGCCACGGCGGTCCGCCGCGGTCTCGACGATCAGTACGACCATGCCCGCGCAGCCGCCGCTGTCCGTGAGAGGCGTGGCCGACCAGGAGATCGGGACCAGCCGTCCATCACCCCGCAGGCACCTGTCGTCGTCCCCGCACGCCGAACGCCCCTCGTCCAGTGCCCGCAGCAGCGGGCAGCGCTCCCGGGGGATCCGGGCGCCTCCCGGGTCCCGATGGCACAGGTCGTGCACGTCCTGGCCGTACATCGCCGCCGCCGGGCGTCCCAGCAACCGCTCGGCGGCCGGGTTGACCGCGACGATCCGCCCCGCCGGGTCCAGTACGGTCACGGCCGTGCCCAACTGCTCGACCACCCGGTGCCACAGACCCGGTTCCGCCGTCGGCAGCCGCCGCTCCGGCTCGCCGCCGGGCCTCACGTCCTCCATCACGCGCCCACCCCCCTCACGGGACACTTCTGCGCCGGGGCCTGGCCCCCGGGTCATCGGAACTCCGGCGCCCAGATGATCCCGTACGAGAACCTGCCCGCTCGGTTGCCACGACGATCCGCCGGACCGGCGCCTGCCGCTACCCGGCCGGGCCGGTGGGACAAGGACCTGATCACCGGCGTTGCCGACCGGGACCCGCCCGGCCTGCCGGAGGTCACCGGCACGGACCGCAGGAGCCCTCACGGCCCTCGCCACGGGCAACGGCGTGCCCGGCGGGATCACGACCTCCTCGCTGCCGTCGCCTCCACGCTACTCTCCGCCCGCCCGCCCAGTGGCCGGCTACGAGCCCTCGGCGATGTCCCGGACCCGGCGGTGCCCGTCAGTAACCTGTGCCCATCAGCCGGGCCGCGTCCAGGGCGTCGCTGTCGACACTCACCGACTCGTACTCCACCGCCAGATCACGTGCACGCACGATCGGCTCCTCGTCTGACTGCTCCCTACCTCAGCCCAGCGTCGTACCGGAGCGCCCTCCGCGCCAGGCCGTCGCAGGGAGACATACGCACCACCCCTCGCGCCGCTCCGAAACCGTGAACGGCACAGCGCGGGCAGCCGTTTCAGGAAGGGGACGGGCAGCGACATGGACTCGCGGGTGGTCCGCACCGGTCCGGCGGTGAGGACGCAGCATGTTCACACGAGCACCCGGTAGCCGAGTGCCGAATGGGCACCCGTCCACGGCTGTCTGCCGGGAGGGAGCCCGAGCGTGGTCGTCGTCGCATGCCTTCTGCTGCCGATCGTGGGACTGCTGCTGTACGGCATGGACCGTGTCGAGGACTGGCTGATGCGCTCGTCCCGGCCACCGCGTCATGCCCGTGCCCGTCACCTGCGTCTGATCCAGGGAGGCGGGCGGGGGGCCGGTACCCGGTCACATACCGGCCGGCGGTCGTCCGACGCCGCTTGACGTCGAGCCGAGGTGAGCCACGGGCACAAGCCGTGCGCCATGCGCGGCGGCTTCCCGCGATGGCCCTGAACATGCGCCGTACCCCTCCTTCGGAGACATGACGCACACGCTCCGGCAGAACTTGCCGCCACGGGGTATCCGGGTTCGAGCAGGGGCTGTCAGACACACTGTTGCCGTTTGACAACAATAGCCATGACGCAACAAAGTAACGTGTCGGATGTGCACGGGGAAGGACCTGGAATGCTCCGGTGGACGGAGAGCACTCCGTGTGCTGGTCGCCATCGCCGAAAGGCAGCGGTGGCACCGGTGCCGCGAACGGTGGCTCAGGCGGTCTGGCTGCCGGAGTCCGATGCGTCGTCGAGTATCTGCGTCGCCGCGGTGGCGCAGAACGCTTCCAGCCCCTCCATCAGTGCGACCCGCTTGGCGGCGGGCATATCCGCCAGCACCTTCCGCAACTCCCTCTCCCTGCGGGTCCGCAGGTCGGCGAGGAAGGCGCGACCCCGGCTGCTGAGGTGCAGGCGCACCTCCCGCCTGTCCTCCGGACTCGCCACTCGCTCGACGAATCCGGCGGCTTGCAGCCGGTCGCACAGCCTGCTGGTGGACGGCGGGGTGGACGCCAGCAACTCGGCGAGCGTGCGCAGGTTGATGCCGTCGTGGTGCTCGAGGATGTGCAGCACGCGCAGTTGGGACGCAGAGGTGGGCGCGGTCGAGGCACGGCCCCACACGACTTCCAGCAGCTCGACGGCCGTGGTGGTCACACGCGCGACCTCGTCGGGCTCTGGGCGGCGGCGGAAGGCAGTCACGGTCACACTCTCGCAGGCACTGGGGCGCCTGTCAGCGTACTAGGCACGCCCGCTGGCTGCGGGTGCCCCAGGGATGACCGACGCGGTTCGTCAAGGAGCTCGGCCTCGTGGGTGAGGCACGTACGTTGTCCGGCGAAGGATTGGTGAATACTCCCTTATGAACAGATTTATGGCCGCTGAACGCGCTCTGCGCACAGCGGCTCCCCACGCATTGCTCGACGCCATCCGTGCCGTACTGATGGAGCAGTACGGCGCGGAGGACGTCGAGCTGTTCATGGCCGACTACGGCCTGAGCGTGCTCCAGCCGGTCTCGGTTCTGCCGCACACCCTGGAGCCGGTGTCGGTGCACAACAGCCCGGCCGGCCGCGCTTTCGGCTCGCAGCGGCCGTACTGCGAGGACGGGCGCGACGGGCGCGCCCGCCTGCACCTTCCGGTCAGTGTGCGCGGCGACCGGCTCGGGGTGTTGACCGTGACCCTGCCCGGCGCCGACGCCGTTCGCCGCTGGGAGCAGGAGCTGGCCGACATCGCCGACGTGCTGGGGCACGAGGTGATCGTGGCCGAGCGCGACACCGACCTCTATCTCCAGGCGCGCCGCAAGGACCGGCTCACGCTGGCCGCCGAGATGCAGTGGCAGCTGCTGCCCGGCCGCTCCTGCTCCCGCCCCGAGTACGAGCTGGGGGCGCAGCTGGAACCGGCGTACGCCATCTTCGGTGACAATTTCGACTGGTCCGCCACCGACGACCACCTCATGCTGTACGTCACCAACGGCATGGGCGAGGGCATAGAGGCGTCGCTGCTGACGAACCTGGCCATCAACGCGCTGCGCAACGCCCGGCGCGCCGGTATCCCCATCGCCGACCAGGCGGCCCTCGCGGACCAGGCCGTCTATGCCCACTACCGGGGGCGCTGCTACCTGTCCGTCCTGATGTTCGACTTCGATCTGGCCACCGGCCGGGCCAGTGTCGTGGACGCGGGCTCTCCCCAGTTGCTGCGGCTGCGGGACGGTTCCGTGGAGCACGTCACCTTCGACGCCCAACTGCCCCTGGGCATGTTCGAGGAGACCGACTACGTCGTCCAGGACTTCCGGGTCGAGCCCGGCGACCGTCTCGTCTTCGTCAGCGACGGAGTGCACGCGGTGGACTCCCCCAAGGGCGAGGCGTACGGGGACACCGCTCTCGCACGGGCGATCCACTCCACACGGCTGCTGCCCGCCGCCGAGGTGCCGCGCGCGATCCTGCGGGAGCTGACCGGCCACCGCGGCAAGCCTGTCCCGGACGACGACGCCCTGATCGTTTGCCTGGACTGGCACGGGCGGCCGGCCGGTACGTGAGCGGCGGCATCGCGCGGGTGTGACGATCGCGTGTTGGCTGCCCCGCGCCCTCGCCCTCATGCTTGTCATGCGGCAATAATTGCGTGATGGCTCGCCGTCGGACCGGCCGTAGGCGCTCGCAGCAGGGAGACGATGCAGATGGCGGAGCACGACACGACACCCGGAGTGGTGCAGGAGCTGGGCGCCTTTCTGGGACGGCGCCGTGAGCAGATCGCCCGGCGATGGGCGGACGCCGCGCTGTTCCGTACCGTCTTCACCGTCTCCCGGGACGAGGCGGGCAAGGCCGTGGTGGACGCCCTGGCCGAGGTGGCCCGCACCGGGCTGCTGGAGGACGTCGACGCTCCGGGCTTCGGAGCCGTCCGGGACCAGCTCGGCCGCATGGCCGCCGCCCGCTCCCGGGCGGCGGCGTGATCGACATCTCCGGCATGGAGATCGTCGACTCCTTCCCCGGTCGCATACTGGCCGAGATCGCCGCGAGCGCACGCCTGCCGGCCACCCGCACCGTCCTGGCCGGCATGCGTCCCGCCGTGGCCATCACCCTGGTCGAGCCGGGCCTCGCCCTGCCCGGCCCGGACACGGCGCTGGACGCCGAGAGGGCACTGTCCCTGCTGGGCCACGGCCTCCCGGCAACCCCATCCGCTCGCCCGGAAGAGGGTGCGTGATGCATGCCCCACCCGCCTCGACCACCCGCCTGCCCATCGGCTCGGACGCGGACCTGTCCTGGGTGCGCCGGCATGTGCGCAGGGTCGCCGCCGACCTCGGATTCAGCCTGGTGCAGCAGACGAAGCTGGTGACCGCCGTCAGTGAACTGGCCCGCAACACTCTCGTGCACGGGGGTGGCGGGCACATGGATATGACCCGGCTGGGGGAGGGCGCCCGGCGCGGGCTGCGGCTGTCCTTCGTGGACGCCGGCCCCGGCATCCGCGACGTCGACCTGGCGATGACCGACGGCTACACCTCCGGAGGCGGCCTGGGCCTGGGCCTGAGCGGTGCCAGACGGCTCGTCCAGGAGTTCGCCCTCGACAGCCGCCCCGGCCGGGGCACCACCGTCACCATCACCGACTGGGTCTCCGGCCTGCCCGCGCCCCGCACGGGTGCGCCATGAGCAGGGTCTGGGACACCCCGGTCCCCGCGAGCAGGAGGGTCACCCGGGCATCGTGGGGGCCCGGGGCGCCGGCGCTGGAACGAGCCCGCTTCCTCCACACCCTGACCTCCACCGGGCAGGAGCAGCGCGGGTAGGCATAGCGGTCCCTGCCTGGCCGAGCTCCTGCAAGAGGGTCCACCGGCGGTAGCGTGGAGCCGACGAGGCGAGAGGTGGATGCCGTGAAAGCCTTCGAACCGTTTCCGTCCGCGGAAGCCCAACTGCGCGCCGCCGCGCCGCACGCACTGGTCGCCACGGCTCGCCGGCTCCTCGCCGAGCGGGTCGGAGCCCACGAGGTGACCCTCCTCCTCGCCGACTACGGACTGACCGTCCTCCAGCCGGTGTCGTCCCACCTGCCGCACACCAGCATCCCGGTCCCCGCCCACGACGGCCCCGCGGGCAGCGCCTTCCTCGCCCAGAAACCGGTGGTCGAAGTCCTCCACGAGCCGGCCGGCCACCTGGTGCACCTGCCCATCACGGTGCGCGGCGACCGCCTGGGAGTCCTCTCCGTACGGCTGCCCCCCGGGGCAGCCGACCCGGACACCGTGCTCCGGCTCGGCGACTTCGCCACGGCACTCGGCCACGAGGTGGCCACCGCCGGCCGCGACACCGACCTCTACCTCCAGGCCCGCCGCACCCGCCGCCTCACCCTCGCCGCCGAGATGCAGTGGCAACTCCTCCCCGGCCGCGGCTGCGCCCGCGAGGAATTCGTCATCGGGGCCCACCTCGAACCCGCCTACGCCATCGGCGGCGACAACTTCGACTGGTCCACCAGCGCCGACCACCTCGTCCTCACCGTCACCGACGGCATGGGGCAGGGCATCGAGGCCTCGCTGCTGACCAGCCTCGCGGTGGGCGCCCTGCGCAACGCCCGCCGCGCCGGTATCGCCCTCGCCGACCAGGCGTGCCTCGCCGATCAGGCCGTCTACGCCCAGTACGGCGGCAAGGTGTACGCCTCCACGCTGCTGCTGCGCTTCGACCTGGCCACCGGCACGGTACGCGCGGTCGACGCGGGTTCCCCCCAGCTGTTCCGGCAGCGCGACGGGCTCACCGAGCGGATCGAACTGGACGCGCAGCTGCCGCTCGGCATGTTCGAGGAGACCCTCTACGAGGAGCAGACGTTCCAGGTCGAGCCCGGCGACCGTCTCATCGCGGTCAGCACCGGTGTGCACGGCACCCGCTCCACGGCAGGCGATCTCTTCGGCGAACGGGCCCTGCGCCAGATTCTCGGCGCCACCCGCCCCGCACAGCCGCACGAGACGGCACGGGCGGTCGTCGCCGGGCTGGTCGAGCACTACGGCAGCCAGGAACTGATGTCCGACGCCGCCGTGGTCTGTCTCGACTGGCACGGCCGCCGCACCTGACCCGCCCCGGTCAGGGCCGCGGTCCGTCGGCTTGCCGGCCGGTGCCGTTCCGCGGTCAGGAAGGCCCGATTCGGCCGGTGCCGTCCTGAGCGGTCAGGAAGGCCCGCATGCCCCGGCTCAGCGCCTCCCGCTCGGCGGGCTTCATGCCGGCGAGGACCACGGCGAGCGCCTGTGATCTGCGCTCGGCCACCTCGCTCAACACCTGCCGGCCGCGCCCCGTGAGCACCAACTGCACCTCACGTCGCTTGTGCGGATGCAGTAGACGTTCCAGGAGGCCCGCAGCCTCCAGCCGGTCGCACAGTCGGCTGGCGGTCGGCGGACCTATCTCCATGCCCTCCGCCAGCGCGGTGAGATTGAGCCCCGGCTCGGCCTCCAGGATCCGCAGGGCCCGCAACTGGTGCGGCGACAGCCGCAGACTCGCGCCCTGGGCGGCCACCGACCACAGATTCGCGAGACCGTCCACGGCATCGGCGATCTCCCGCGCGACGGACAGGAGATCGTCCCCCGGTCCGTGCGGCTGGTCGTCCCCGGAGCCGCTGAGACGAGTCACGAACACATCGCTTTCAGTAATGGCCTGCCCATACGGATACCACCCTCATTCAAACGCGGTACCCGACGAGCCGCCGGGCAAGCACCGCCTGTTCGGGTGCGTGACCCTCTCGCGGTCGCCGCGTCGGCCGCAACAGCAGCGACAAGAGTCGCTCACATGGCCGATCACGGGCGGGGATTCGTCGTGCTGCGGTACAGGTCAGTGCATTTTCGAACAAAGCGGCGGGGCTGAAGTGCCGCCCGCTGGGTAAGCCCGCTACTCGACGGCATCGTGGAAGGGGAAAACATGTCAGTGGAACCCGAACCTGCCGAAGTATCGCCGGTGGCGGAACACGTCGCGGCATCGATGATCGAGCTGTGGCGGCGGGCACACGAGGACGTCGCACCGACGATGTCCGGCGAGCAGATGCGCGCCCTGCTCGCTCTGGAAAGCGGTCCGGGCGACCCGACCAGGATCGCCGAGTGTCTTGGCGTCGACGCCGCCTCGATGACTCGGCTGCTCGACCGGTTGGAGCAGCGCGGGTTGGTGCGCCGCGTCCCGTCCGGAGCGTTCACCCTCACCGGCGGCGGCACGTGCGTACTGGAAGTGACGCGTCAGCGCCGCAGGCAGCTCATGGAACAGGCTGCGGTGGCGGCCGCGCCGTCGGACCGCCCGGTGTTGCGTGACATGCTCGACCAACTGTATGGACGGCCGCGCCCGTTGGCCCGGGTGCCGCGGAGCCGTTCGCCGCGCTGACCGGTCGGCCGGAGCCAGGCGGCAGACGTCGGGGGAAGGCGCGTCGTGGCCGGAAAGCATCTCCGGCCCGGTGTGATCACACCCCCGGGGGACAGAACGGGTCGCTGCCAGTACGCTTCGTTCGTTGTCCTATGGCAATGAGGAGCACCGAGAGGCTCGGCCGAGCGTTGGAGGGGGAAGCAGGACGGATGCTCCCAACACAGCATGGGCTTGTCGGCGCACGGGTCTCCCCCGACTCCCCCACGGTGGCGGGAGCGGCATGGGCCTGGCAGGAGCCCTCGGTGCTCCTGATCGAGGACGACGAGGCGGACGCCCTCCTCGTGGAGGAGCTGGTCGCCGACTGTTCGCCGGGGATGCGGCTGACCTGGGTACGCTCCCTGGCCGAGGCGCGCGCCGTACTGGCGGCGGAGGCGCCGGACTGCGTCCTGCTGGATCTGCACCTGCCCGACTCCCATGGGCTGGACGGCGTGGCCCGGGTGCGGCAGTACGCGGATGTCGCGGTCGTGGTGCTGACCGGACTGGCCGAGGAGAGCACCGGGCTGGCGGCGGTCGCTGCGGGCGCACAGGACTACCTGGTCAAGGGACGCGTCGAGGCGGAGCTGTTCGGCCGGGCGGTCAGGTACGCGATCCAGCGCAAGCTGGCGGAGCAGGCGGCCGCGGCCTTGCAGGCGGGCCAGCTGCGGGCGGAGGAGAACCGGCGGCTGGAGCGCGGACTGCTGCCCACGCCGCTGCTGCACGACGCGACGGGCCTGGAGGTGGTCGCCCGCTATCTGCCGGGCCGGGAACAGTCGCTGCTCGGCGGGGACTTCTATGACGTCGTCCAGACCCCGGACGGCTGCGTGCACGTGCTGATCGGTGATGTCTCGGGACACGGCCCCGACGAGGCGGCGCTCGGGGTGGGGCTGCGCATCGCCTGGCGCACGCTCGTGGTCAGTGGTGCCACCGGTGCCCGGCAGCTGAGCACGCTGGAGGAGATTCTCGTGGCCGAACGCACCGGCGAACAGATCTTCGCCACGCTCACCAGCATCGAACTGCCGCCCGACGGCCGCTCGGCGCGGGTGATGCGCGCCGGCCATCCCGGGATGCTGCTGCGTGCCGGCGACGGCGTGGGCTGGGTCGAGGTGCCCGGGGGACCGGCGCTCGGGGTGCTGCCGGTCGGTGCGGCCCGCTGGCCGGTGGAGCACCTCACGCTGCCGGACGGCGCGGGAATCGTGCTGTTCACCGACGGCCTGTTCGAGGGCCGGACCGGCCCCGGGAGCGAACGCCTCGGGGAGGAGGGGCTCCTGGAACTGGCCCGTTCGGTGGCGACCCTGCCGGCGGAGGCGTTCGTGGACGAACTCATCGGCCGTGCCGAGGCGCTGGCCGAGGACTACGGCGGTCTCGCCGACGACGTGGCCGTGCTCCACCTGCGGTGGCACCGGCAGCCCGAGTGAACGAGGAATCGTGACGGTGACAACGCCCCCCGTATCGCCCAGCCCCCGCCGGCGCAGCCGGATCACCGTGCAGGGCTGGTTCCACCTGGCACTCGCCGTGATGATCACCCTGGTGGTGACCGGCTCGGTGATCGGCGCGGAGCTGCTGGCGCGGACCGCGCGCGTCTCCGACCAGCTGCTCGAGGACATCCAGCCGGCCCGTGCCGAGGCGCTCCGCCTCCAGAACGCCCTGCTGAACCAGGAGACGGGTGCCCGTGGTTACGTCCTGGCGGCGGACCGGCAGTTCCTCACCCCGTACACCGAGGGGCAGCGGGCCGAGCACGACTCCGCCACCCGGCTGCGGCATCTCGTCGGCGACCGGACGACCCTGCGCCAGGACCTGGACGCCATCGAGCGCGCGGCGGCCGACTGGCGCCGCGCGTACGCCGATCCCCTGATCGCAGGTGTCACCCCGGGCGCTCCCCGGCCGGCCGGCCAGGCCACCACCGAACGCGGCAAAGCCGCCTTCGACCACATCCGCGCACTGTTCGGCACGCAGAACAGACACCTGATCCAGGCCAGGGAACAGGGCAGGAGCGAGCTGGCGCACATCCGCACCGTACGGAACTGGGTGCTGGCCGGCATGGTCGCCGCCTTCCTGCTCACCGCCGTGGTCCTCGCCGTACTGGTCCAGACCCTGGTCGCCCGGCCCTTGGGCCGCCTGCGGACCGCGTCGCGCCGGGTGGCCCAGGGCGAGTTCCAGCACCGCATCAGCGCCGAGGGACCCGCCGACATCCGCGCCATGTCCAACGACGTCGAAGCCATGCGCCGGCGTCTGGTGACCGAACTCGACGCCTCCCGCGTGCAGCACGAGCACCTCACCCGGCAGGCTGCCGACCTGGACGCCCAGGCGGTGGAGCTGCGCCGCTCCAACGCCGAGCTGGAGCAGTTCGCCTACGTCGCCTCCCACGACCTCCAGGAGCCGCTGCGCAAGGTCGCCTCCTTCTGCCAGCTGCTCGAAAAGCGATGCGGGGACAAACTCGACGAACGCGGCAAGCAGTACATCGCATTCGCTGTCGACGGCGCCAAGCGCATGCAGACCCTCATCAACGACCTGCTCACCTTCTCGAGGGTCGGACGGGTCAACGACGCCCATGTACCCGTCGCCCTGGGGCAGACCCTGGACAAGGCGGTGGCCAACCTCACCGCGGCGGTCGAGGAGTCCGCCGCCGTGATCGAGCGTCCCGACACGGTGCCCGAGATCACCGGCGACCCGACGCTGCTGGTCATGCTCTGGCAGAACCTGATCGGCAACGCCATCAAGTTCCGTGACCCCGACCGCGCACCCCGCATCCGGATTACCTGCGAGCCCGATCCCGACGCCGACGAGGGCACCGAAACCGTCCGGCTGAGTGTGACGGACAACGGGATCGGCATCCCCGAGGAGTTCGCCGAGAAGGTCTTCGTCATCTTCCAGCGCCTGCACGGCCGGGACGCCTACGGCGGCACAGGCATCGGCCTGGCCGTCTGCAAGAAGATCGTGGAGTTCCACGGCGGTCACATCTGGATCGACACCACCCACACGGGCGGCACCCGCTTCTGCTTCACGCTGCCCACCGCCCCGGCCCGCAACGCCCCGTCGCCCGCCGGAACGGTCCCCGCCCGCACCACCCCGGAAGGACAAGCCGTATGACCGCGCCCGCCGCAGAGCCCATCGAGGTCCTCCTCGTCGAAGACGACCCCGGCGACGAGCTGATGACCCGCGAGGCGTTCGAGGACAACAAGATCGGCAACACCCTGCACGTCGTCCGGGACGGGGAGGAGGCCCTCGACTTCCTCTACCGCCGCGGCGCCTACGCCCAGGCCCCGACCCCCGACCTGATCCTGCTCGACCTCAACCTGCCCAAGTACGACGGCCGGCAGGTCCTGGAACGCATCAAGTCCGACCCGGACCTCGCCCACATCCCCGTCGTCGTCCTGACGACGTCCTCCGCCGAGGAGGACATCCTGCGCAGCTACAAACTCCACGCCAACGCCTACGTCACCAAGCCCGTCGACCTCGACCAGTTCATCGCCGCGGTCCGCCAGATCGACGAGTTCTTCGTGACGGTCGTACGCCTGCCCCGTCCGAACCTGACGCAGAGGTGAGACGGGTCAGCCGGTGGCGAGCATGCCCGAGCGCAGCCGCGTCAGGATGCGGGAGATGAGACGGGAGACGTGCATCTGCGAGACCCCGAGTTCCTCGCCGATCTCCGCCTGGGTCCTCTCCTCCACGAACCTCAGATGCAGGATCCGCCGCTCCCGCTCATCCAGTCCGGCGACGAGCGGGGCGAGGGCGTGGAAGTCCTCCACGAGTTCGAGGGCGGTGTCCTCTTCCCCGATGAACTCGGAGAGGGCCGCCTCACCCTCCTCGGAGTCACCGCTGATCGCGGCGTCGAGGGAAGCGGAGTTGTAGCCGTTCGCGGCGACCTGGACCTCGACGACCTGCTCCTCGGTGAGGTTCATCAGGGCGGCCAGCTCGGAGACCCGGGGAGAACGTCCCAGACGGCTGCGCAGCTCCTCGCTCGCCTTGGCGAGTTCGGTGCGCGCCTCCTGGAGCCGGCGCGGCACGTGGACGGACCAGGAGGTGTCCCGGAAGAACCGCTTTATCTCACCGACGATGTACGGCACCGCGAAGCTGGTGAACTGCACCTCACGGGAGACCTCGAACCGGTCGATCGCCTTGATCAGGCCGATCGTGCCGACCTGGACGACGTCCTCCATGTCCTGACCGCTGTTGCGGAACCGGCGAGCGGCGAAGCGCACCAGCGACATGTTCATCTCGATGAGCGTGTTGCGCGCGTACTGGTACTCGTGCGTACCTTCCTCGAGCACGGCGAGCCGGTCCAAGAACGTCTTGGTCAGCTCACGGGCGTCCTGGGGCGCGACCTTCTGCGGATCCGCGATCTCCGGCAGCTCCGTGTCGGAGCCGGTCACCGTACCGACAAGTGCCGTCGTCATCCCAGGCCCTCCTGCTGTCCGTGCCCGCTCCCGTCAGCGAGTCATCAAGGCCGCGCCTACCCGCTCGGGGAGCCATCATGTCCGGCACCCGGGGCCGCTCTCGGCCCGGAAGGCTGCGGGCATCGAGGGCCCGTCGTGTGCAGGCGCCCCCTGTCACGCGAACGGCTGCCGGACGGCGCTGCGGACACGGCCCGTGCCCGCGTGTTCAGGAGGAGGGGGTGCTGCCCGCCGATTCCTTGGCGGCACGGCGGTACTCGGCGTTGATGCGCTGTGCTTCCTCGAGCTGGTCCTCGAGGATGACGATGCGGCACGCGGCCTCGATGGGGGTCCCCTTGTCGACGAGCTCGCGGGCGCGAGCGGCGATCCGCAGCTGGTAGCGGGAGTACCGGCGATGTCCTCCCTCGGAGCGGAGCGGAGTGATCAGGCGTGCCTCACCGATCGCTCGGAGGAAGGCCGGAGTGGTGCCGAGCATCTCGGCTGCCCGGCCCATCGTGTACGCGGGGTAGTCGTCGTCGTCCAGACGATCATTCAGAGGGTTGTCCGATGTCATGTCACCTCGCTGTGCAACGCGTCGAGGGGCCCCGGTGCCGTACGGCACCAGGGCCCCGAAGGGAATTGAACACCATCTGTCGGCCCTACTGCTGTGCCGACCTTCTGTTTCCGCTACCGGGCCCGGCAGGGCGGAGCGGGGGATCGCAGCTGCTTGACCGGGGACCACCATCCATTCCGGGGTCTTGCGGTACCCGAGCCGAGTGCTTCTCGGGCCGGGCGATCCTGATGGCGTCTGCTCCTCCGTTTCCTCTTCGAACCAACCACTGAATGAACCGGTACTGCTGTGGGCAGCTCCTCGACGTGCGAGCCGCCCAGTGCGGCTCTCGGTCCCGTCACCCTTCTGGGAACCCTCTGGCTTCGAGGCCCGAGAGCCGCACTGACCTGCGTACTTCGTGTCCAGTCACCCGCCAGTTCGTGTCTGGGGGTCTCGTTCGACCGTGTCTACGAGAAGAAGCGTACCCATGTCGGAAACGAAAGTCTACTGCGGCAAGAGTAGATTTCATTCGTTCGGCGGAGGGAGTACCCTGCCGCGACCGTCCCTCACCGGTCGGTGGGGCGCCGCCTCCCGCCGCCCTCGCGGCCGCTTGGCACCCCACGGGCGGTTCGGGGACGGGCGGGCCGCATAAGCTCTGCTGTCATGTCGAACCCTGATGAGCTCCTCGTCGCCATCTCCGCCGCGGTGGAGTCCGAGCGAAGCAATCAGATGTCGCTGACCGTGGTCGTCGGCGGTGCCGTCATCACCGGCCGGCTGGCTCCCGAGGCCGTGTGGAGGGAGCGGGTGGCGGAGGTCCTGAAGGACTCGGACCGTCTCGGCCCGTTCTCGGACGTCTTCGCCCGCGGCACGCGAGGGAACCGGCCCGACCGCGGCGAGGCGCCCACGCATCTGCACTTCCATCTCGCCCGGATCCTGCAGGGCAGCCTCGGTATCCCGGAGACCGGCGGCATGTACCGAGTCGCGATCAAGGACGTCAGCGCATGGACCGTGGGCGACCTCAGCTACTTCGACCAGTGAGACGCGGTCTTCGCCCCTGATCCGGCCGGCGGTGTCCGAGCGGACGGCGACACAGCGGTGGGGGCCCCGTTGAAGGGCGTCGGGAAGGCCCCCCCCGGGGTCCCTGGGCGGTTTTCCGCCCCTCCTCACCCTGGTTGTCTTCCCCCCTCGCACCC
>NZ_JBVJRL010000010.1:167394-269578 GCF_055607665.1 Streptomyces sp. NPDC036984
GAAGGGGGAGACGTTTTTTTCCCCTCGGGTCGGATGGGGGGTGCCGAAGAAGAAGGAGAACAAGGGGGGTTGCCCCCCCCCGCGCTCCTCCCCGGGCCCCCCACCGGGATCCTGAGGCGGTTTCCCGCCCGTCCTCACATGGCTGGTCGTCCCCCGTCGCACACGGTCAGGTGCGCGACCCGGGGACCCGCCATGACGGGATCAGGCGGCCGAGTCGTTCCCGGGCCGCCGCTGTGCCCCGCGGCGCACCCCCGCGCCGACGGGTCGGCCCTGGCCGGTGCGGCCCCGGCGGCCCCGGGACGGCGAAGACGCGCGCCGGGGACGTTCCACCACAGGCGCGGTGATGACCACCGGGACGCCGGAGGGCGCCTGGGCGCCGGTGATGCGGCTCAGCTCCGCCTCGCCCGAGCGGACCGGGGTGATGTGCGGGGTGATCCCGGCCGAAGCCATCAGCCGGGTCATGCCGCGGCGCTGGGCGGGGGTCACCAGGGTGACGACGCTGCCGGACTCCCCGGCGCGGGCCGTACGGCCGCCACGGTGCAGGTAGTCCTTGTGGTCGCTCGGCGGATCCACGTTGACGACCAGGTCGAGGCTGTCGACGTGGATGCCGCGGGCCGCGACGTTGGTGGCCACCAGGACGGTGACGTGACCGTCCTTGAACTGCGCCAGGGTCCGGGTGCGCTGCGGCTGGGAACGGCCACCGTGCAGGGCCGCGGCGCGGACACCGCTGTCCAGCAGGTGTTTGGTCAGCCGGTCCACGGCGTGCTTGGTGTCCAGGAACATGATGACCCGGCCGTCGCGGGCCGCGATCTCGGTGGTCGTGCGGTGCTTGTCGGCGTCGTGCACATGGAGGACGTGGTGCTCCATCGTGGTGACGGCACCGGCCGACGGGTCGACGGAGTGCACCACCGGGTCGGTCAGGTAGCGGCGGACCAGCAGGTCGACGTTGCGGTCCAGGGTGGCCGAGAACAACAGTCGCTGGCCCTCGGGGCGCACCTGGTCGAGCAGGGCGGTGACCTGGGGCATGAAGCCCATGTCGGTCATCTGGTCGGCCTCGTCGAGAACCGTGATGCCCACGTCGTCGAGCCGGCAGTCGCCCCGGTCGATGAGGTCCTTGAGCCGGCCGGGCGTCGCGACGACCACCTCCGCGCCGCCCCGCAGCGCACCGGCCTGCCTGCCGATGGACATGCCGCCGACGACGGTGGCGAGCCGCAGGCGCACGGAGCGGGCGTACGGCGCGAGCGCGTCGGTGACCTGCTGGGCCAGCTCACGGGTGGGGACGAGGACCAGGGCCAGCGGCCGGCGCGGCTCGGCGCGCCGGCCCGCCGTACGGGCCAGTACCGCGAGGCCGAAGGCGAGGGTCTTGCCCGACCCGGTGCGGCCGCGGCCGAGTACGTCACGGCCGGCCAGCGAGTTCGGCAGGGTCGCCGCCTGGATCGGGAACGGTACGGTCACGCCTTCCTGGCCGAGGGTGGCCAGCAACGGCGCCGGCATGGCGAGATCGGCGAACGACTCGACGGCGGGCAACGCGGGCGTGACCGTCTTCGGCAGGGCGAACTCGCCCCGCGCGGGCTGCCGGTTTCCGTAACCGCTGGAGCGGCGCGGACCGCCGGAGCGTCCCGCGGCACTTCCTTCGAAGCGGTCGTACGTGCGAGTGGTGCGTGCGCGAGTGGTACGGGTGCGGTTCATGCGGAACCTTCCTCGATGCGGGCACGTATCAAGGAATTTCCGCAGCAGAATGAGCGGCGCAGAGAATCGCGAGAACGAGCCGGAAATGACAGGGCAGAATCACCCTGGAAATAAAGCGAGCCGGGGCCCGCACCCCAAGGTGCGGGCCCCAGCTGCGAAGTATGCGTCAGCGCCGGTGCGTCAGGCGGGAACGATGTTCTCGGCCGTCGGGCCCTTCTGGCCCTGCGCGATGTCGAACGACACCTTCTGGCCTTCCAGCAGCTCGCGGAAGCCCTGGGTGGCGATGTTCGAGTAGTGGGCGAAGACGTCGGGGCCGCCGCCGTCCTGCTCGATGAAGCCGAAGCCCTTTTCCGCGTTGAACCACTTCACGGTACCAGTAGCCATTTTGTTTCTCCTTCGGAGACGGTGCCAGGAATACACCCTGTGCGTATTCCGTGTCGCCGTGATGATCAGCCGTCGGAAAAACCTTCTGGCAACCACACCTGCAACTGATGACGACAGTAGCACGTCGGGGTCGCCCCCGCGCCGTAAGTAATTCTGGGCCGCCTGAGGTCGCAGGAATACTTGTAGTGCGCCGCGCCGATTTCTTACGTGGCGACCACAGATATTGGTTTCCGGGGGTGCAGTATTGCCGACGAGCGCTTCCGCCCACAGCGCTGTGACCTCCTGCGACGATCCGTACGCGGCCGCTGTCGTCATCGCGGGCCGGCACCCCGACGAGCGCGCCGAGCCCCCGAAAGGGAGACGAAGACCACACGGCGATTTCCCCGGGCCGGGCGAGCCGCCCACGCCCCGTCGCCGACCGGCTCGCCGCTGGGCGGCGTCGGCCTCAATCGGACTTCCGCACCGCAGGTCGAGGCTGCGGCCGCGGCAGAAGCCCTCTCTCCATCGCCACCACCACCGCCCTCGTCCGGTCGTTCACGTCGAGCTTGGCGAACAGGCGCAGCAGATGCGTCTTCACCGTGGCCTCGGCGATGACGAGGCGTCTGCCGATCTCGGCGTTGGTGAGGCCGTCGGCCACCGCGTCGAGGACGTCGGTCTCGCGCTCGGTCAGCGGTTCCTGGGCCGGCCGGCGCATCCGCGCCACCAGCTTCGCGGCGACCCGGGGAGCGAGCACCGTCTCGCCGCGTGCCGCCGCGTGCACGGCGTCGACGAGCTGTTCGCGCGTGGTGTCCTTGAGCAGGTAGCCGATGGCACCGGCTTCCACCGCGCGTTCGATCTCCACGTCCGTGTCGTACGTCGTCAGGATCAGGACCCGGGTGCGCGGATACCTGGCGACGATCTCGGTCGTCGTCGCCACCCCGTCCAGGACGGGCATCCGCAGATCGACCAGAGCCACGTCGGGGTCGAACCGCTCCACGAGGTCCAGCGCCGCACGCCCGTCCCCCGCCTCACCGACGATCTCGATACCGGCCTCGTCGGCGAGCAGAGCGACGACTCCGGCGCGCATCACGGTGTGATCGTCCACCACGACGATGCGCAGACCCCCCTCGCTCATGCCTCCACCTCGTCCGCCATGGGGATCACCGCCAGGACCCGCGTCCCGTCACCCACCGAACTCGTCACCGTGAGCCTCCCGCCCAGTTCCGCCAGTCGTTTGCGCATGCCGTCCAGCCCGAAGCCCGTCGACTCCTCCACCACGAATCCGGTTCCGTCGTCGGTGATCTCCAGCTCCACTCCGTACGGCCGCCGGACCAGCACCACGCCGACCGTGGACGCCCCCGCGTGCTTGCGCACGTTGGCCAGGGACTCCTGGGTGCAGCGCAGCAGCGCGATCCGGGTCTGCTGGTCGCAGTCGAGGTCTGCCAGGTCGGCGTCCACGACGAGCTCGGTGTCCTCCGCGAAGCGGTCCAGCGTGCGGCGCAGCGTCTGCGCCACCGAACCGGACACCACCCGGCCCGGGCCCGGCTGCCCGGCCGAAGCGACCAACTCACGTGCCTCGGCGAGGTTTTCCCGGGCGGTGGCCTCGATCGACCGCAGTTGCTGGGCACTACGTGCCGGATCGTCGGTCATGCCCGCCCGGGCCGCCTCCGCGAGGACGATGATCGACGCGAAGCCCTGCGCGAGCGTGTCGTGGATGTCCCGTGCGATGCGTTCCCGTTCGTCCGCCGCGCCCTGGCGCTGGTGCGCCTCGGAGAGACGCGCCTGCGTCTGCTCCAACTCCTCGATGAGCCGCGCCCGTTCGCTGCTCTGCGCGACGACGGAGTGCGCCCACAGGCCGATCAGTACACCCACCGCGACCACGATCAGGGTGGACACCAGCGTCTCGCCGAAGAACTCCGCCGACCAGCCCTGCCGGACCAGGCTCCCGGCCAGCGTGGTACCGGTGGCCAGCCCGAGGAATCCCATCGAGGCCCTCGGCGTGCGCCCGAACATCCAGTAGTGCGGCAGCGTCACCATGAACAACGCCGCATAGCTGCTGCCCGCATGAGCCAGCCCGCCGAGCGCGAGGACGAGCACCGAGAGGTAGACCTGCGGACGTACGACGGGATTCCCCGGGAAGCGGTCGAGAACCGCGTAACACAGCACCACGCAGCTGAGCAGCGCGAGGGGCTTGTACGCGCCTCCGCCGGGCGGAGCCGTCGTCACCAGTCCGACGGCCATCGCACCGAACAGCACCCAGCACACCATGTTCCACCGGCGCAGCGACGTGGCCCAGAAGGCGTCGGCCAGGGGAGCGGTCGGAGCGGTCATACCCATCAACGTACGTCGACCACCGGCCGCCCGTCGGCCGTTCGGGCCGAGGCCGCGGCCGTGCGCACCGCTGCCCGACCGGGCCACCAGCTCGCCTCCCCGAGCAGCAGCATCGCCGACGGCAGGATCATGATCCGGACGATGAAGGCGTCGAGCAGCACGGCCGCGGCGAGCACGAAGCCGATCTGCTTCATCTCGATGATGTGCAGGAAGACGAAGCTCACGAAGACGGTCGTCATCACCACCGCCGCGCTCGTCACCACGCTCGCCGACCGGCGGACTCCGTCGAGAACGGCCTGCCGCGTCGGCACGCCCGCGAGTACGGCCTCCCGGATGCGGCTCACCACGAACACCTGGTAGTCCATCGAGAGCCCGAAGAGGATCACGAAGAGGAACAGCGGTACGCGCGATCCGATCGAACCCGTGGAGTGGAAGTCCAACAGCCCCTCGGCCCAGGACCCTTGGAAGACCAGGACGAGCAGCCCGAGCGACGCCGCCGCGGACAGCAGGTTCAGCCCGACACCGATCAGTCCCAGCACCACCGAGCGGAACGCGTACGCGGTCATCGCAAAGGTCACCAGCAGCAACGCCCCGAGGACCAAGGGAAGTTTGCCGTTCTGGTGAGCGGGATAGTCGGCGTACCGGGCGACGTCCCCGCTCACCCCGAACTCCGCCCCGGCGACCCGCCCCACGGTCGCGGGCAGGTAGCGGTCTCGCAGGTGGTCGAGGGAGTCGTACGCCTGCTCGGAGTTGCCCAGGTACGGCACCTTCAGTTCGAGCGTGCTGATCCGCCGGTCGGCGGAGGTCCAAACGCGCGAGGCGCCGGCGAACAGCGGGTCGTCGCCGACGCGCCGGGCCACCTCCCGCAGAGCCCCGGCGACCTCGCCGGCGCGCGCGGCGTCGGCCCGTACGACGACCTGGTGCGCGACCCGGTGCTCCGGGAACGCCTCGTTGAGCCGGTCGTACACGCGCATGGCGGGGATGTCGCGGGAGTGGGTGTCCCGGCTCATCTCCGTGATCTTCAGCCCGGCCAGCGGGGTGACGAGCGCGAGCAGGGCGAGAACGGAGACGCAGAGGGTGGCCAGGGGGTGCCCGCTCGCGGGGCGCAGCAGAGCCGCCCACACGCGGCCCCCGCCGTCGGCCCGCATCCGGCGCGCTGGCTTCCCGCGCTCGGCGCGGCGCCGCGCCCTGCGCTCCTGCCGCTTCCCGAGCTTGACCAGAAGCGCGGGCAGCACCGTCAGGGAACTGGCCACCGCGACCAGGACGACCACGATCGTGCCGGTGGCCAGCGAGGAGAAGATGACGTCGGCGGCGAGATACAGCGTGGCGGTGGAGGCCACGACCGCGAGCCCGGACACCACGACCGCCCGGCCCGAGGTCGCCGCGGCCAGCTCCACCAGCGCCTCGGAACTCAGCCGGCCACCCGAGCGGGCACGCTCCTCCCGCTCCCGCTTGAGGTAGAAAAGCGTGTAGTCGACGCCGACCGCGAGACCGATCATCAGGATGACGTTCGTGCCGACCCCGGCGTCGGGGGACAGATGTGACGCCACCATCGACAGCCCGACGGCCGCCGCGATCGAGGACAGCGCGAGCAGCAGCGGCACTCCCGCCATGGTCACGGACCCGAACACGACCAACAGCGTGATCAGGGTGATGGGAAGCGTGATCTTCTCCGAGAGTGCCAGGTCGTCACCGCGCTGCTGGTCGACTCCCTTGCTGACGGAGGGACTGCCGGTCTCCTCCAGCCTCAGCCCCGGGTACGCCTTCCCCACGGCCTCGGTCTGTTCGACCAGCGCGCCGACCTTGTCCTTCGCGTCCCGCTCCTCGCCCTTCAGGGCCACTTCGACCATGAGGATCCCGCGATCTTCGGACAGCACCGGGTCGGCCACGCCCGCCACGTCGGGCAGCCGCCGCATCCGCGCGGTCAGCTCGCCCGCGGCGGCCTCGGCCGCCCTGCGATCGACAGGCCCCGACCGAGAGGAGATCAGCACCTGCTCGGTGGATCTGCGCTCCAGGTGCCCCTCGGCGGCCATCGCCTCCGCCCGGCCGGCCTCGCCGACCCGGTAGTCGGCCGTCGTCGCGCTGTGTGTGCCGACGGCACTGCCGACCCCCAGGCACACCACCACGAACACGAGCCAGCCGACGATGGCCCGCCAGGGGTGCCGAGCACTCCAGCGCGCCAGGCGCACAGTGAATGAATTCATACCCGAAAGCCTTGCTGGCCAGGGTGACTGGCAGACAGAGGTGACGGGTTGAACTTCACGTCCACCGATCGGTGGACACGGACGGCACGAGCTTTGGCCGAAGTGGCCCATCAGGCACAGACGCTGATCCGGCACGAGGGCGTGGGCATGCGCACGCCTGGCTGCTCCAGGAGCTGTTGCATTACCTCCAGCACGAGAACTCCGGATGCCACGGCTTCCAAGTGCCCGTGACCAGGCCAGAGACCGGCTCGTGCAGGACGAAGCGAGGCCCCCAGCCACGGCGGGGCCGCAGGCCGTTGTGCCTGCGACCCCGCTCGGGCGTCGGTGTCAGGAGGGGTCGCCGTACTGGAGGCCGCGTCCGTTGGTGCCGACGTAGACGCGCCCGTAGGTGTCGGGGTCGCCGGTGACGACGCCGACACCGCCGATGCTGCCCCACTGGTGGGCGTCGTCGTTGACGCGGAGCCAGGTGGCGCCCTTGTCGGTGGAGCGGAAGACTCCGGTGACGTCCTTGACGGTACCGATCAGGTACAGGGCCTGGTAGTCGGAGCCCGGCGCGGCCTTGCCGAAGCCGAGGGCGGAGGCGGACCGCACCGTGGTGAGCGTGGTGAAGGTGCGGCCGCCGTCGGTGGAGTGCAGCAGCCCCTTGCCGCCGCCGGCGATCCACAGGTCCCCGGCGATGCCGGGGACGGCCGCGAGCCGGCCGGCGGGCAGGTTGGTGGCCCGGGCGGTGAAGGTCGCGCCGCCGTCGGTGCTGGCGTAGAGCGTGCCGCCGTCCAGTGAGTAGAAAGTCTTGGCGGAGGAGCGGTCGGCGACGACCACGGCGCTGCTGCCCAGGCCACCGACCTTCGACCAGCTCGCCCCCTTGTCGGTCGAGCGGTACGGGGCCTGACCGGCCTCGGTCCAGACGATGGCGGAGCCGTCCGCCGCGAGCGCGACATGGCCACTGTCGGCGCTGCCCACCGGCTCTGACTTGAAGCCGTTCCAGCTGCTGCCGCCGTCGGTGGAGTAGGCGCCGTCCTGCGCGCCGCCACGGCCGACGCGGACCATCGCCGAGGGGTTGGACTGGGCGAAATCGATGTCGGTGCTGGTGATCATCATCGGGTTGTCCAGCCGTCCGGCGGGCACCTTCGTCAGGGAGTCGTAGCGGAAACCGCCCAGGTCCCCCATGGCGGTGATGGCGGTGGCGCCGCCGGGCGGGGCGATCACGTCCATCAGCGACGTCTCCTCCAGCCCGCGGGCCCCCACGATCCAGTGGCTGGCGCCGCCGGTGTCGGTGGCGCCCGCGTCCTTGCTGCGCCAGATGCCGCTGCCGGTGCCGTACAGCACGTGCCCGGAGTCGAAGGGGTCGATGGCCAGGGCGGTCATCCAGTGCCCGATGCCGGTACCGACGTAAGGCGCGCCGGAGGCGTCCCGCTCGGATTTCGCGGCCTGTGCCTTCCAAGTCGTGCCGCCGTCGGTGCTCCGGTACAGCTCGTCCTGGGGCCACCAGCGGTGGAGGGTGGCGACCATCACCGTGGACGGCTTCTGCGGGTCGACGGCCAGACCGGAGAACCCGTAGCGGCCCTGGGACGGGGAGATGTCCTTCCACGCCCCGCCGGCCGGCGTGTACTTCCACACCGAACCCGCCGTCGCGTCGCCGATGGAGTCGGCGTACGTCAGGTACAGCGAGCCGTCACCGGAGAGCACGCCGTGCTGCGGCAGCTGGCCGGTGGGCTGACCGGAGACGGCCTGCCAGGTGTTGCCGCCGTCGGTGGAGCGGTACAGGGAGGTGGACTTGTCGGCGACGCCGACGTAGACCGTCTTGCTGCCGGCCGGGCCGTACGTCACGAAGGCGATGCCGGCGCCGCTGCTCGCCCCGTCCTTCACGGGGAACGAGGAGACCTGACTCCATGTCATGCCGTGGTCGGTGCTGCGCCACAGCCCGTTCTTGCGGGTGCCCAGCAGCAGGGTGCCGTTGTCCGCGGGGTCGACCGCCAGCCGCTCGCCCGCCCCGCGGCCGTGTTCGTTGGCGCCCAGTTTGAAAGGCAGAGCGGTGCGCTTGAAGGTGCGGCCCCGGTCCGTGGAGCGCAGCAACTCGGCGTTGCCCGCCCAGTCGTTGGTGTAGGTGCCCGCCGCGACGTAGAGCCGGTCGGGGTCGACGGGGTCGGTGGCCAGCGAATCGATGCCCAGCAGGTTCCAGTCCTTTTCGCCGACCCAGTCGGTCAGCGGGATCCACTGCTCGGCCGCGGCGTCCCAGCGGTAGGCGCCGCCCATGTCGGTGCGCGCGTACAGCAGACCCTTCTCGCGCGGGTTGAACACCAGCCCGGTGACATAACCGCCGCCCACCACCTGGGCGTTGTTCCACACATACGGTCCGGCCTCGGCCGTGGTCTGCGCCCCGCTCGACCCGCCCGCCTGGGTCTCGGCCGTTTTCACCAGCTTCCACTGCTGGTTGGTGCTGCCCCTGTCGGGATACTGGATGACTGCCGCGCCCTGGGCCGTGGACCCTCCGGAGACGTCCAGGACCAGGCCGCTCCTGCGGGAGGTGAAGGTGACGGCGTCGGAACCGCTCACATCGTCGATCCGCCACTCCTGAGACGTGGCGGAACTGTCGGTCTGCTGCTCGGCGGCGGCCGCCTGGGCGGTCGAATCACCCGCTATGCCCAGCACTTTGCCGCTGTTGCGGTTCACCAGCTCGTAGTAGCCGTCCCCGGTGGGCTTCAGCCTCCACTGCTGGTTGGCGGTGTTCTGGTCGGTCCACTGCTGGATACGGGTGCCGTCGGCGGTGGAGAAGCTGTTGACGTCCAGCACCTTGCCGCTGCGCACGGAGACCAGCCGGTAGTAGGCATCGCCGTCGACCGTCGCGGCCTGCGAGTCCTCCTGCACGAACAGGAAATACGGTACGACGATGGCGGGCACGCCGAGCAGCAGACCGGTCGCGGTCCAGCGACGGCGGTGACGCCCGCGGCGCCCGCCGTTCGTGGGGTGTTTCATGGGGAGGTGTTCTCCTTGCATGCCGTTCACCAGACGAAGGCGGATCCAGGCTCATGAATGGCCGGATCCGACTCCTTGTGGTCACAGGCTTCGCAAAGGGTTGCCTCGCGCCGGAAACTTCTCCGGTCACCTCGTGGTGCGGTAGGCGTTGATCCGCGTCCGGGTGACGCTGGTGCCCTTGCTGTCGAGGGCCTCGACTCGGAAGGAGACCGAGCCGGGCGTCCCGGTCCGGCCCAGCGTCACCGCTCGCTTGCCGTCGGCGGTCTGCGGACGGGAGTGAGGGCACGCCGCCTGCAGGACTACGCCGAGCCGGGGCCTGATGGGCTGCTCTTCGTCGGTGAGAAGCGTGTGCTTCCTTCCGGCGCGTCCTTCACAGTGGAGCGGGTGACGAGAATCGAACTCGCTCTCAGCTTGGGAAGCGACGTCGCCTGAACGCTCGCATGGCCCCTGACCTGCGCATTCGTGCTACGGTCCGTGTTCCGGAGGACGCGACCACTGCGAGCAATAGGGCCGGACCTATGCACCACCACCGCATAACCCCCCGTACGGGCGGCAGTACCCCTCAGGACAGCCGGCGCTTGGCCCCTTGGCTCATTTGCCGGCTTCTGGGCCGTACCACTGGAGCGCCTGGCCGGTGACGGCGGCGATGCACTCGAAGTCCCGGTCGCGGTGCAGCAGCGTCAGTCCCTGCAACTCGGCCGTGGCAGCCACTACGAGGTCGACGGCCCCGGCGCTGCGGTGCTGTCCGCGCTGGGTGAGGACCTCCTGGACCCGCCAGGCGCGGTCGTAGGCACGGTCGTCGACCGGCACCCAGCCGAAGAGCAGACGCATGTCTTCGATGCCTTGTGCCCGGTCGGCGGCGGAACGCGCGCTGTAGAAGAACTCCAGCTCGGTGATGGGGCAGGTGGCGATGAGCCCGGCTGCTGCTGCCTGGTCCCATCCGAACTGCTCGGCGTCGCCGCGCAGCATGCGGGCGAGCGCACTGGTGTCGATCAGGTATTGCGCGGCGTTCACCGGCGGTAGTTGCCCTTGTCCTCGAAGAGACCGAGGTCGAAGGCGCCCTCTTCTGCCGACGCCCGCAGGCGGGTGAGCGCCAGAGCCCGCCGCCGGTTCTCCAGCACCTCGCGCAGCGCGGTGTTCACAGTCTCCTTCTTGGTGCTGGTGCCGAGGGCCTTCGCCACGTCCGCCACCAGCTGATCGTCGAGGTCGATCACAGTTCGGCTCATCGATTACACCTCCTTTGATATCAACTCCGCCATCGATTATATCTCTATCGATGCACGGGATTGAGTTCAGGATTCGCCGCTTGGACCCCAGCGGTCCCGAAGACGGTGCATTGAGGTCCGGGACGCGCGCGAACGGACGCTGGATCGGTCGACACCGCTGAAGCGCTTGGGCTCGGGGATGCGCCAGAGGATCCTGATCTGTTCGTCGAGGGGGAGTGAGGGGCCGCCGATGTAGATACGGTGGATGAGGTAGTGGACGGCGAGCCGGAATGCCTCTGGTTCGATGTCGTCCATCGTCGTCACCGTTGCCCGGCCGAGATTGTTCACCTGGCGGACGATGCGTGGCTCGCTTTCGAGGGGGCCGAGCTCGGCGACGATCTCCGGTGGGAGTTCACCGTCCTCGCGCAGGGCCAGGGTCGAGCGCTGCAGCAGGTCGGGCTCCGCCTCGATTCTGTCGATGATGCGGGCGAGGACGTATGCGTGGAGCACGTCCGCCGAGATGTTGCCGTGTTCCTCGGGCTCCTCGCCTGTGCCGCTCGGGCACCTCTCGCACTCGACAGGTGTGACGAGGTCGTCCTCAGGTCCTTCGCCGGCCTGCCGGGCGGAGAGGAAGCACGAGGCCACCCACATGACTTCGGTTCGGCTCAGCTCCAGGTCGTCGGCGGTCGGCAGGTCGTCGTCGCCCCATTCGTGCACGGGACCGCCGCTGTTCGGGTCCTCCGGAGGCGCGACCTCGGAGCGCATCAGGGACTCCAGGCTGACCAGATACGGCTCCCAGTCGTGGGCGCTGAGCAGCAGCGTTGCCAGCGCGTCCCCCGGGCGTTTCCAGAAGACGAGGTCGTCGTCGTAGCCGTTGACGAAGTGCAGCACGTGGTCTTCCGGTGCGAAATCGACTCCGGACATCTCGCCGAGGTGGGTGAGGACGGCCTGTCGGCCTCGGTAGCGTCCGACGTAGCGGCGGGCCTGAGTGACGAAGGACGCCATGGTGGTGTCGTTCAGCACCGCGTTCGGGCTGACACCGATGAAGCGCGGCGGATTGAACGGACCGGACCGCCGTAGCTGTTGGGTGGCGTTCGCCCAGTGCAGTTTCGTGGTGTCCGGGTCATACACCACGCAGTAGACGGGGATGTTCCCGTCCGCCCAGGTGTCGCCGTGGTGATCGACAGGCACCGCGTAGCCATTGCCCCGGCGCCAGCTGCCCCCGCCCTTCACCTAGACCTTGATCGTGTCGCTGGTGATCTCGCCACCGTCGGCGAAGGTGACGTAGAAGTCCTCGCCGAAGTCGTTCTGCCCGGATATCTCCTGAACGATGTGGTCGTGCTCTTCGAGTAGAGCGCGCAGCGCGTTCACGGCGGCCTGTCCCACGCGCCGCCCTTTCGGGATCTTCGGCATACCACCCCTCACCGTGGAGCTTCGCCCGCCCCGGGCGGATGCGGGACGGGCGTCATCCCCGTCACTCTGCCCCACCCCTCTGACACCGGGCATGGGAGGAGAACGGGATACCGGAGTCCGCTGGCTCGGCGCAGCCCGACAACGACAAAGCCCCAGACCGGTGGCCTGGGGCTACAAGAAGAGCGGGTGACGAGAATCGAACTCGCGCTCTCAGCTTGGGAAGCTGATGTTCTACCATTAAACTACACCCGCGTAAGTATGGACGGGCCCTCGAGGGGCCGGTGTCCGGACGCTTGCTCACTTTACATCATCGCAGACCTCCGGTGCTCGAACCCCGGGGGTCTGAGTCTGTTTCAGGGGCGGGATCCGGCTGCGGCTGACGTGAGTTGGGGCGTACCGTGGGGGCGTGGGCGAGGGGTCCGGTGAGGCCGGGGTGCCGCCTGGAGAGTCGTCTCTTTGATCCCGTAATGTGGCTTTTGTCGTCCGGGTAGCAGCGCCGGACGCGGCTCTTGGGGAAGGGACTTGAGGGACTTGATGCAACGCACCGTCGTCCGATGCGCGGACGGTCACGTCTTCAGCACCACTTCGTTCCCGATGCAGCAGGCCGAGCGGCTCGGCCCCGGCCGGCTCGTGCGGTGTCCGCGCTGTGCCCGGCTGCGCAGTGCGGTGCCGGTCATCCTGGAGAAGCGGTGAGCGAGAAGCCGTAAGCGTTAAGCGGTGAACGACAAGGCAGGGAAATGCCACCGGCTGTAGCCGGAGGGTCACCGCAGGCGCGCGGGGCCGTCGTGGTTGCGATGGTTCCGCGCGCCTTGCGTATCCTCGCTACGTGCTTCTCTCAGACAAGGACATCCGGGCCGAGATCGACGCCGGGCGGGTACGGATCGATCCCTACGACGAATCCATGGTGCAGCCGTCGAGCATCGACGTACGGCTGGACCGGTATTTCCGGGTGTTCGAGAACCACCGGTACCCGCACATCGACCCCTCCGTCGAGCAGGCGGATCTGACGCGGCTGGTCGAGCCCGAGGGCGACGAGCCGTTCATCCTGCACCCCGGAGAGTTCGTGCTGGCCTCCACCTACGAGGTCATCACGCTGCCCGACGATCTTGCCTCGCGGCTCGAAGGGAAGAGTTCGCTCGGGCGGCTCGGGCTGGTCACGCACTCCACCGCCGGGTTCATCGACCCCGGGTTCAGCGGGCACGTCACGCTGGAACTGTCCAACCTCGCCACGCTCCCCATCAAGCTGTGGCCGGGAATGAAGATCGGCCAGCTGTGCATGTTCCGGCTGAGCTCGCCCGCCGAGTCGCCGTACGGCAGTGAGCGGTACGGCTCCCGGTACCAGGGGCAGCGCGGGCCCACCGCCTCGCGGTCCTTCCTCAACTTCCATCGGACCCAGGTGTGAGGGCGACGACGACATGACGGACGCAAGCGTGCGCGAGAACCTGACCTACGAGCGGTTCGGGACCGCCATCCGGGAGCTGGCGCAGACCATCGCGGACGACGGGTACGAGCCGGACGTCGTGCTGAGCATCGCCCGCGGTGGGGTCTTCGTCGCCGGCGGGCTCGCCTACGCCCTCGACTGCAAGAACATCCACCTGGTGAACGTGGAGTTCTACACGGGCGTCGGCACCACCCTGGAGATGCCGGTCATGCTCGCGCCCGTGCCGAACGTGATCGACTTCTCCGACAAGAAGGTGCTGATCACCGACGACGTCGCGGACACCGGCAAGACCCTGAAGCTGGTGCGCGACTTCTGTCTCGACACCGTCGCCGAGGTGCGCTCCGCGGTGATCTACGAGAAGTCCCACTCCCTCGTGCAGTGCGAGTACGTGTGGAAGCGGACCGATGACTGGATCAACTTCCCGTGGAGTGTCGAGCCGCCCGTGGTGAAGCGGGCCGGGCAGGTTCTGGACGCCTAGTTCCCAGACACATGAAAAAGGGCCTCCGGCTGCCGTGCCGGGGGCCCTTTCGGCGTTCACGGAAAGCTAGAACGTGCCCAGCTTCACGATCGACAGCAGTGCGATCAGCTGGATCGCCGACGCGCCCAGCGCCTTCGGCCAGGGCAGGTCGTGGGAGCGGCGGACCATCAGCGTCAGCAGGACGCCCGCGCCGACCCAGGTCGCCCAGCCGAGCAGCTGGACGAAGCCGGCGTCGCCGCCGAAGAACATGGCGACGACGAGGCGGGGGGCGTCCGTGAGGGCCGTGATCAGCATGGACAGGCCCACCGTGGGCTGCCAGGCGCCGTCGCCGCCGAGCTGGCGGGCCAGGGTGTGGGTGACCACGCCGAGGACGAACAGGCCCAGCACCATCACGACGGCCGTCACCAGCACGATCGGCACCGCGTTGGAGAGCGTCGCGCTGATCGCGTCCTGGCGGGCGCCGTCGAAGCCGAAGACGGCGAGCAGGCCGTAGAGGAAGGTCACGATGAGGGCGGGGGCCCACATCGTGTAGTCCCGCATGCGCAGGAAGGTCTGGTCGGGGGAGAGGAAGATCCCCTTCAGCAGTTCCTTCCAGTGCAGGGGCGGGCCGACCGGGGCGGCGGGCGCGGCGGCCGAGCCGGCGTGGTAGGTCGCGCCCTGGGTGTAGCCGGCAGCCTCGTCGATGGAGAAGGCCTGGGTGTGGCCGGGGTTGTTGGCCGCGTAGGGGTCCTGCGGGGCGTGGCCGGGGTCGGGGTAGCCGCCGTCGCCGAAGTACTCCGGTCCGTCGTCGGCCGGCTGCGGGTATCCGTACGGCTGTCCCGGCTGCGAGTACGGCGGCTGCGGCGCCGACGGATAGCCGTACGAGGCGCCGCCCTGCCGTCCCTGCGGCGGCTGGCCGTACGGCGGCTGCCCCTGCGACGGCCTCCCGGGCCGACCCGGTCCGCGCCCCTGACCGTGCTGCTGTCCGTGCCCGTACGACGGTCCCTGCGGCGCCTGTTGTCCCTGGGGGGTGCGGTTGTCCCGGCCCCCGCGTCCGATCCTGAATCCAGCCACGTCATCGAACGTACCTGGTCCGGGACGCCGACGTGCCGGGCCCGGCGGTCCGGGCCCGGCTTTGCGGCCGACCTGTGACATCCCCTAAGGGGCCGTCAGGCGCGGCCCCCGGCATTCCTCGGGGTTCCGCGGCGGGTGCGGGGCTGCCGGGAGCGCCGGCTCAGTCCGCGAAGACCGCGCCGAACTGCGGGGCGCCGGTGGTGGAGACGCCCACGGTCGACGCACCGAAGGAGCGCGAGCCGGTGGTGGTGAGCTTGGTGCCGCTGGACGGCAGGTAGGTCACCGCGCCGTCGCCGCTGTTCTCGTACGACCCGATCACCAGGTCGGCCTTGCCGTCGCCGGTGACGTCGTCCAGCTTGACGTCCGCGCCGAACAGGTCGGACTTCTCGTCGCCGCCCGGGACGCCCGCGGTGTTCTGGCCGAAGGACTGGGCGCCGGAGGCGGTGTTCACGCCGGAGGCGGAGCCGTACAGGACGGTGACGCTGCCCGCGTCGGTCACGCCGCCGATGTCCTCCTGCGGGCTGCTGACGACGAGGTCCTGGTAGCCGTCGCCGTTGATGTCGCCCAGGTCCAGCTCCCAGCCGAAGGCGTCGCCCTTCTCCGAGGAGCCGGGCACGTTGCCGGTGTTCTGGGTGATGCCCGTGGTGGAGGCCGGGCCGGACGCGGAACCGTAGGTGACGTTCACCTTGCCGCCGTCGGAGGCGTAGGGGATGGCGGTGCCGTCGCTGGTCTTCGCGTCCCAGTCGGCGCCGCTGACGATGTCGCCGTAGCCGTCGCCGTTGATGTCGCCGATGGCGGTGACGAGGCCGGGCTTGAGGGTCTTGGCGGAGGCGGCGCTCAGGCCGGTGGAGGTGCCGGGCAGCCAGTAGTTGGTGTTCCAGCCGTACTGCGTCGTGGTCTCGTACCCGTCCACGACGAGGTCGGTGCGGCCGTCGCCGTTGACGTCACCGGCGGTGAGGTTGAGCGGGCCGTACGGGTAGTCGTTGGTGCCCGACACGATCGGCGGCTTGACGGTGGTCCGGCTGCCGTAGGCACCGGCGGTGGTGAAGCCGCCCTTGTACAGGTAGAGGGTGCTGGCCGAGCTGCCGACGACCAGGTCGGCCTTGCCGTCGCCGTCGAAGTCGCCGGCGGCCAGGTTCTGGCCCCAGAAGTCGTGGGAGGAGGCGGCCGGGTCGGGGAGGTTGATGCCCTGGCCGGTCAGGCCGCTCGGGGAGCCCCAGAGGACGGCCACGCCGCCGCCGTTGGTGTCGGTGTCGACCTTCTCGCCCGGGGAGCCGACGGCGAGGTCGTCGTAGCCGTCGCCGTTGAAGTCGGCGTACGCCAGGTCGCCGCCGAACATGTCTTCGGCCTCGGCGGTGCCCGGGACGCCGGAGCTGTTCTGGCTGAGGGTGGTGCGCTGGGCGGAGGAGACACCGGTGGCCGTGCCGTACAGGACGACGACCTGGCCGGCGCTCTTCTGGCCGCTGACGTAGGCGGTGGCCGCCGAGGTGGCGATGTCGCCGATGCCGTCGCCGTTGAAGTCGGCCTTCGCCACCTTGACGGAGTCGGCGGCGGTGGCGGGCTGTGCGGCGAACGTGAGCAGGCCGCCCGTCAGCGCGGCTGCGGTGGCCGTCGCGAGGGCGAGTCGCGGGTGCTTGTGCATGCGGTCTCCTGCGGCATGCGGGGGATGCCCGGCGGGGCATCCGCTGATGATGGGGTGGACCGCCCGTGTTCGTCGTGGGTTGTCCCGTCGTTCACCGGGCGGTCGGCGATCAGGAGACCCGCCGGGGGACGCCGGGGTTGTACATGCGTTCGGTAACGGTATGAGATCGCTGTGACCGCTGGGGTCTTCGGGCCGGGTGGGCCGGGGGCGGGAGCTGGAGGGGGACCGGATGGCGTCCGTGCTGGTGTGGCTGGTGCGGTTGTGCGGGCTGGTGGGGTGGGCTGCGGGGGCGGCCGCCTGCCTGTGGCTGCTGGGGGCCGCGCCCATGCCACGGCCGTGGGAGGGACCGCTGGTGTGGGGTGGGGTGGCCGCCGGCTGCGCGGCGGCGCGGGTGGCGGGGCTGTGGGTGCTGCGGCTGCTGGACGAGGACGGGGCGCCGGGTCTTCGGGTGGTGTCACTGAGGAAGGAGGCGGTGCCGCCGAAGAGGCCGCCGACGCGGAAGAGGCGGCTCGACCTCGGTGACTCCGCACTCTGGGTCAAGGGGCGCACGGCCCTCGTCTGGCTGCTCGTCGCCTTCGCGTCCGGCGCCATGTTCGCGTGCCTGATGAGCATGACGACCGACGAGCGGATCGAGAGGCTGCGGGACGCGGGCGCCGAGGTGGGCACGGCACGCGTGGCGGGGGATCCGCTGCGGGTGCGGGCGGACCGGGACGACGAGGACGTGGTGCAGGGCTACACCTCGCGGCTCGTGCTCGCCGTCGACGGCGGCCCCCGGCGCCTCCCGGTGGGCGCCTACACCTACGGCAAGCCGCGCGAAGGCACCCGGGTCGAGGTGCTGTGGGCGCGGTCCGCGCCGGAGCTGGGCGGGTACGTCAACGAGTCCCGGGACCTGCCGACCCTGGCCGCCGGCCGCTGGCGGCCGTTCGCGGACGACGAGCTGGGCGGCGCCGCGCTGACCTCCTTCGTTCTCCTCGCCGGGGTCTTCGGCGCCGTGATGGCCTCGATCTTCTCCCTGATCCCGGACCCGGACTCCTTGGAGGAACGGGCCTGGTCGGCGCCGTGGCAGACGGTGCGGGCCCTGTTGGTCGCCGGGCTGTACCTGGGCTGGCGCCCGGTCCTGCTCGGGCAGGAGGCGCCCGCGCTGTCGTACGTGTTCGCCGGGGGCGGCTTCGTGCTCGTCCTGCTGGTGTACGCCTTCACCACCGCCTTCTGAACCGGACCGCCTCCCGCGATCCACCACCGGCTGCCGAGGCCGGGCGGGGGCATGGTCCAGGATGGGTCCATGAGCGTAGTGAAGATCAACGTGCTGACCGTGCCCGCCGAGCAGCGGGAGGTCCTGGAGAAGCGGTTCGCCTCGCGGGCCCACGCGGTGGAGAACTCCGACGGCTTCGAGTGGTTCGAGCTGCTGCGGCCCGTCGAGGGAACCGACACCTACCTCGTCTACACGCGCTGGCGGGACGAGGAGTCGTTCCAGGCGTGGATGGAGGGCCCGATGAAGTCCGCGCACCAGGGCGGCGGCGAGGCCGGCGAACGCCCGAAGCCGGCGGCCTCCGGCTCCACCCTGTGGTCGTTCGAGGTGGTGCAGCAGGCGGCCCCGAAGAGCGCCTGACCGAAATCCCGCCGTCCCGGCCACCGTCCGCGCCGGTGCCGCGAGGCACGCGCGGACACGACGGCGCCCCCTGCCTGTGCGGGTCAGGGGGCGCCGTCGGTCCTGGGCGGGGCGCGGTTACTTCACCGGCTCCGGCTCCGGCTCGCTCTCCGTCTCCGGCTCGCCCGCCGGGTCGACCGGCGTCTTGACGGAGTCGAGCAGCAGCTGGGCGACGTCCACGACCTGGATGGACTCCTTGGCCTTGCCGTCGTTCTTCTTGCCGTTGACCGAGTCGGTCAGCATGACCAGGCAGAACGGGCAGGCGGTGGAGACGATGTCGGGGTTGAGGGAGAGGGCCTCGTCCACGCGCTCGTTGTTGATGCGCTTGCCGATCCGCTCTTCCATCCACATCCGCGCACCACCGGCGCCGCAGCAGAAGCCGCGCTCCTTGTGGCGGTGCATCTCCTCGTTGCGCAGGCCCGGGACCTTGCCGATGATCTCGCGCGGAGGCGTGTAGATCTTGTTGTGGCGGCCCAGGTAGCACGGGTCGTGGTACGTGATGATGCCCTCGACCGGGGTCACCGGGATCAGCTTGCCCTCGTCCACCAGGTGCTGGAGCAGCTGGGTGTGGTGGATGACCTCGTAGTCGCCGCCGAGCTGCGGGTACTCGTTGCCGATCGTGTTGAGGCAGTGCGGGCAGGTCGCGACGATCTTCTTCGCCGACCTGGGCTTCCTCGACTCGGGCGTCACCTTGCCCTCGTCGTCCAGCTCCTCGCCGAACGCCGTGTTCAGGGCCATGACGTTCTCCATGCCGAGCTCCTGGAACAGGGGCTCGTTGCCGAGGCGGCGGGCGGAGTCACCGGTGCACTTCTCGTCGCCGCCCATGATCGCGAACTTCACGCCCGCGATGTGCAGCAGCTCGGCGAAGGCCTTGGTGGTCTTCTTGGCGCGGTCCTCCAGGGCGCCGGCGCAGCCGACCCAGTACAGGTACTCGACCTCGGTGAGGTCCTCGATGTCCTTGCCGACGACCGGGACCTCGAAGTCGACCTCCTTGGTCCACTCCAGCCGCTGCTTCTTGGCCAGACCCCAGGGGTTGCCCTTCTTCTCCAGGTTCTTGAGCATCGTGCCCGCCTCGGAGGGGAAGGCGCTCTCGATCATGACCTGGTAGCGGCGCATGTCGACGATGTGGTCGACGTGCTCGATGTCCACCGGGCACTGCTCGACGCAGGCGCCGCAGGTGGTGCAGGACCACAGGACGTCCGGGTCGATGACGCCGTTCTCCTCGGCGGTGCCGATCAGCGGGCGCTCGGCCTCGGCCAGGGCGGCGGCGGGCACCGAGGCGAGCTGCTCCTCGGACGCCTTCTCCTCGCCCTCCGTCGTCTTGCCGCCGCCGGCCAGCAGGTACGGCGCCTTGGCGTGCGCGTGGTCCCGCAGGGACATGATCAGCAGCTTCGGGGAGAGCGGCTTGCCGGTGTTCCAGGCGGGGCACTGCGACTGGCAGCGGCCGCACTCGGTGCAGGTGGAGAAGTCCAGCAGGCCCTTCCAGGAGAACTGCTCGACCTGGGAGACGCCGAAGACGTCGTCCTCGCCCGGGTCCTCGAAGTTGATCGGCTTGCCGCCGGACGTCATGGGCAGCAGGGCGCCGAGGGAGGTCTCACCGGTGGCGTTGCGCTTGAACCAGATGTTCGGGAAGGCGAGGAAGCGGTGCCAGGCCACACCCATGTCGGTCTTCAGGGCGACCGTGATCATCCAGATGAAAGAGGTCGCGATCTTCAGGCCGGCGAAGAAGTAGGTGAGGTTCTGGAGCGTGGAGACGTCCATCCCCTCCAGCCACGAGACGACCGGGTACGAGATGAAGAACGAGGACTCGTAGCCGTCCACGTGGTGCTGGGCGCCTTCGAGGGCGTGCAGCATGAAGATGCAGACGCCGACGACGAGGATGACGGTCTCGACGAAGTACGCCTGGCCGAAGTTGGAACCGGCGAACCGGGACTTGCGGCCCGGCCTGCGCGGGTGGCTCAGCTGGCGGATCACGATCAGGACGAGGATGCCGACCACGGTCATCGTGCCGATGAACTCGACATAGATGTTGTACGGCGCCCACTCGCCGAGGACCGGCAGGATCCAGTCCGCCTGGAACAACTGGCCGATCGCGTTGACGATCGTCAGCAGCAGGGTGAAGAAGCCCACCGCCACGAACCAGTGCGCCACACCGACGACGCCCCAGCGGTTCATCCGGGTGTGGCCGAGGAACTCCCTGACCACGGTGATGGTGCGCTGTGTGGGATCGTTGGTCCGCGTACCGGCCGGCACGGGCTGGCCCAGCCGCATGAAGTTGTAGATCTGGAGGAGGGCGCGGCCGAACAGTGCCACGCCGACCACGATCAGGACCAGCGACACGATGATCGCGGCGAGTTGCATTGGGGCTCCTGAGGCGGCCTCGGTCTGAACGAGCTGTCTGAGCTGAGCTACATTACTAAGCGGTAACTTATGCAGTTCGTCTGAGACTACCCCCATCTTCCGTCGGGATGCAGCAGGGCGCGGGGTGATATGGGTCGCCGCCCGGCAATCAGATCGTGTTATTCGTACCGAATTGATACTTTCACCCCTACCTTAGAGCCGTGCTCTACGGGATTGCCGCCGCCTCCGCCGCCCTGCTGCTCACCGCCGTGCTCGCAGCGGCGTTCCGGCTGCCCGCGCTCAGGGCTGGAATCCTGGACCGCCGTCGGCAGCGGCCCCTTCCGCTTCTCGGCGGGCTCGCCGTCGTGGCGGTCACCTCTCTGGTCTCCTGGATGGGCGAGTGGACCCGGGTCGCCCCCCTCGGGGAGGGGGTCGGGGGGCTGCTGACGGCCGCCGTCGGGGTCGCCGCGCTGGGCCTGGTGGCCGACGTGTGGCGGCTTCGCGCGCGCGTGCTCGTCGCCGGTACGGCCGTGGCGGCGGCCTGGGTGGTGCCGTACGACGAGACGGGCGTCTGGGGCGGGGTGCTGGCCGTCGGCTGGGTCGTCCTCGCCACGCTCGCCTTCAAGGGGCTCGACCACGCCGACGGCCTGGCGGGCACGATCGGGGTGATCACCGCCTTCGGCGCCGGGGCCTGTGCCGCCGCCGAGGTGATGGACGGGCTGGCCGTGCTGCTGAGCGTGGTCGCCGCCGCCCTCACCGGGTTCCTCATGCACAACTGGCCTCCCGCGCGGATCGGGCTCGGCGCATGCGGCTCGCTGTTCACCGGGTTCCTGCTGTCGTCGGCGGTCGTCTTCACGCGCGCGGGGTACGAGATCGGGCCGAGCGCGGCGGTGGTGTTCTGCCTCGGTGCCGTCGCCGTCGCCGACGCCCTGCTGGTGGTCCTCGCCCGGGGGCTGGCCCGGCGGCCGCTGCTGCGGCGCGGCCCCGACCACCTCGCGCACCGGCTGCGGCGGCTCGGGCTCGCCCCGCAGGGGGCGGTCGTGCTGCTGGGGACCGGCTCCTTTTCGGCCGTGCTCGTGGGGGTACTGGTGCACACCGGCTGGACCGGGAAGGGGGCCGCGCTCTGGGTGGCCGGCGGGACGGTCCTCGCCGTTGCCGTTCTCGTCCTCCTCAGGACGCCTGTCCAGCAGCCCCGAGGTGTGCCGTCGACGCAGGTCAGCGGGCACTTGCGTGTAAGGAACGGATAAGAGTTGAGCCCAGCTGGCTCAGGTCTGTTGACCCAGTGGGTCCGCTCATGCACACTTGAGCCTGTTCCACTCAAGTCAGCTGGAGGAATCAACCATGGCACGTGCGGTCGGCATCGACCTGGGCACGACTAACTCCGTCGTCAGCGTTCTGGAGGGCGGCGAGCCCACCGTCATCACCAACGCCGAGGGTGCCAGGACCACGCCGTCCGTCGTCGCCTTCGCGAAGAACGGTGAGGTGCTCGTCGGCGAGGTCGCCAAGCGCCAGGCGGTCACGAACGTGGACCGGACCATCCGCTCGGTGAAGCGCCACATGGGCACCGACTGGAAGATCCAGCTCGACGGCAAGGACTTCAACCCGCAGCAGATCTCCGCGTTCATCCTGCAGAAGCTGAAGCGGGACGCCGAGGCCTACCTGGGCGAGAAGGTCACGGACGCGGTCATCACCGTCCCGGCCTACTTCAACGACTCCGAGCGCCAGGCGACCAAGGAGGCCGGCGAGATCGCCGGCCTGAACGTCCTGCGCATCGTCAACGAGCCGACCGCGGCGGCGCTCGCCTACGGCCTCGACAAGGACGACCAGACGATCCTCGTCTTCGACCTCGGTGGCGGCACCTTCGACGTGTCCCTCCTGGAGATCGGCGACGGCGTCGTCGAGGTGAAGGCCACCAACGGTGACAACCACCTCGGTGGTGACGACTGGGACCAGCGCGTCGTCGACTACCTGGTCAAGCAGTTCCAGTCCGGCCACGGCGTGGACCTGTCCAAGGACAAGATGGCCCTCCAGCGCCTCCGCGAGGCCGCCGAGAAGGCCAAGATCGAGCTGTCCTCCTCCACCGAGACCTCGATCAACCTGCCCTACATCACCGCGTCCGCCGAGGGCCCGCTGCACCTGGACGAGAAGCTCACCCGGGCTCAGTTCCAGCAGCTGACGGCCGACCTGCTGGAGCGCTGCAAGACGCCGTTCCACAACGTCATCAAGGACGCCGGCATCTCCATCAACGAGATCGACCACGTCGTCCTCGTCGGTGGCTCCACCCGTATGCCCGCCGTCGCCGAGCTCGTCAAGGAGCTGACCGGCGGCAAGGAGGCCAACAAGGGTGTGAACCCGGACGAGGTCGTCGCCATCGGCGCCTCGCTCCAGGCCGGTGTCCTCAAGGGCGAGGTCAAGGACGTCCTGCTGCTCGACGTCACCCCGCTGTCCCTCGGCATCGAGACCAAGGGCGGCATCATGACCAAGCTGATCGAGCGCAACACCACGATCCCGACCAAGCGCTCGGAGATCTTCACCACGGCCGAGGACAACCAGCCGTCGGTGCAGATCCAGGTCTACCAGGGCGAGCGTGAGATCGCGGCCTACAACAAGAAGCTCGGCATGTTCGAGCTGACCGGTCTGCCGCCGGCGCCGCGTGGCGTCCCGCAGATCGAGGTCTCCTTCGACATCGACGCCAACGGCATCATGCACGTCACGGCGAAGGACCTCGGCACCGGCAAGGAGCAGAAGATGACCGTCACCGGCGGCTCCTCGCTCCCGAAGGACGAGGTCGACCGCATGCGTGAGGAGGCCGAGCGCTACGCGGAGGAGGACCACAAGCGCCGCGAGGCCGCCGAGGCCCGCAACCAGGGCGAGCAGCTGGTCTACCAGACCGAGAAGTTCCTCAAGGACAACGAGGACAAGGTCCCCGGCGAGGTCAAGACCGAGGTCGAGGCCGCGGTCGGCGAGCTGAAGGAAGCCCTCAAGGGCGAGGACACCGCCGAGATCCGCACCGCCACGGAGAAGGTCGCCGCCGTCTCGCAGAAGCTGGGCCAGGCCATGTACGCCGACGCCCAGGGTGCGCAGGCCGCCGGCGGTGCCTCCGCCGGTGCCGGTGAGGCCAAGGCCGACGACGACGTCGTGGACGCCGAGATCGTGGACGACGAGCGCAAGGACGGTGCCGCGTGACGGAGGAGACCCCGGGCTTCGAGGAGAAGCCCGACGTCCCCTCCGGCGCCACCTCCGACGACGCCGAGCCGAAGGCCGCCCCCGAGGAGGGGGCGGCCCCGGCCGGGGACGCGAACGAAAGTGCCGGTCTGGTCGCCCAGCTGGACCAGGTGCGCACCGCGCTCGGCGAGCGCACGGCGGACCTCCAGCGCCTTCAGGCCGAGTACCAGAACTACCGCCGCCGCGTCGAGCGCGACCGGGTCGCGGTCCGGGAGATCGCCATCGCGAACCTCCTGACCGAGCTCCTGCCCGTGCTCGACGACATCGGCCGCGCGCGCGAACACGGCGAACTGGTCGGCGGCTTCAAGTCGGTGGCCGAGTCGCTGGAGACGGTCGCGGCCAAGCTGGGGCTTCAGCAGTTCGGCAAGGAGGGTGAGCCCTTCGACCCGACGATCCACGAGGCCCTGATGCACTCCTACGCGCCGGACGTCACCGAGACGACCTGCGTGGCGATCCTCCAGCCCGGGTATCGCATCGGCGAGCGCACCATCCGCCCCGCGCGAGTGGCCGTCGCCGAGCCGCAGCCCGGCGCGCAGTCCGGCAAGGGCGAGGACGCCGAGGAGAGCACCGCGGCGGCCGACGACAAGGACAACGGTGGCCCGGACGAGGGCTGACGGGAAAACCCAGGGGAACCGCGGAAAGGGGGTACGTCGAGGATGAGCACCAAGGACTTCATCGAGAAGGACTACTACAAGGTCCTCGGCGTCCCCAAGGACGCCACCGAGGCCGAGATCAAGAAGGCGTACCGGAAGCTCGCCCGCGAGTTCCACCCGGACGCCAACAAGGGCAACGCCAAGGCGGAGGAGCGCTTCAAGGAGATCTCCGAGGCGAACGACATCCTCGGCGACCCCAAGAAGCGCAAGGAGTACGACGAGGCTCGCGCCCTGTTCGGCAACGGCGGCTTCCGCCCCGGGCCGGGCGGGGCCGGCGGCTCCTTCAACTTCGACCTGGGCGACCTCTTCGGAGGCGCGGGCGGTGCCCAGGGCGGAGGCTTCGGCGGCGGACTCGGTGACGTCTTCGGGGGCCTGTTCAACCGGGGCGGCGCCGCGGGCACGCGGACCCAGCCCCGGCGCGGCCAGGACATCGAGTCCGAGGTCACGCTGAGCTTCACGGAGGCCATCGAGGGCGCCACGGTGCCGCTCAGGATGTCCTCCCAGGCACCCTGCAAGGCATGTTCCGGCACCGGCGACAAGAACGGCACACCGCGCGTGTGCCCGACCTGCGTCGGCACCGGGCAGGTCGCGCGGGGTTCCGGCGGCGGCTTCTCGCTCACCGACCCCTGCCCCGACTGCAAGGGCCGCGGCCTGATCGCCGAGCACCCCTGCCTGGACTGCAAGGGCAGCGGCCGGGCCAAGTCGTCCCGGACGATGCAGGTCCGCATCCCGGCCGGGGTCACCGACGGCCAGCGGATCCGGCTGCGCGGCAAGGGCGCGCCCGGCGAGCGGGGCGGCCCGGCGGGCGATCTGTACGTGGTCGTCCATGTCGGCGAGCACCCGGTGTTCGGGCGCAAGGACGACAACCTCACCGTCACCGTGCCGGTGACGTTCGCCGAGGCGGCTCTCGGCGGCGAGGTGCGGGTGCCGACCCTCGGCGGCCCGGCCGTCACCCTGAAGCTGCCGCCCGGCACGCCGAACGGTCGTACGATGCGGGCGCGAGGCAAGGGCGCGGTCCGCAAGGACGGCACCCGCGGCGATCTGCTGATCACCGTGGAGGTGCGTGTCCCCACGGACCTGTCGGGGAAGGCTCGTGACGCGCTGGAGGCGTATCGCGAGGCGACTGCGGGCGAGGATCCGCGGGCGGAGCTGTTCGAGGCCGCGAAGGGAGTCTGAGAGAGATGGACGGCCGTCGACGTAACCCGTATGAACTGACCGAGGAGACCCCGGTCTACGTCATTTCGGTGGCGGCCCAGCTCTCCGGACTCCACCCGCAGACGCTGCGCCAGTACGACCGCCTGGGCCTTGTCTCCCCGGACCGCACCGCGGGCCGGGGCCGCCGCTACTCGGCCCGTGACATCGAACTGCTCCGCCAGGTGCAGCAGTTGTCGCAGGACGAGGGCATCAACCTGGCCGGCATCAAGCGGATCATCGAACTGGAGAACCAGGTCGCCGCGCTCCAGTCCCGGGTCGCGGAGCTGGAGGCGGCCCTGGACGGCGCTGCGGCCGCGATGCAGCAGCGCGAGGCCGCGGTGCACGCCTCCTACCGGCGCGACCTGGTTCCGTACCAGGAGGTCCAGCAGACCAGCGCGCTGGTGGTGTGGCGGCCGAAGCGGCAGCAGCAGGACTGAACCGAGTGGAACGGGAAGGGGCCGGCAGGAGCGATCCTGCCGGCCCCTTCCGCATGCCCAGGGCGGCGCCAGGGCGCCTACGGGGTCAGGGCGGTGCTCAGGGCGCCAGGACCGCCCCGTCGCCGCCGGGCGCGGACTCGGTGCCGTCCGCGGCGAGCGAGGTCACCCAGTAGAAGTGGGTGGTGCCCTGGGCGGCGCCGGTGTCCTCGTAGGAGGTCCCGGTCGTCTCCGCCAGCTTCTCGTACGCCTCGGTGCCGGGGTTCCAGCGGTAGACCCGGTAGCCGGTGGCGTCGGGTACCGGGGACCAGCCCAGCGTGACCGGTGCCGCGCCGTCCTGCCCGGTGGTCGCCGTCACGTGCACCGGCGAGCCCTCGGGCGTGGTCACGCTCGGCGTCATGTCCAGCTCGGTGGCGACCACGGCCTCGGCCGGGCCGTTCCACTCGACCGCCGAGTTGCCCTCGTCGTCCACGGCGTCGACGAAGAAGCAGGCTTCGCCGCCGTCCGGGAGCGTGGTGTAGGCGTGGGAGGTGGCGGTGGGCGAGACGTAGTCCGTCGCGAGGCCGTAGCAGACCCGGTCGTCCTCGTCGCCGACCAGCTCGCCCCGGTGGACCGTGTAGTACTTCAGGTCCGTGGCCGGGTTCTTGTCCCAGTCCAGTCGGAAACCGTACTCGGTCGGGGTGACCTTCAGACCGGTGACGAGCGCCGGCGGGTCGTTGTCCCAGATCCTGCCTCGCTGCGGCACGGACGGGGCGGACTCGTTGCCGGCCGCGTCGGTGGCCGACACCCGGTAGTAGTAGACGACGCTCTCGGCGGCCGAGGTGTCCAGGTAGGAGGGCTGGGCCGTGGTGGCCAGCTCGATATAGGTGCCGTTCTCGGCCGGTGCCCGCAGGACCCGGTACGACACCGCGCCCGGGACCTCGCCCCAGGCGACCTTCAGCCCGCCCGTACCACCCTCCGGGGTCACCTCGCCGGTCGCGCGCGTGATGACGGGCACGGCGGGCGCGACCCGGTCGACGGTGGTCACGGCCTGGTCGGCCGTACCCGCGGACTCGTTGCCGGACCGGTCGTAGGCGCGGACCTCGTAGGAGTACGTCTCGCCGGTCTGCGGCAGGGAGCTGTCGATGTACGACGTGCCGGTGGTGGTCGCGAGCGGCTTGCTGCCGAACGCCGTGCCCTTCAGGCGCCGGTAGACGCGGTAGCCGGCGAGGTCCATCTCCTTGTTCTTCGCCCAGCTCAGCTTCGCTTTGCCGGTCGCCTTGTCGTACGACGCCGAAACCCCGGCCGGCACCAGGGGACTGACCTTGTCGACGTCGGCCTCGGCGCGCGGGGCGTAGCCGAAGGAGACGGACGCGCCGCCGGTCCAGTTGACGTAGTCGACGCGCAGGGTGTGTCGGCCGGATGGAATGGTGACGTTGACCGTTTTTGCCTGCGAACGGGAGACGTTCTTCCACAGGTCGACCTTGCGGGTGCCGTCGAGGTAGACCCGGATGCCGTCCTCGGCGGTCGCGGCGAGGCTGAAGGGGCCGCCGGAGCCGAAGTCGCGGGTGACGGTCCAGCGCACGCCGAAGTTGTCCTTCGGCAGGCCCGAGGCGGGCGCGCCGGTGCCCCACTGCTCGTTGACGCCGCTGTCGCAGTCGGTCTTTTTCGGGGTGCCGGAGAAGGTGGTGTTCGCGTAGAACTGCCGGGTGTAGACCGGTGAGGAGCAGCTCGTGGTGGCGGACGCGGGCGGGGCGACCGCGCCGAGCAGTGCGCAGGAGGCGACGAGTACGACGGCTGTGGCGGTCGTACGTCTGGCTGGGTTCATTCGGTCCTCTGATCGATTTCGAGCGCGGCTCGGGGCCGCCGTGATCACGACTCGCGGTGAACCGGGTTGGTTGTGCGGATCGTTGCCGAACCGTGAACTCCCTTGGGGTGGACGGTCCGTAAAAAGCGTTTGAAGGGGGTTTCGCGTGACCTTCACAGGTGCAGCTGAGCGTGGTGTTGCGCACTCGTTAAGTGATTCTTCTTGACGCCGGGTGTGGCCTCCGCGTTGTCTTTTCAGACACCTGGGTCGTATAGCAGCACCCACGTCCGGAACGCACCTGAAGTGAGCCCCCGAATGCGTCGTATCGCCATATCCGTGGCCGCGTCCACGATGACCCTCTCGCTCGCCGGCTGTGGCGTGCTGAACGCGACGGGGGACGGGGCGAGCGCGAGCCCGACCAAGGGCAACGACGTCACCGTGGGCCTTCTGCTGCCGGAGAAGGCGAACACCCGCTACGACAAGTTCGACTACCCCATCATCAAGGACAAGGTGGCCGAACTCACCAAGAAGCAGGGCAAGGTCGAGTACGCCAACGCGGACGCGAGCGCCACCCGGCAGGCCGAGCAGCTCGAGAACATGATCGATAACAAGGTCGACGTCATCCTGCTCGACGCGGTGGACGCGCACGCCGTCGCCGCAGGGGTGAAGAAGGCCAAGGACGCGGGCATTCCGGTCATCGCCTACGACCGTCTCGCCGAGGGCCCGATCGACGCGTACATCTCCTTCGACAACGAGCTCGTCGGCGAGGTGCAGGGCCGCAGCCTGCTGGAGGCGCTGGGGTCGGACGTCGACACGTCCGACAAGATCGTCATGATGAACGGCTCGCCCACCGACCCGAACGCCAAGCAGTTCAAGGAGGGCGCGCTCTCCGAGCTGAACGGCAAGGTGACCATCGCGGCGAGCTACGACACCACCGACTGGAAGCCGGAGAACGCCGAGGCCAACATGGCCAAGGCGATCGCGTCGATCGGCAAGAACAACATCGCCGCCGTCTACTCCGCCAACGACGGCATGGCGGGCGGTGTCATCAAGGCCCTGAAGGTGGCCGGCGTCACCGAGCTGCCCCCGATCACCGGCCAGGACGCCGAACTCGACGCCGTGCAGCGGGTCGTGTCCGGCGAGCAGTACATGAGCGTCTACAAGTCCTACCCGGACGAGGCCGAGGCCGCCGCGCAGATGGCCGTCACCAAGATCCAGGGCAAGGACATCCAGTTCGACGCCCTCACCCAGGACCGGGTGGACAGCCCCACCGCCAAGGACATCCCGGCCAGGCTTGTCCAGGTCACCGCGCTGACCAAGCGCACCATCAAGGACACGGTCGTCGCGGACGGCATCTACAGCGTCGACGCCATCTGCACCGTCAAGCACAAGGCGGCCTGCGCGGCGATCGGCCTGAAGTAGGTTCCGCGCTCTCCGGCGGTCCCTCGCGGACGGCCTCCCCCCGGTATCGCGCCACCCCCGTGGGCGCGCTACGGGAGGAGGCACCCGCGATGCCGAAATCACGTCCGCACCACCACCATCGTCTTGTTGCAACGTGTGGGATGGAGCGTCACCGAAACCCGGGCATAGTGGCTGTTTTCGGCGGCCGGTGCGACAGGAGCCGTGTTGCGGACCGGGTCGGGGCCGCGCATAGTTGCGCTGCGGAAGTGGCAGCACACCGGGGGTGGAATGGGCGATGGCCGGGCACGGGGCGGAGGAGCATCCTCACGGTGCCGACCGGCTGTGCGAGGCCGGGGACCGTGTGTATTCCCGTGCCGTACGCCGGGGACGGGTACCGCGCACGGATGCCGAACCGGTGCCCTGCCTGCTGGAACTGGCCCTGCTGCACCCGGATCCCGACGACATGGACTGGCTGGTGCCGACCTCGCCGCAGGAGGTCATGACCCGGCTGCTGCGCGGGGTCTACGACGAGGTCAGTGAGAGCCAGCGGCGGGTGGGCTCGGCGGTGGCCGCCTTCGAGTGGTACGCGGACCTGGGCCGGCAGCTGGGGACGCCGGCGGGCCCCGGCGAGGGCACCGCGATCCGCGTCCTGGACGGACTCTCCCGCATCCAGGCCGCGATGGACGAGGCCACCGAGGCGTGCACCACCGAGGTGCTCACCGTGCAGCCGGGCGGCATCCGGCGGGAGGCGGAACTCACCGAGGGTCTGCACCGGGCGCTGGCGCTGCGCGGCCGGGGCGTGCGGATGCGCGACCTCTACACGCACGTGGCCCGGCACGGCCAGGGACTGCTCAACTACCTGGAGCTGATGGGCGACACGGTGGAGGCCCGTACCCTGGACGAGGTCATCGACCGGCTCATCCTCTTCGACCGCACCGTGGCCTTCATCCCCGCCAACGCCGACCGCACGATGGCCCTGGAGCTGCGCCACCCGGCCCTGGTCGAATACCTGGTGACGGTCTTCGAGCGCCTCTGGCGCCTCGCCATCCCGCTGACGGCCCCCCTGCCCGACACCGGCATCGAGGGCATCTCGCACCGCGAGCAGTCCATCGCCGCGCTGCTCGCCGAGGGCCACCAGGACGCGGTCATCGCCGAGCGGCTCGGCATCAGCGTGCGCACCTGCCGGGCCCATATCGCCCGGCTGTCGGAGACGCTGGGCGCGGCCAGCCGTACCCAACTGGGCGTCCGGATCGCCCAGGTGGGTTTGGACGGTCACCGCCCGCCGGTGCCGACCAGCGCCCTCACCGGTCCGGATCAACAATCCCCGAGCGTCCGATGAGCTAGCCGAGCTGCGCCCGGCTGCCGCTGCCGCCACCGAGGGAGGGCGGCGCGGACGCGGAGGCGGTGCCGCCGTGCGGGGCCCTTCGTATCGCTCCGGGCCCGGTCATCGCCTCACTGGTCCCGGTCCAGGATCCCGGACTGGGCGATGAGATAACCGAGCTGGGCCCGGCTGCCGCTGCCGAGGGCCTGGGCGAGTTTGGCGATGTGGGCCCGGCAGGTGCGGACGTTCATCCCCAGCCGGCGGGCGATGGCCTCGTCCACGTGGCCCTCCACGAGGAGTTTGGCGATGGAGTGCTGGATCTCGGTGATGCCGTCGGGTGCCGTCTCGTAGGGGGCGCCGGCGCTCAGCGGCACCGCCCGGTCCCACATGAACTCGAACACCTTGATCAGGTAGCGGACGAGCCCCGGGTGCCGGAGTTCGAGGGCGACCTGCCGGTCGTCCCGGACCGGTATGAAGGCCACGGTCTCGTCGCAGATGATGAGGCGCTCGACGAGTTCGTCGATGGTGCGGTACTCCGCCTTGCCGTCGACGAACTGGTCGACGTAGGCGAGCCTTTCGGGGCTGTACCGGGCCGTGTGCTGGTAGAGCGTGCGGATCCGTACGCCGCGTTCGATCAGCGGCTTGTCCCGTTCCAGTCCCTCGACCAGCCGGCGCTCGGGATGGCGGGCACTCGGCTGGACCGTGAGGACCTCCTTCTGGCACTGGGCGGTGGCCAGGTCGAGGGCCGTGTTGATCCGGTCCAGGCCCTCCAGCACGGTGATGGAGTGGGTGGTTGCCGTCGCCTGGGTACTGAGGTCCATGAACGGCTCGAAAGCCTCGGCCAGTTCGGTTGACAGCCGCCTGCGCTCGGTGATCTCGCGTTCGAGGGGGTTGAGCCGCTGGGACAGGGCGACCGACGGCGGTACGGGCCGCAGCCAGTCGGCGTCGTCGGGGTCGGGGTGGAGGAGAGCGAACTCCATCAGGCAGGGAGCGGCCTCCACATCGGCGCGCGAGACGCGTCCCATGCGCAGAGCGTTCGCGTAGAGGCGGCTTCCCTCCGGGCAGAGGTCCGTCAAGGCATGGGGATGTGTCTCGATAGTCTGATTCGTTGCCAAATCTCCACCCCCCAGGGTCCTGAACATGCAGGAACATGATGCACTGATTGTGTGGTCATGACGTGTCCGAATGAGCCATCGTCTTATCCGACGGGGGAAGAGGGGACCTTCAAGTGAGGACGAAGCCGACTATGCGTAAGAGAATGCTTCGCTCGGTGCTTGTCGCCGCCTTCTCCGCCGTTGTGGCCTTCGGATCGCTGAGTGGCCTCTCTGGCGAGAAGGGTGACGTTCGAGCGGACACCGTCTGGTCTGTTACGGCTCCGGTCGCCGGTGACGGCGCCACGTCCGCCACTCCAGATGACACCGTGTGGAGCTGACGTGACCACTCCACCTGACGACCGCTCCTTCCGCCGCGAAATGGCCACCGCCTACCGCTCCGGCTGGCACTTCATCGACTTGGTCACCGCCATCCCCCACAGTGGTGACTCGCTGATGGTGACCGTGTTCGGCGAGCCGGTCGTCGTCACGCGGGACGAGGACGGAGACGTGCGGGCGTACCGATGCCTGCGTAAGCCGCGTGGCGCGCCGCAACCGGTGCGATGTGCCATCCGGTACGGAATGATCTTTGTGAACCTGGACCAGCGGGATCACCGGCTGTACGAGCCGGCGGAGTCCGACCTGAGGACCATCTCGGCCACCCCCCGCAGTGCCTGACGCGATTCCCCCGTCGTAACACATCGCTCAGGCGCTTCCCCCCGCAGCGGGGGGGCCGCGAGCCGAAAAAGAGGACGACGGCGCAGGGTTTCCGGGAGAGTCCTGGGGCGGGGGGAATCTCACGATGGCCGAAAACCGTCGGATCTCAGCCGTGCCCGAGCGCCCGCTCCACTTCGATCTCGATCACCACCCGGGACGGGTTCGGGGCGGGCGTCCGTTGGTACCGATCGGCGTACCGGCGCACCGCCTCCGCCACCCGCTCCGGCTCGGTCCGTACCCGCGCGCGCCCCTCCAGCGTGGCCCAGCGCCGGCCGTCCACCTGGCACACCGCCACCCGGGCGCCCTCGTTCCCGGCGGCGCGCACATGGGCCACCTTCGCGCTCGATCCGTTCGTGATCACCCGGGCCAGCCGCGCCGCCGGGTCGTAGGTCACCCCGACCGGTACGACGTGCGGGCTGCCGTCCGGCCGGAGGGTGGTCAGCGTGCACAGATGCCGCTCGCGCCAGAAGGCGAGGTACGGCTCGTCGGGGGAAACCGGATCCACGGAGTGCCTCGTCATAGGCGCAACCTAGCCCCGAACCACTGCCCGGCTGACCTTGAGTGGAATAGACTCAACTTTGTGTACGCTGGTTAAGTCAGCAGTGGAGAGCGGTCGAGGAGGAGAACGGACAGGTGGACGCCGAGCTGACCAACAGGAGCCGGGACGCGATCAACGCGGCGAGCAATCGCGCCGTGACCGAGGGCCACCCGGACCTCACCCCTGCCCACCTGCTGCTGGCTCTGCTCCAGGGGCAGGAGAACGAGAACATCACCGACCTGCTCGCCGCCGTCGACGCCGACCAGGCCGCCGTACGCGCCGGGGCGGAGCGGATCCTGGGCTCGCTGCCCAGCGTGACCGGCTCCACCGTGGCGCCTCCGCAGCCCAACCGGGAGCTGCTGGCCGTGATCGCCGACGCGGGCGAGCGGGCGAGGGAACTCGGTGACGACTACCTGTCCACCGAGCACCTGCTGATCGGTGTCGCCGCGCAGGGCGGCGCGGCCGCCGAGCTGCTCAGGGGACAGGGCGCCGACGCCAAGAAGCTGCTGGAGGCCTTCCGGAAGGCCAGGGGAGGACGCCGCGTGACCACCGCCGACCCCGAGGGCCAGTACAAGGCCCTGGAGAAGTTCGGCACCGACTTCACCGCCGCCGCCCGCGAGGGCCGGCTGGATCCGGTCATCGGACGGGACCAGGAAATCCGGCGGGTCGTGCAGGTGCTGAGCCGCCGTACGAAGAACAACCCCGTGCTCATCGGCGAGCCCGGCGTCGGCAAGACCGCCGTCGTGGAGGGCCTGGCCCAGCGGATCGTCAAGGGCGATGTGCCCGAGTCGCTGAAGAACAAGCGGTTGGTCGCGCTCGACCTCGGCGCGATGGTGGCCGGCGCCAAGTACCGGGGCGAGTTCGAGGAGCGGCTGAAGGCCGTCCTCGCCGAGATCAAGGACTCCGACGGGCAGATCATCACCTTCATCGACGAGCTCCACACCGTCGTGGGCGCCGGTGCCGGCGGGGACTCCGCCATGGACGCCGGGAACATGCTCAAGCCCATGCTCGCGCGCGGCGAGCTGCGCATGGTGGGCGCCACGACCCTGGACGAGTACCGCGAGCGGATCGAGAAGGACCCGGCGCTGGAGCGGCGCTTCCAGCAGGTGCTGGTCGCCGAGCCGAACGTCGAGGACACCGTCGCGATCCTGCGCGGCCTGAAGGGCCGGTACGAGGCCCACCACAAGGTGCAGATCGCGGACAGCGCGCTGGTGGCCGCCGCCACCCTGTCCGACCGGTACATCACCTCCCGCTTCCTGCCGGACAAGGCCATCGATCTCGTGGACGAGGCCGCCTCCCGGCTGCGCATGGAGATCGACTCCTCGCCCGTGGAGATCGACGAGCTCCAGCGCGCCGTCGACCGGCTGAAGATGGAGGAGCTGGCGATCGGCAAGGAGACCGACCCGGCCTCCCGGGAACGGCTGGAGAAGCTGCGTCGCGACCTCGCCGACAAGGAGGAGGAGCTGCGCGGCCTGACCGCCCGCTGGGAGAAGGAGAAGCAGTCCCTCAACCGGGTCGGCGAGCTGAAGGAGAAGCTGGACGACCTGCGCGGCCAGGCCGAACGCGCCCAGCGCGACGGCGATTTCGACACCGCCGCCAAGCTGATCTACGGCGAGATCCCGCAGCTGGAGAAGGAGCTGGAGGCCGCCTCCGAGGCCGAGGAGGAGGTCGCCAAGGACACCATGGTCAAGGAGGAGGTCGGCGCCGACGACATCGCCGACGTCGTCGCCGCCTGGACCGGCATCCCGGCCGGACGGCTGATGGAGGGCGAGACGCAGAAGCTGCTGCGCATGGAGGACGAGCTGGGCCGGCGGCTCATCGGCCAGACCGAGGCGGTCCGGGCGGTCAGCGACGCCGTACGGCGCTCCCGGGCCGGCATCGCCGACCCCGACCGCCCGACCGGCTCCTTCCTCTTCCTCGGTCCGACCGGTGTCGGAAAGACCGAACTCGCCAAGGCGCTCGCCGACTTCCTCTTCGACGACGAGCGGGCCATGGTCCGAATCGACATGTCGGAGTACGGCGAGAAGCACACCGTGGCCCGGCTGGTCGGCGCGCCCCCCGGGTACATCGGCTACGAGGAGGGCGGTCAGCTGACCGAGGCGGTGCGACGGCGCCCGTACAGCGTGGTGCTGCTGGACGAGGTGGAGAAGGCCCACCCGGAGGTCTTCGACGTCCTGCTCCAGGTGCTGGACGACGGCCGCCTGACGGACGGTCAGGGCCGGACGGTCGACTTCCGCAACACCATCCTGGTGCTCACCTCCAATCTGGGCAGCCAGTTCCTGATGGACCCGCTGACCAGCGAGGAGCAGAAGAAGGAGCAGGTCCTGGAGGTCGTCCGGGCCTCGTTCAAGCCCGAGTTCCTCAACCGGCTCGACGACCTGGTGGTCTTCTCCGCGCTGACCAAGCCCGAGCTGGCGCGGATCGCGCAGCTCCAGATCGACCGCCTGGCCAAGCGGCTGGCCGAGCGCCGGCTCACCCTGCACGTCACCCCGGAGGCGCTGGCCTGGCTCGCCGAGGAGGGCCTGGACCCGGCCTACGGCGCCCGCCCGCTGCGCCGCCTGGTGCAGAGCGCCATCGGCGACCGGCTCGCCAGGGAGATCCTCTCCGGCGAGATCAAGGACGGCGACACGGTCCGCGTCGACCGCTCCGGCGAGGGCCTGCTGGTCGGCCCGGCCACCGGCAAGACGCTGTGACGCTCAGGTGGTGAACGCCGAGAAGCGTACGAGGGCCCGGTCCGGGCCCTCGTACGTCACGGTGACGTCCGCGGCGTACGCGCCGAAGCCCGGGTCGGACGCGCCCGGGACCAGCCCGGCGTAGTCCGCGGAACCCTGCTGGAACTCCAGGTGCAGACAGAGATCGACGGAGTCCGGGTAGCAGTACTCCGTCTTCGGCTCCGGCCCGACCGGGTACGTGGTTTCCAGCCAGTGGCGGACGTCCTTCCGGGGCATACGGAAGCGGGCCTCGTAGTTCGTGTCCAGCCAGGACTGCACCGCGCACTCGGCGCCGTACGCCCCGGACGGCAGCTTCGCCCCGCCGAAGGCGAGCGCCTCGGCGCACGGCACCTCCTCGGGGGCACCGCCGAGGGGATAGTCCGAGGTCGCGAACTTCACCACCGCCACGATCACCCAGATCAGGACCAGTCCGGGCAGCGCCGCGACGGCCGTGAAACGCCCCCACCTGGTCCGTGCCCGTGCCATCACGCCACCCCCGTGCCGTACGCCCGCCACCCGACCAGCCGGATCATGTCAGCCCACGGCTGACAGGGCCCCGTCGGGGCTTGCCACCCCCCTCCCCGCATGGGGGAGGATGGCGGCATCCGCATGAAGGGAAAAACACGGTGACCATCGACCCGTCCTCGATTCCGAACTTCGGGGGCCAGCCCGAACCGCAGCCCCAAGGACCGGTGGGCCCCGTCCTCCCGGATCAGGACCTGGTGAAGCAGCTTCTCGACCAGATGGAGCTGAAGTACATCGTCGACGAGGAGGGTGACCTCGCGGCGCCGTGGGAGCAGTTCCGCACCTACTTCATGTTCCGCGGCGAGGCCGAGCAGGCGATCTTCTCGGTGCGGACCTTCTACGACCGCCCCCACAAGATCGACGAGCGGCCCCAGCTGCTGGAGTCCATCGACGAGTGGAACCGCCGCACTCTGTGGCCCAAGGTGTACACCCACACCCACGACGACGGCACCGTCCGCCTGATCGGTGAGGCCCAGATGCTGATCGGCACGGGCGTCGACATCAACCACTTCGTCTCCTCCACGGTCAGCTGGGTGCGGGCCGCGATCGAGTTCGACAAGTGGCTGGTCGAGCAGCTCGGCCTGGAGCAGGAGGTCAACGAGGCGGAGACGCCCGAGAACGGCCAGAACGGCGCGGACGACGCCCCGAAGCCCGAGGGCGACGGGGAGTAACCGAGCCCGGACCGGTCCGGGGGCGCCGCCCCCGGACCGCACCCCCTCACATGCTCCGCAGCCGCTCCGCCGCCTCCCGCAGCACGTCCTCCCGCTTGCAGAAGGCGAACCGCACGAACGGCGCCCCCGCCTCCCGGTCGTCGTAGAAGACCGCGTTGGGGATGGCCACCACGCCCGCCCGCTCCGGCAGCGCGCGGCAGAAGGCGAACCCGTCCTTCTCGCCGAGGGGCCGGATGTCGGTGGTGATGAAGTAGGTGCCGGCCGGCCGGAACACCTGGAAACCCGCCGCCGTCAGCCCCTCCGCCAGGATGTCCCGGCGGGCCAGCATGCCCCGGCGGAACTCCTCGAAGTAGGTGTCGGGCAGCGCGAGGGCCTCGGCCACCGCGTACTGGAAGGGTCCCGAGGAGACGTACGTCAGGAACTGCTTCACCGCCCGGACCGCGCTCACCAGCTCGGGCGCGGCCGTCACCCAGCCGACCTTCCAGCCGGTGAACGAGAACGTCTTGCCCGCCGAGCCGATGGTCACCGTCCGCTCGCGCATCCCGGGGAACGTGGCCAGCGGCAGATGCGCGGCGCCGTCGAAGACCAGGTGCTCGTAGACCTCGTCGGTCACCACCAACAGATCCCGCTCCACCGCCAGCTCGGCGATCGCGGCCAGCTCCGCGCGTGTGAGGACCGTACCGGTCGGATTGTGCGGGGTGTTGATCAGCAGCAGCCGGGTGCGGTCGGTGACCGCGGCGCGCAGCTCGTCCAGGTCCAGGCGGAAGCCGGCTCCCTCGGTGACGTGCGGCCGCAGGGTCACCGGCACCCGCCGGCCGCCCGCCATCGCGATGCTCGCCGCATAGGAGTCGTAGTACGGCTCCAGCGCCACGACCTCGTCGCCCGGCTCGACCAGCGCCAGCAGCGCGGCCGCGATCGCCTCGGTCGCGCCCGCCGTGACCAGCACCTCGGTGTCGGGGTCGTAGGACAGGCCGTAGCGGCGCTGCTGGTGTGCGGCGATCGCGGTGCGCAGTTCGGGGACGCCGGGGCCCGGCGGGTACTGGTTGCCGCGGCCGTCGCGCAGCGCCCGTACGGCGGCCTCGCGGACCTCCTCGGGCCCGTCGGTGTCGGGGAAGCCCTGGCCGAGGTTGATCGACCCGGTCGCCACGGCGAGCGCCGACATCTCGGCGAAGATCGTCGTCCCGAACGCGGCGAGCCGGCGGTTGAGGTGGGGGCGTGCGCTGGAGGTCATGCCGGTCATCCTGCGCTCAAGCTCTGGACTTCCTCAACTCTGCTTTGCGGGTTCGGGCCGTTGGGCATCTCCCCGGCACCGCGCGAGACGCGGCAGCATGCGAGGCGCCCACGGGGGGCCGCTTCGGGGGAACGGAAGGAGGGTGACGCCATGAGTGACACCGAGATCGCAGGCATCATCCTGGCGGTGATCGTGATGGTGCTCATCGGGGTGAACCGGGTGCGTCGCAACCGGCTGCAGGCCGGGCTGTCACTCGGCAAGGGCGGCGGGCGCAGCGGGAGGCGCCGCTCGGCGGCGTCTTCGTCTTCGTCTTCGTCGTCCTACGACGGCGGCGGGAGCAGCTGGTGGGTCGGGGGCGGTGACTCCGGCTCGTCGGGGGGACACGGCGGGCACCACGGGGGGCACGGAGGGCACGGGGGGCACTCCTGCGGGGGCCACTCGTGCGGTGGCGGCTCGTCGTGCGGCGGAGGTTCGTCGTGCGGCGGCGGGGGAGGTTGCGGGGGAGGCAGCTGACACGGGGCAGCTGAGCTTGCAGGAACGGGGGAACCGCAGCCGGGCGGCACACGGCCGAGCGCCCGTCGGAGAGGACTTCCGGCGGGCGCTCGGCCTGTCCGCTCCCGCGCCCGGCGTACGCCATGGTTGAACAGTTGAGCTGTGGAGCCCTCTAGGGGATGGAAACCCCACGAAGTTGGGTAAAAACGCTGTGGCGACGCCACTGTTCATGATTCCCTCTACATCGCCAACGCAGCCCCTCGGACGTCCCTGACGCCTCCCCACACCGGCCGGGCCGGCTGGGCTGACATGGCCGATCTCCCCCTCATCGCGTGTTAGCGGAGCCGATCCATGCTCACGACCCTGAACACCTCCTATACCGATACGCGCGCTGCGGACCTCGCCTGGGCCCTGGGGCGCGAGCCGCTGCCCGCCCTCGCCACCCTCGATCTCGAACTGACGGGCGCAAAACTCCAGTTGAGGCTGCTCGGCGCGTCCCATCAGGTGCTTCTGGAGGAGAAGCGAGGCAGCTGTTCGGAGACGGTCGCGTGCCTCCCCGGCTCCAGCACCCCGCTGCCGCTGGGCGTCGCCAAGCGGGTCGACGACTGGGAGTACGAGTTCGCCGCCCGGGTGGAGGTGCTCACCCCCGGCTCGTTCGCGGGCCGCGCCCAGGAACTGCTGGCCCTCGTCTCCGACCATCCGCACGGCCTCGCCGGTGTCTTCCCCGGCAGCCCGCACGCCTTCACCGCGATGCTGGCCCAGCGGCACGAGGGGCAGGTGCACTGGCGTACCTGGCACGCCTACCCGCAGGACGGCCAGTTGGTGGCCACCCGGACCCGGGTCGGGGTCCGGGTGCCGGTGCGACAGCGGAGCTGATCACCTCGCGGCGGCATAAACCCGCCAGGCGTCAACTGCCGTTGTTTCCACACGTGTGGGTGACGAAGCGTCCCGAGTGTCTGACGTAACGTCGCAGAGTGATCGAACCGCACGCCCCCGCGCCCCCGGGTGCCCCGCCCCACCGGACAGGCCCCGCACGGCTGCCCGTCCGGCCCGGCACCGGGCGGTTCCTGGTCCTCGTGTGCGTCTTCGTCTGCGCGGCCTGCGGACTCGTGTACGAACTCGAACTCGTCGCCTTCGCCTCGTACTTGATCGGCGACACGGTCACCCAGGCCTCCGTGGTGCTGTCCGTGATGGTGTTCGCGATGGGCATCGGCTCGCTGGGTGCCAAGCGGCTGCGCTGGCACGCGGCGGCCGGATTCGGCGCGGTCGAGTCGGCCCTCGCGCTGGTCGGCGGGTGCAGCGCGATGGCCTTGTACGCCGTGTTCGCCTGGACCGGCGGCTGGGGCGGCATCTGGGCCGACGGGCCGCGCTGGCTGCTGGTCGCCTTCTCCCTCGCCATCGGCCTGCTCATCGGTGCCGAGGTCCCGCTGCTGATGGAGCTGATCCAGCGGATCCGCCGGCAGGACGCGGGCGGCGCGGTGGCCGACCTGTTCGCCGCGGACTACGTGGGCGCGCTCGTCGGCGGCCTGGCCTTTCCCTTCCTCCTGCTGCCGTTCTTCGGTCAGTTGACCGGCGCGCTGCTGACCGGCACGGTCAACGTGGTCGCCGGCGGCGCCCTCGTCCTCGGCCTGTTCCGCCGTGACCTCACCCGCCGCGCCCGCTGGACCCTGCTCGCCGCGGGTCTCACCGTCCTCGGCGTCCTCGCCTCCGCCGCAGCCCTCGCCGGCGACTTCGAACGGGCCGCCCGGCACGCCGTGTACGGCGCGGACGTCCGGGTGGCCGTGCAGACCGGCGTCCAGGAGATCGTCCTGGCCGGCGGCACCCACGGCCGGCCCCTCGAACTCTTCCTGGACGGCCGGCTGCGCACCGGCGGCCGGGACGAGCGCCGCTACCAGGAGGCCCTGGTCCAGCCGGCCCTGGCCGGCCCGCACACTCGCGTCCTGATCCTCGGCGGCGGCGACGGCCTGGCCGCCCGCGAGGTGCTGCGCCACCGTGGGGTGCGCCGCGTCGACATCGTCGAACTCGACCCCGGCCTGCTGCGCCTGGCCCGCCACGACCCCGGCCTGGCCGCCGCCAACGGACACGCCCTCGCCGACCCGCGGGTGCACGTCACCACCGCCGACGCGCTCACCTGGCTGCGCGGAGCGCACGGTCCGGCGTACGACGTGGCGATCGCCGACCTCCCCGACCCCGGCATCACCGCCAGCACCAAGCTGTACTCGCAGGAGTTCTACGGCCTGGCCCGCAGCGTGCTGGCCGGAGACGGCCGCCTGGCCGTGCACGCCGGTCCCGTCACCGCCCGCCCCCGTGCCTTCTGGACCGTCGCCGCGACCCTCCGCACGGCCGGCTTCGCCGTCTCCCCCTACCGGGTCCTCGGCGACGGCTCCGGCTTCGCGGCCGGCCCCGACCGCTCGCCGGGCACCTCCCGCGCCCCGCACGACTGGGGCTTCCTGCTGGCGGCCCCGGGCGACACCCCGCCGCCCCTGCGGCCCGGCCCCGGCCGACTGCGCACCCTGACCCAGGCCGAGCTGACGGCGGACGCGCGGGCGGCGGAACGGACGCGGATCGGGGGGCTGCGGGCGTCGACGCTGGTGCATCCGCGGTACTGAGGAGTGCGGGCCGGTTTCCGTCGGCCGGCCGGGTCGGCGGGTGGACGGGCAAACGGGGGTCGGGGGCGAGAGCCCCGGCACGACAGGGTGAGTTCCGGCCACGACTGGGTAGGCTCACCGACCATGAGGCACCAGGTCTTCGTCCCGGTCCCCGCCGAGAGGCTCAGCGCGGCGCTGGCCGACCCCGCACGCGTCGCCCGGGCGGTCCCCGGCCTGCACCAGGACGCCGGTGCCGAACCCGTCGCCGGCCGGCTGAAGCTGCGCGTCGGCGGACACTCCGTCACCTACCGGGGAACGGCACGGGTGACGGTCCGCGCGGACGGTACGTACGCCGTCGAGGGCGACGTCACCGAGGCCCGCGGCACCGGCGCGGTCAAGCTCGCGCTCACCCTGCGCCTCGCGGACACCGAGGGCGGCTGCACCGTCACGGCCGAGGGCACGGCGGACGCGTCCGGACGGATCACCGAACTCCCGGCGGAGGCGGTGGCCTCGGCGGTGACGCGGCTGCTGAACCGTTTTGTGGAGAACCTGGCGACGGACGGGGGCGAGACGGAGGAGCCGGAGGGCGAAGGGGAGGAGCCGGAGGCCGAGGCGGAAGAGCCGCAGGCCGAGACGGCTGAGCCCGGGGCCGGGACGGAGAAACCGGAGACCCCGGGCACTGATTCCGGCCGCACCTCCGTCTTCGACACCGAGGTGCCCCCGCCCTCCCTGGACCCGGACGCGGACGACGACGTCGAGTACCCCGACCGCCTCACCGGGGACTTCGCCGACACCGGCGAACCGCCCGCCGAGGCCGCGCACGCCCGCCGCACGATGATCGGCCGCAGCGCCGAAGAGGTCGACCACGCCCCGCCCCGCGGCCGCTACGCCCCCGTACCGGCCGCGCAGACCATCGCCGGGAACCCGGCCCTGCGCTGGGCGGCCCCCGCCGCGGCGCTGGCCCTGGCCTCGGCGATCGTGGTGACCCGCGCCCTGCGCAAGCGACGCTGAACGGCTTGCCGCACGCCCTCTTGATCGCCCCAGTAGGGTCGGTCCCGTGAGTAACGAAGACATCACGCTGACCGCGGGCGACGCGGAAGTGACCGTGCGGCCCGGCAACGGTGGCCGGATCGGCGGGCTCCGCATCGGTGGTGTGGAGCTGCTGCGGCAGGGCGAGCGCTACGGCTGCTTCCCGATGGTGCCCTGGTGCGGCCGGATCCGGGACGGCCGCTTCCTGGACGGTGCCACCGTGCGCCAGATGCCCCTCAACTCCCCGCCGCACGCCATCCACGGCACCGCACGCGACGGCGCCTGGCGCACCGCGCGCACCGCCGCGAACGAGGCCGTCATCACGCACGACCTGGTCGACCCCTGGCCGTACCGCGGCCGCGTCACCCAGGTGGTCACGCTGGCCGAGGACAGCCTGACGCTGACCATGTCCGTGGAGGCGTACGACGATTCCTTCCCGGCGCAGATCGGCTGGCACCCGTGGTTCAACCGGAACCTGGACGGCGCGGACGTACGCCTCGACTTCACGCCGGCCTGGCAGGAGGAGCGGGGCGCCGACCATCTGCCCACCGGCAACCGGATCGACCCGAAGCCCGGCCCCTGGGACGACTGCTTCGGCATGCCCGACGGGGTCGACGTCACCCTCACCTGGCCCGGCCGGCTGGAGCTGAAGGTGGCCAGCCGCGAGGAGTGGGTGGTCGTCTACGACGAGCAGGCCGAAGCCGTGTGCGTGGAGCCGCAGACCGGCCCGCCCAACGGCCTGAACACCCTGCCGCGCCTGGTCACCCCGCTGGAACCGCTGGAAGCCACGACCACCTGGACCTGGCGCCGGCTCTAAGCTGGTCGGCATGACGGACGTACGTGGCGAGCTGCTGCAGCAGATCAAGGACAAGGCCGTGGTGCACGGCAAGGTGACCCTCTCCTCGGGTCTGGAGGCCGACTACTACGTCGACCTGCGCCGCATCACCCTCGACGGCGAGGCCGCCCCGCTGGTCGGCCAGGTGCTGCTGGACCTCACCGCGGACCTCGACTTCGACGCGGTGGGCGGGCTGACCATGGGCGCCGACCCGGTCGCGGCCGCCATGCTGCACGCCGCCGCCGCGCGCGGGAAGAAGCTGGACGCCTTCGTCGTACGCAAGGCCGCGAAGGCGCACGGCCTGCAGCGGCGCGTCGAAGGACCGGACATCGCGGGCCGGCGGGTCCTCGTCGTCGAGGACACCTCCACCACCGGCGGCTCGCCGCTCACCGCCGTCGAGGCCGTGCGCGAGGCGGGCGCCGAGGTCGTCGCCGTCGCCACCATCGTCGACCGGGCGACCGGCGCCGCCGAGAAGATCGAGGCCGGAGCGGGCGTTCCGTACCGTTTCGCCTTCTCGAAGGATGAACTGGGACTGGACTGACGACCCGAATTGACCTGGACTTGACCGGCGCATGGACCATCGGTTCATGTCTGGAAAGATGGGGCCGACGATGACGTCGCCCCCAAGGTCTAGGTCAGGGCCGTAACGCAGAACGCCAACCCGCAACTCAAGGAGCGGACAGATGCCCATCGCAACCCCCGAGGTCTACAACGAGATGCTCGACCGGGCGAAGGCAGGCAAGTTCGCCTACCCGGCCATCAACGTCACCTCGAGCCAGACCCTGAACGCGGCGCTGCGCGGCTTCGCGGAGGCGGAGAGCGACGGCATCGTCCAGATCTCGACCGGCGGCGCCGAGTTCCTCGGCGGTCAGTACAGCAAGGACATGGTGACCGGCGCGGTCGCGCTCGCCGAGTACGCGCACATCCTCGCCGAGAAGTACCCGGTCAACATCGCGCTCCACACCGACCACTGCCCGAAGGACAAGCTCGACGGGTACGTACGTCCGCTGATCGCGCTCTCCGAGGAGCGCGTGAAGGCCGGCCGTAACCCGCTCTTCCAGTCGCACATGTGGGACGGCTCCGCCGAGACCCTCGCCGACAACCTCGCCATCGCCCAGGAGCTGCTGGAGCGCGCCCGCGCCGCCAAGATCATCCTGGAGGTGGAGATCACCCCGACCGGCGGTGAGGAGGACGGCGTCACCCACGAGATCAACGACGAGCTGTACACCACCGTCGACGACGCGATCCGCACCGCCGAGGCCCTGGGCCTGGGCGAGAAGGGCCGCTACCTGCTGGCCGCCTCCTTCGGCAACGTGCACGGCGTGTACAAGCCGGGCAACGTCGTGCTCCGCCCCGAGCTGCTGAAGGAGCTGAACGAAGGCGTCGCCGCCAAGTTCGGCAAGGCCGCTCCGTTCGACTTCGTCTTCCACGGCGGCTCCGGCTCCACCGAGCAGGAGATCCTCACCGCGCTGGAGAACGGCGTGGTGAAGATGAACATCGACACGGACACCCAGTACGCCTTCACCCGTCCGGTCGCCGCGCACATGTTCCAGAACTACGACGGCGTCCTGAAGGTCGACGGCGAGGTCGGCAACAAGAAGGCCTACGACCCGCGTACCTGGGGCAAGCTGGCCGAGGCGAGCATGGCCGCGCGCGTCGTCGAGGCCACGCAGCACCTGCGTTCGGCGGGCAACAAGATCAAGTAAGCGGTACTACCCGGCGGGCCCGGCGGCTGTCCATGCCGCCGGGCCCGCTGTATACCTGGGACCATGCCCGATGTCCGGCTGGCCTCGCCCCAGGGCAAGCGGATCCTGCTCACCACCGTGCTCGGCTCCAGCATGGCCATGCTGGACTCCACCGTCGTCAACGTCGCCCTTCCGCGCATCGGCCACGACCTGGACGCGAGCCTCGCCACCCTGCAGTGGACGGTCAACGCGTACATGGTCACGCTGGCCGGTCTGATCCTGCTGGGCGGCTCGCTGGGGGACCGCTACGGCCGCCGCCGGGTCTTCGTCCTCGGCGTGGTCTGGTTCGCCGCCGCCTCGCTGCTGTGCGGCCTGGCCCCGACCTCCGGCGTGCTGATCGCCGCGCGCGCGTTGCAGGGCATCGGCGGCGCTCTCCTGACCCCCGGCTCGCTCGCCCTGATCCAGGCGTCCTTCCACCCCGACGACCGCAGCCGCGCGGTCGGCCTGTGGTCCGGCTTCGGCGGGATCGGTGCCGCCGTCGGCCCGTTCCTGGGCGGCTGGCTGGTGGCCGGCCCCGGCTGGCGCTGGGTGTTCCTGCTCAACGTGCCGCTGGCGCTGCTGTGCGTACCGGTCGCGCTGCGGCACGTGCCGGAGTCGGCCGACCGCCGGGCCCACGGCCGCTTCGACGTCCTCGGCGCGGCCCTGGGCGCCCTGGCCCTCGCCCTGCTGACGTACGCGCTCATCGAGGCCCGGGCGGGTTCGCTGGTGGTGGCCCTGACGGCCGTGGCGGGCCTGGCCTCGGCGGTGGCCTTCGTCCAGGTGGAGCGTCACCGCCCCGACCCGATGCTCCCGCCGGACATCTTCGCCTCGCGCCAGTTCACCGCGGTCAACCTGGTCACGCTGTGCGTGTACGCGGCCTTCAGCGGTTTCTTCTTCCTCACCGCCCTCCAGCTCCAGGTCGTGACGGGCTACTCGCCCCTGGCCGCCGGTACGGCCCTGCTCCCGACCACCGCACTGATGCTGCTGTTCTCCGCCCGTTCGGGCGCCCTGGCGGACCGTACCGGCCCGCGGCTGCCGCTGACCGTGGGCCCGCTGCTGTGCGCGGCGGCGATGCTCCTGATGCTCCGGGTGGGGGCGGACGCCGACTACCTCACGGACGTCCTGCCCGCGGTGCTGGTGATGGGCGCCGGCATGGTCACCCTCGTCGCGCCGCTGACGGCGACCGTCCTCGCCTCCGTCGACACCGCCCGGGCGGGCCTGGCCAGCGGCATCAACAACGCGGCGGCGCGGGCGGCGGGCCTGGTGGCCGTGGCGGCACTCCCGCTGCTCGCGGGCATGGGGCCGGAGGCGTACCGGTCGCCGACCGCCTTCGACGCGGCCTTCGACCGGGCGATGCCGATCTGCGCGGGCCTGCTGGCCGCCGGTGCGCTGCTGGCCTTCACCCGGGTGCGCCGTCCCGCCCCGGGCTGCCGCCGGCCGGAGTGCCGCACCCACGGCTCGGTGACCTCTCCACCCCTGGAGGGGCAGGGGCCGGGAGCATCCCCCAGTGACAGACTGAACCCATGACGATTCACGAGAACCTCCTCGGCGGCCCGCCTCCCACCCACCTGCCCGACGCCCCGGAGCCCCGTCGCCTGCTGGCGGACGGCACCGCGCCGGCGGATGTCGCCGCCCGGTACCCCACCTCCTCCCTCGCCTGGGCCCAGCTGGCCGACGAGGCCTTCGAGCGGGGCTCGGTCGTGGAGTCGTACGCCTACGCCCGTACGGGCTACCACCGCGGCCTGGACGCCCTGCGCCGCAGCGGCTGGAAGGGCCACGGCCCGGTGCCCTGGGAGCACGAGCCGAACCGCGGCTTCCTGCGCGCCCTGCACGGCCTGGCCCGCGCCGCACAGGCGATCGGTGAGCAGGAGGAGTACGAGCGCTGCACGCAGTTCCTGAAGGACTCCTCGCCGACGGCGGCCCAGACCCTGGGCTGACCCGTAGGGGAGTCACCGGTGTGGCCCGTCTGGCAGCAGACGGGCCTTGCCGTACCCGGGGGCATTGCGGAGGATGTCGGGGTGGGGACCGGGGCCCCCGTGCCGGCATCGGCAGGGGCGGACCGCTACCCGGAGTAACAACAGGAGACAGCGATGTCCCAACAGGCTCACCCCCCTTACGAGGCCGCTGAGCCCGAGACCCCGAATCTCGATTTCGCGGGGACGACGCCGTACGAGGACTACGTCAAGGCGGACGTGCTCACCCACCTCCAGCAGACCCTCTCCGACGACCCCGGAGAGATGGTCTTCCTGGTGACGACCCAGGTCATGGAGCTGTGGTTCACGGTCATCGTGCACGAGTGGGAGACGGCCGCGCAGGCGCTCCGCTCGGACGACGTGCCGACCGCCGTCGCCGCGCTGAAGCGTTCCGTGCGCGAGCTGGAGGCCCTGAACGCCTCCTGGAAGCCGCTCGGCCAGCTCACCCCCGCCCAGTTCAACTCGTACCGGAGCGCCCTCGGCGAGGGCTCCGGCTTCCAGTCTGCGATGTACCGGCGCCTGGAGTTCCTGCTCGGCGAGAAGTCCGCGTCCATGCTCGTCCCGCACCGCGGCGCCCCGCGCGTCCACGCGGAACTGGAGAAGGCGCTGCACGAGCCGAGCCTGTACGACGAGGTGGTACGGCTCCTCGCGCGCCGCGGCCACGCCATCCCCGCGTCCGTGCTGCGCCGTGACGTCACCCGGCGGTACGAGCACTCCGACGCCGTCGAGGCGGCCTGGGCGGAGATCTACTCCGGCGACCAGAACGCCGAACTCGCCCGCCTCGGCGAGGCGTTGAGCGATGTGGCCGAGCTGGTGTGGCGCTGGCGCAACGACCACCTGGTCGCCACCCGGCGCGCGATGGGCGCCAAGGCCGGCACCGGCGGCTCCGCCGGAGTGGCCTGGCTGGAGAAGCGCGCCCGCAAGAACGTCTTCCCGGAGCTGTGGACGGCGAGGTCCCATGTCTGAGCTTGCCCTGCACGCCGAGAAGCTGGACGCGGCGGACGAGCTGGCGCCACTGCGGGAGCGTTTCGTCCTGGACGCCGTGCCCGATCATGCGGCTGACGCCGCGGGCGTCTACCTGGACGGCAACTCGCTGGGCGCCCTGCCGGCGGGCGTCCCCGACCGGGTGGCGGACGTGGTCCGGCGCCAGTGGGGCGAACTGCGCATCCGCTCCTGGGACGAGAGCGGCTGGTGGACGGCGCCCGAGCGGATCGGCGACCGGATCGCCCCGCTGGTGGGCGCGGCACCCGGCCAGATCGTCGTCGGCGACTCGACGAGCGTCAACGTCTTCAAGGCGCTGGTGGCGGCGGTCCGTATGGCCGGGGACGCCCGGGACGAGCTGCTGGTCGACGCGACGACCTTCCCCACGGACGGCTACATCGCCGAGTCGGCGGCCCGGCTGACCGGCCGCACCCTGCGCGCGGTGACCCCGTCGGAGGTGCCGTCCGCACTGAGCGGCCGTACGGCCGCGGTGCTGCTCAACCACGTCGACTACCGCACCGGCCGGCTGCACGACCTGCCGTCTCTGACGGCCGCGATCCACGCGTCCGGCGCCCTCGCGGTCTGGGACCTGTGCCACAGCGCGGGCGCGCTGCCGGTGGGCCTGGACGAGCACGGGGTGGACCTGGCGGTCGGCTGCACCTACAAGTACCTGAACGGCGGCCCGGGTTCGCCGGCGTACCTGTATGTGCGCGCCGAGCACCAGGACCGCTTCGACTCCCCGCTGCCCGGCTGGAACTCCCACGCCGAGCCCTTCGGGATGAGCCCGGTCTACACACCGGCACCGGGCGCCCTGCGCGGCCGGGTCGGCACCCCGGACATCCTCTCCCTGCTGGCGCTGGAGGCGGCCCTCGACGTCTGGGACGGGGTGTCGGTCTCCGCCGTCCGCGCCAAGTCACTGGCGCTGACGGACTTCTTCCTGCGGTGCGTGTCCGCGTACACCGAGCCCGGCCGGGTGGAGTGCGTGACGCCCGAGCGGCACGAGGAGAGGGGCAGCCAGATCGCGCTGCGCTGCCCGGACGCGGGCGAGGTGATGAAGCGCCTGATCGCCCGGGGCGTGGTGGGCGACTTCCGCCACCCCGACGTCCTCCGCTTCGGCTTCACCCCGCTGTACGTGGGCTTCCGGGACGTGGAACGGGCGGCTCGGGTGTTGGGGGAGGAGTTGGGGTAGGGCGTTGGTGCGTGGGGTCGGGGGCCGGGAGGGGCCTGGTGCGGGTGCGGGTGCGGGTGGCTAGGGCTGGCGGCTGGCGGCTGGTGCCGGGTGCGTGGTGTTGGTGTGGGGCGCGTGGGGTGCGGGGCGCTGGTGTGAGGCGCTGGCCCTGCGCCCCGGCCTCCGTGTCTGGTGGCGGGCCCCGCGGCCGGCGTTCGTGCGTGGTGGCGGGTCCCGCGCCCGGCGTTCAGTGCCTGGTCCGGGGGCCCGCACCCCGGCGATTCGGGCCTGTCGGGGCCCGCGGCCGGTGTTGTCGGGCGCCCCGTGCGGCACAGAACCGTTTATCCCTCACGGTGCGTCACATCCCCGTATCCCCGCACGTCACCGGCCTGATACCGTCCCCGCCAACGGCCGATTTCCCACCTGGTCCGCCAAGCCCTCCCCCAGTGCCGAAAGCCTGGGAGGTGCCCCCATCGTCGCTGAGAGGTTGGAGCATGCCGGACGACGCAGCAGCAGCCCGCGCCGCCGCCGAAGAGGAATCGGCCTTCTCACACCCCGCAGTCGACCCCGACGTCACCGCCGCGTACGGTGACCACCCCGACCAGGTGATCGACTTCTACGCCCCCCGCACCGGCACGGTGTCCGCCGCTCCCGACTCGTCGGCCCCCTTGGTCGTCGTCCTGCACGGTGGCGCCTGGCGGGCCCGCTACGACCGCCGCCACATCACCCCCTTCGCGGACTACCTGGCCCGAAGAGGCTTCGCGGTGGCCAACGTCGAGTACAGGCGGGGCGGCGAGCCACTGATCCCGGGGCAGCAGGCGGGGAACGAGGAGCCGGCCGGGGCCGGCGGCACGCCGCTCGCCGGGCGCTGGCCGGACACGTTCGACGACGTCGCGGCGGCCCTGGACGCCCTGCCGGCGTTGGTCCGCGAGGCGCTCCCGCAGGCGGATCCCCGCCGCACGGTGCTGACCGGCCACTCGGCGGGCGGCCACCTGGCCCTGTGGGCGGCGGCCCGGCACGTCCTCCCGGCGGACGCCGCCTGGCGCACCGACGGCCCGGCACCGCTCCGCGGCGTCGTCGCGCTGGCCCCGATCGCGGACTTCGAGGTGGCGGAGAAGCTGGACGTGTGCGCGCACGCGTCCTTGCAACTGCTGGGCGGGCAGGATCACTTCGCCGAGCGCAGGCCGTACGCGGACCCCGGGCTGCTCCTTCCGACGGGCATCGCGACGACGCTCGTCCAGGGCCGTACCGACCTGGTGGTGCCGCACCAGGTGGCCGAGTCGTACGCGGAGGCCGCGGCGAAGTCGGGCGAGGTGGTCGGACTGACGCTCCTGGAGGACGTGGGCCACTTCCCGCTGATCGACCCGGCGGCGGACGCCTGCGCGGTGGTGGCGGAGGAGATCGCACAACTGGCCTGGTGAGCAACCGGATGCGGCCACTACGGGCGCACCCGGTGATACCCGTAATACCTGAGAGCTACCCCGCAGGACAGCTCCCTGGCGGGACGCCGACGACACGCCCCCCTGCCTAACTTCCTTGTCAGCAAAGCCCGATGGCCGGGCTCTCTGAAAGGAAGCCACCCATGGGGCAAACAGACCCGCCACCGAGCGACATCCCGCAGCCGCCGGCGGCGTTTCCGGTGGCGGGTTCGGCGCGCACCGACGCTGCACAGCGGCTGTCGACGTTTCCGGTGGCGGGTTCGACGCCCATCCACAATCCGCAGCCGCCGACGGCGATTTCGCCCCGCGGGGGCCACCCTCAGGTGACGACGAAAGCTGCACGGGTGGTGCGGGTGGGAAACCGGATCCGGCCGAAGGCCGGGCGTCCACCCACCAACCCGCACCCGACAACGCGCCGCACAGCCCCCCGCACAGCCCCCCGCCCCCGTCAAAAAGCCCTCCGCACGCTCCTGTCCGCCCTCCTCACCGCCGCCATCGTCGCCCCCCTCGCCGCCGCGACCCGCCCCGCCATCCCCGCCCCACCCCCCGCCACCCTCCCCACCCTCACTCCCGCCACTCTCCCCTCCATATACGCGGCGAACCGAGCCAACGCCGCCGCAGCCGCCCGCATGGCCGCCGCCCACGGCGACCCGCACCGCGCCACCGCAGACCGCACCCTCGCCGCCCCCACCCGCCACCTCCTCACCTTCGACGGCCGAGGCGCGGGCCAGGCGGCGGAGGTGCTCGGCGACCTCGCCCACGCCGACCACATCGCCGTCCTGGTCCCCGGCTCGGACACCTCCCTGGACACCTACGCCCGCTTCCACCGAGCAGCCACGGCCCTGTACGCGGACCTCACCCACCGCTCCACCCCCGGCACCCGCGTCGCCGTCATAGCGTGGCTCGGCTACGAGACCCCGGCCACGGTCAGCACCACGGTGACCACCACCACCCGCGCCGACGAAGCCGCCCCCGACCTGCGCGCCTTCATACGCCGACTGCGCACGGTGGCCCCCGCCGGAGCCCACCTCTCCCTGCTCTGCCACTCCTACGGCTCCGTGGTCTGCGGCCGCGCCGCTCCCGGCCTGGACGCGGACGACATAGCCCTGGTCGGCAGCCCCGGCACCGGTGCGGACTCCGCCGCCGCCCTGCACACCCGCGCCCGGATCTGGGCGGCGCGCGGCAGCGACGACTGGGTGGAGCAGGTCCCGCACGTCCGTGCGGACCTCTTCGGCACCACCGTCGGCTTCGGCACCGACCCGGTCTCCGCGGCCTTCGGGGCCCGGGTCTTCGACGCGGCCGACGCCGACCACAGCGGCTACTTCACCCCGGGCTCGGCCTCCCTCGCCAACCTCGCCCGGATCACCCTCGACGACCCCTCGGAGGTAACCCGTGCCTGAGCCCTCCCGGCGTACGCGCGGCCCCGCACACCCCCTCCGCCGACCGCTGCACGCGCTCCACCGTGCAGCCGACCGCGCAGCCCACCGCGTGGACGGCGCCACCCCCGCCTCCCGCGACCGTGCCGTCGACGCGCTGCGCGCCGTCGCGATCCTCGGTGTCGTCCTGGGCCACTGGCTGGTGACCGCCCTGGTGGCGGAGGACGGCGCTCTGCACGCGGCCAGCCCGCTGCAGCACATGCCCCGGCTGGCGCCGGTCTCCTGGCTCTTCCAGACCCTGGCCGTGTTCTTCCTGGTCGGCGGCCATGTGGCGACCCGCAGCCTCGCTTCGGCCGGCACGAGAGGCGAGTCCTACGCCGCCTGGCTGCGCGTCCGCCTGACCCGCCTGCTCCGCCCGGTGGCCGCACTGGTGGCCCTGTGGTCGGTGGCCGCCACGGCCCTGCTGCTCACCGGCGCGTCCCTGCCCACCATCCACACCCTGCTCAAGCTGGCGCTGTCCCCCCTGTGGTTCCTGCTGGTCTTCGCCGCGTTGACGGCCGCCACTCCGCTGGTCGCCCGCCTCAACCCGCTCTGGCCGCTCGCCGTCGTCCTCCACGTCGACCTGCTCCGCTTCGGCCTGCACCTCGGCCCGTCCTGGCTCGGCTGGGTGAACCTGGCCGCCGGCTGGCTGGTTCCCTACACCCTGGGCGCGGCCTGGGCCCGGGGCGGGCTGCGCGCCCGCCGCTCGGCCTGGGCGCTGTTCCTCGGTGGTACGGCGGCCACGGCGCTGCTCGTCGGCTACGCGGGCTACCCGGCGTCCATGGTCGGCGTCCCCGGCAGCGCGGTCTCCAACCTGAACCCCCCGACCCTGGCGGCCGTCACGTTCGGCCTGGCCCAGTGCGGCCTGGCGCTCCTGCTGCGCGACCGGCTGCGCCGTACGATGGCCCGCCCCCTTGCCTGGGCGGGGGTGGCCCTCGTCAACCTCTCCGCGATGACGATCTTCCTCTGGCACCAGACGGCGATGATGGCCACCACGGCCACCGGTCTCCTGGCCGGCCGTCTGCCCGGCCTGCACACCGCACCCGACTCCCTGACCTGGGTGGCGTCCCGTCTCGTCTGGCTCCCGCTGTTCACCCTGGCGCTCGCCCTGTGCCGGGCGGCCTTCCGTCACCACGAACAGGGCCCGCGCCGCCCCCGCAACCGCCCGTCCCGGGTGGTCCACCGCCACCTCCCGCCGACGAAGTCCCCGCACCATGCCTAAGGTTGCCCCTGTGACGCCCGCGGACCCCAACCCCACCCCCAGTCCCGCGGACGGCCGTCACGCCCCGCCCGCCGACTCCGCGCGCCCGCGCCCCCGCCTCCGCACCTGGCTGGGCGAGGCCCCCGTCCGCAACTCGCCCCCCTTCTCCAAGTACCGCTGGGCCCGCCTCCTCACCTACCTCCTCATCGCCTGGGCGGCCCTGGGCATCGCCCTTGGCGGGGGCGTCGACGTCTCCGAGTCGTACGACCTCACCTACCCCGTCGCCCTCCTCGCCACGGCGCTCCAGGCCGCCGCCCTCGTCCTGGCCGTCCGGCGTCCCGTCCCCGCCTGGGCGGTGTCCCTGGCCGCCGCCGCCGTCACCGCCCTGCTCGGCCGTCCGCATCTGGAGTCGGTCGCGCCGCCCGGCCCCAACTGGCCCTGGTCGACGCCCGCGCTGCTGGCCCACATGGCCGTCCTGCTGCTCTTCGCGCTGCGCGTGCGCCTGCTCGGCACGCTGACCGCGCTCGGCGTGACCACTGTCGTGACCTACCTCCTGCACGCGGGCCTCGCGACCGGGCACTACTCCGGCACCGGCATGATCGCCGTGTCCCTGTTCGCCATCGCCACCGCCATCGGCGGCACCCTGCGCAGCCGCCAGGAGGCCCGTAGGGAACTGGTCCAGCAGACGACGATCACCGCCGAGGAGCGGGCCCGCCGCACGCTGCTGGAGGAGCGCAGCCGGATCGCCCGTGAGCTGCACGACGTGGTCGCCCACCACATGTCGGTGATCTCCATTCAGGCCCAGGTGGCGCCCCATCTGGCGCAGAATCCCTCCGAGGAGCTGCTGGAGAACCTCGCCGGCATCCGCAACAACGCCCTGGAGGCGCTCACCGAGCTGCGCCGGGTGCTGGGCGTGCTGCGGTCCGAGAACCCCGAGGACCCCTACGGGCTGGGCAGTCCCGGCACCGGAGCGGCCCCGGACGCTCCCCAGCCCACGCTCGACCGTCTCGACGCGCTGATCGAGAACACCCGCGCGGCGGGGCTGGACGTGACGGCCGAGATCGTGGGCGAGGTACGGCCGTACGCTCCGGGCGTGGAGCTGTCGGCGTACCGGATCGTGCAGGAGGCGCTGAGCAACGCGCTGCGGCACGCGCCGGGGTCCCGGGTGCACGTCGAGGTCGGGCACTTCCCGAACGGTCTGCACCTGGTGGTGACCAACTCCCGCCCGCGGTATCCCGTCCCGCGCTCCCCGGGCGCCGGGCACGGGCTGCTCGGCATGCGGGAGCGCGCGGCGATGCTCGGCGGTCACGTCCTCGCGGAGACGACCGCGGACGGCGGTTTCGGCGTCACGGCCTTCCTTCCCCGGGACATCACCCCGACCACGCCCGACAGCCCCTGACAGGAGAACAGACGCCATGACAAGCGGCACCGGCAGCATCCGGGTACTCATCGCGGACGATCAGCAGATGGTCCGGCAGGGCTTCACCGTGCTGCTCAACGCCCAGCCCGACATCGAGGTGATCGGGCAGGCGGTGGACGGCCGGGACGCGATCGCCCGGACCGCCGAACTGGTCCCGCACGTGGTGCTGATGGACATCCGGATGCCGGGAATGGGCGGCATCGAGGCGACCCGCCTGATCATCGAGGACCACCCCGCCGTCCGGGTGCTGGTGCTGACCACGTTCGACCTCGACGAGTACGTGTACGACGCGCTGCGGGCGGGGGCCTCCGGCTTCCTGCTCAAGGACGCGTCGGCGGACAAACTGGCCGAGGCGGTGCGGGTCGTGGCCGCGGGCGACGCCCTGCTGGCCCCCGGCATCACCCGCCGCCTCATCGCCGAGTTCTCCCGCCTGGACGGCAGCAGCCGGGGCCCGCTCAAGCAGCGCGTCGGCGATCTCACCGAGCGGGAGACGGAGGTGCTGGCACTGATCGCGCAGGGTCTGTCGAACGCGGAGATCGCCGAACGGCTGGTCGTGGCCGAGCAGACCGTGAAGACGCACGTGGGCCGCATCCTGGTGAAGCTGGGCCTGCGCGACCGCACCCAGGCGGCGGTCTTCGCCTACGAGTCCGGCGTGGTCCGCCCCGGAGGCCGCTGACAGCCCCCAGCCGGCCCCCAGCAGCGCCCCGGCCGGCACCCCCGCCCGCTGACCAGCCGCGCCGGCCGCTTGGCCCGCGTCGGCCCCTGCTCCCGGCCGGCCCGCATCGGCCCCTGCTCCGCCGTCGGGCCGCGTCGGCCGAGGCCCCCGGCCACCGGGCCCGCGTCGGCCCCTGCCCCCAGCCGCCAGGCCGGCGTCAGCCCCTCCCCCCGGTGGGACCCCTCCCACCCGTAGTACCTGAGAGGGACCCCCAAGGACCCCTCTCCAAGGGGACGACCGCACCCCCCGCCCGCGCCTACCGTTCTGTACGTGACCGAGACGACGCACACGCAGACGACGCCGGGCCCGGCCGGCCGGCCGCGCAGCCCCGAGGTCAGGCTGGCTGCGGACGCCCTGCGCGGGCTGTGGCAGGACCTGTTCCACGACGCTTTCGCCTACCGCCCGCTGCCCCCCAGGGCCGTGGCCGGCCCCCTCTCCCGCCACTTCTCCGAGCGGATACAGGGGTATGCGGCCTGGACCCCGCACGCCGTGGTGGTGGCCGGCGGACTCGTCGCGCTGGCCGCCGGCATGACGGGCACGGACGCCGGCGCGGCGGCGCTGCTGTGCGGGCTGCTCGCCCTGGCGCCGGTGCTGCTGACGCTGGTGCGTCCGGTCGGCGCGTTCTGGCTGTCGTTCGCGGCGACCACCGCCACCGCCGTCATCGGCGGCGACTGGGGCAGCTGGCCCTGGCTGCCGGGCAGCCTGGTCTCCCACCTGCTGGTGCTCACGATCGTGGCGAGCCGCACCCGCCCGCGCGCGGCGGCCTGGATGTGGCTGCTGACCGGGCTGTACGGCTTCTTCGCCGAGGCTCTCTTCGGCTTCGGGCACTACGACACCGACACCGGTCCCATGCTGGTCGTGTCCGCGCTGCTTCTGCTGGCCGTCACGGTCCGTCACATACGCCGGCAGGCCCAGCAGGAGGTGACCGCCCAGCAGACGGTGACCGAGCACGAGCGCTCGCGGCGCACCCTGCTGGAGGAGCGCACGACGATCGCCCGTGAGCTGCACGACGTCGTCGCCCACCACATGTCGGTGGTCGCCATCCAGGCGGAGGCCGCCCCCTACCGGGTGGAGAACCCGCCGCCGGAGCTGGAGAAGGCGTTCGCCACCATCCGGGAGAACGCGGTGGCGGCCCTGACCGAGCTGCGCCGGGTCCTCGGGGTGGTCCGCGCGGAGAACTACGAGGCGCCGGACGCCCCGCAGCCCACTCTGGCCGATCTGGACGGCCTGCTCGCCAATGTGCGCGAGGCCGGTCTGGAGGTGGAGAAGGCGGTGACCGGCGCGGTGCGGGAGCTGCCGCAGGGGGTGGAGCTGTCGGCGTACCGGATCGTGCAGGAGGCGCTGAGCAACTCGCTGCGGCATGCGCCGGGCGCCGGGGCGCGGGTGGAGATCGGGTATGTCCTCGGCGGCCTGGGACTGCGCATAGTCAACGGCCCGCCGCCGGCCCCGCACCTGGTCAAGGTCTCGCCCGGCGCCGGGCACGGCATCACGGGCATGCGGGAGCGCGTCTCGATGCTCAACGGCGAGATGACGGCGGGCCCGACGGCCGACGAGGGGTATGAGGTGACGGTGTTCCTGCCGGTGCCGGCGGCCACGGCGATCGAGGGCGGGGCATGACGATCCGCGTACTGATCGCGGACGACCAGATGATGGTCCGCGAAGGCTTCTCGGTCCTGTTGAACGCGATGCCGGGCATCGAGGTCGTCGGCGAGGCCGTCAACGGCCGGGAGGCGGTCGAGCGGGTGCGCGAACTCGCCCCGGACGTGGTGCTGATGGACATCCGGATGCCGGAGCTGAACGGCATCGAGGCGACCCGGGAGATCGTCGCCGCGGACGAGACGGCGAAGGTGCTGGTGCTGACCACGTTCGACCTGGACGAGTACGTGTACCAGGCGCTCCGCGCAGGTGCCTCCGGCTTCCTGCTCAAGGACGCCTCGGCCCGTCAGCTGGCCGACGGCGTCAGGGTGGTGGCGGCGGGCGAGGCTCTGCTGGCCCCCTCGGTCACCAGGCGGCTGATCACGGAGTTCTCCCGGCTGGCGGACGCGCCCCGCCTGATGCCGTCGGCCCAGGCCGCGTACGGGGAGCTGACGGAACGGGAGACGGAGGTGCTGGTACTGATCGCGCAGGGCCTGTCGAACGCGGAGATCGCGGCGCGGCTGGTGGTGGCGGAGTCGACGATCAAGACACACGTCAGCCGCATCCTGGTGAAACTGGGCCTGCGGGACCGCACCCAGGCGGCGGTGTTCGCCTACGAGGCGAGGCTGGTCACACCGGGCTGAGTCGCGGCCCCCACCCTGGCCGGGGACGGACACTCGGGGCTACCGTCCGTCCATGGCAGCTGCTGCGGACCTCGCTTTCGACCCCTGGGACCCGGCGTTCGTCGCGGACCCGTACCCGGCCTACGCCGAGCTGCGGGCGCGCGGCCGGGTGATCCGGTACGAGCCGACCGACCAGTGGCTGGTGCCGCATCACGCGGACGTCTCGGCGCTGCTGCGCGACCGCCGGCTGGGCCGTTCCTACCGGCACCGGTTCTCGGACGAGGAGTTCGGGCGGACGCCGCCCCCGCCGGAGCACGAGCCGTTCCACACCCTCAACGACCACGGGATGCTCGACCTGGAGCCGCCGGACCACACCCGGATCCGGCGTCTGGTGTCGAAGGCGTTCACGCCGCGCACGGTGGAGCGGCTCACGCCGTACGTGGCGAGCCTCGCCGGCGAGCTGGTGGACCGGCTGGTCGCGGCGGGCGGCGGGGATCTGCTCACGGACGTCGCCGAGCCGCTGCCCGTGGCCGTCATCGCCGAGATGCTCGGCATCCCGGAGTCGGACCGGTCACCGCTGCGCCCGTGGTCGGCACAGATCTGCGGGATGTACGAGCTGAACCCGTCGGAGGAGACGGCAGGTAAGGCGGTGCGCGCCTCGGTCGAGTTCTCGGACTACCTGCGCGAGCTGATCGCCGAGCGCCGCAAGGAGCCGGGCGACGACCTGATCTCCGGGCTCATCGCCGCGCACGACGAGGGCGACCGGCTGACCGAGCAGGAGATGATCTCCACGGCCGTCCTGCTGCTGAACGCGGGGCACGAGGCGACCGTCAACGCCACGGTCAACGGCTGGTACGCCCTGTTCCGCAACCCCGGCCAGCTCGCCGCCCTGCGCGCCGACCACTCCCTGATCCCGTCCGCGATCGAGGAGCTGATGCGCTACGACACCCCGCTCCAGCTCTTCGAACGCTGGGTCCTGGACGACATCGAGATCGACGGCACGACGATCCCGAGGGGCGCGGAGATCGCCATGCTCTTCGGCTCGGCCAACCACGACCCGGCGGTCTTCACCGACCCCGCCCGCCTGGACCTCACCCGCGCCGACAACCCGCACATCTCCTTCAGCGCGGGGATCCACTACTGCATCGGCGCCCCGCTGGCCCGCCTGGAGTTGGCGGCCTCCATGACGGCCCTCCTCCGCCGGGCCCCGACCCTGACCCTCGCGACGGAGCCACAACGCAAGCCGAACTTTGTGATCCGGGGCTTGGAGGGGCTGAACGTCGAGGTGCGCTGATCACCCGCCAGCCGGTCGGATCCCGGCGGAACCTCACCGCTCCTTGGTTTCCTCCAGCACCGTCCGCCCCAGCAGCGCGTACCGCTCGGGGGCGCGGCGCTTGAGGTGGTGGGCGTAGCCGAGGCCGGTGGCCGCGACCAGGGTGACCAGCCACGGGGCCGCCTTCAGGACGAGTGAGCCGGACTCCGGGCCGGCGGCCACGCTCATGTTGGACACCAGCAGCACGACGACCGCGAGCATCGCGATGCCGCCCAGCAACGGCGCGGTGAACGTGCGGAACCAGTGCCGGCTCTCGGGGTGGTGGGAGCGGAAGTACACCAGGACCGCGAAGGAGCACACGGCCTGGACGACCAGGATCGCCATGGTGCCGAGGATGGCGAGCAGGACGTAGGTACCGGTGTACGGGTCCTTGCCCGCGATCCAGAACGCGGCGATCAGCACCCCGCTCACCGCCGTCTGCACCAGGCCCGCGATGTGCGGGGAGCCGTGCCGGGTGTGGGTGCGGCCGATGGTGCGCCGGAGCGAGGGCAGGACGCCCTCCCGTCCGAGGGCGTACAGATAGCGGGCGGCGCAGTTGTGGAAGGCCATGCCGCAGGCCAGCGAGCCGGTGATCATCAGCCACTGCATGACGTCGACCGCCCAGTGGCCGACGTAGCGCTCGGTCGGGGCGAAGAACATCGCGAGCGGGTTGGCGGACGAGGCCGCCCGCACGGCCTCCGCCTCGCCGTTGCCGGTGATGGCCATCCAGGAGACGAAGACGTAGAAGACGCCGACGCCGAGCACGCTGATCATCGTCGCCTTGGGGATGATCTTCTTCGGGTCGCGGGACTCCTCGCCGTACATCGCCGTCGACTCGAAGCCGACCCAGGACCAGAAGGCGAAGAAGAGCCCGAGGCCGGCGGACGTGCCCTGGAAGGCGTTGACCGGGTTGACCGGCGCGAAGGTGAAGCCGTGCGGGCCGCCCCCGTGGAAGGCCACGGAGACCGCCATGGCCGCCAGGACGGTGACCTCGGTCGCCAGCAGCACCACCAGCAGTTTCTCGGCGACGCTGACGCCGAACCAGGTGCCGCTCGCGTTGATCGCGAGCATCAGGACCGCGAAGGCCCACCAGGGCACGTCCAGCCCCGTCTGATCCTTCAGGGTGGTCGTGGCGAAGGTGGAGAAGATCCCGATCAGCGCCGGTTCGAAGACGGCGTACGCGAAGGTCGCCAGCAGTCCGGAGGCGAGTCCCACGGTGCGTCCCAGCCCGTAGGAGATGAAGCCGTAGAAGGCGCCGGTGGACGTGATGTGCTTCGCCATCGACGTGAAACCCACGGAAAAGATTGCCAGGACGACCATTGCGACGAGATAGCTCGCGGGCGCCCCGACGCCGTTTCCGGACGACACCATGAAGGGCACGTTGCCGGTCATCGCGGTGATCGGCGCGGCGGTGGCCACGGCCATGAACACCACCCCGAGCAAGCCCACGGCGTTGGGCTTCAGCCGATGAATCGTGCCGCCGTCACCGTTGTCCGTCGCCGGGGCGACGCCCTCGTCCACTGCCATCGGGTGGCCCCTTCCGTGTCCGGCCCGTGGGTCCTGATGGAGCAGGATGGTGGACGAGGGACCCGCTCGGGAAGGGGTCTGCGTTGTTAAATATTTGTCACCAGACCTTTAGGTGAGGGCGTGGGATTCACCGGTCGGCGGGCAGGACGAGCCCCCAGGCCCCCTCCGCCACCCGCCACGTCCGTCTCCGTACCGGCCCCGACACCATCGCGTCCGCCCGGTAGCGGAAGTCCGCCCCCGTGACCGTCACCGTCCGCCCGGAGGCCGGCAGCGGGGTGGCCGCCGCACCCACCGAGAGCGGCCGCACCTCCACCGAGGCCAGCCCGCCCGTGCCCGGGGCCACCGACACCGCCTCCACCGGCTGGTCCAGGTCCACCACGGTGTCGCCGTCGACCTCCACCCTGAGCCGGGCCGCGCCGGGGGAGGGCACGGCGGTCAGCCGGGCGGGCCGGGCGGCCAGGGTGCGGACCAGGGAGCGGTACGTCGTACGCAGCCAGGGGTGGCCGGAGTCGGCCGGCGCCGGGGCCGCGGGCTCCCGGACCGGCGACGGCGGAATACCCACCGCGCTCAGCACCACCCCGTCGCTGTCGTCGACCAGCAGATCCAGCCGCCGCTCGACCCCGTCCAGCACGGCCCGCGCCGCCGCCACCGCACCACCCGGCACCCCCAGCGACTCGGCGAGCGCGGTGTCGCCCACGGGCACCACCGACAGTGCACATCCGGCCAGCTCCCGCTGCCGGTGCAACAGGCTGACGGCCCGCACCAGGGCCCGGCTGTCGCCGATCACCACCGGCCGCCGGGACCCCCTTCGGTCCAGCGCGCGGGCGAATTCCTCCGGCCCCTCGGGCAGGCACACCTTGGCCGCCGCACCCGCGCTGAGCACGTCTTTCGCGATCCGTACGGACTCTCCGTCCGTATGCCGTGCCGCCGGATCGATGATCACCAGCAGCTGATCGGACGTCGCGAAGGTCGCCACCTCGGTCCTGCCTCGCTTCCTCGGGTAGCATCTTTGTGCAAGAGCCCCTTGCGCTATTGCGCCAGGGGCTTCGTCTATTCCGGGGCATCCGGTCCGACGGTTGTGCGACCAACGGCGGTCGCGGTGGTACGCGGCGGTGAACCTTACGCCCACGCCCCCGACCTTGGACATGCCCCGCCCGGAAGGGGTGTACGCGCGTGCCCGCACTTGTGCTGCTCGGTGCTCAGTGGGGTGACGAAGGCAAGGGAAAGGCGACGGACCTACTCGGTGGATCCGTTGACTATGTGGTGCGTTACCAGGGTGGCAACAACGCCGGCCACACGGTGGTCGTCGGCGACCAGAAGTACGCCCTCCACCTCCTCCCTTCCGGAATCCTCTCGCCTTCTTGTGTTCCGGTCATCGGCAACGGTGTCGTCGTCGACCCGTCGGTCCTGCTCTCCGAGCTGAGCGGTCTGAACGAGCGTGGCGTCGACACGTCCAAGCTCCTGATCAGCGGTAACGCGCACATCATCACGCCGTACAACGTGACCGTCGACAAGGTGACGGAACGCTTCCTCGGCAAGCGCAAGATCGGCACCACCGGCCGCGGCATCGGCCCGACCTACGCCGACAAGATCAACCGCGTGGGCATCCGGGTCCAGGACCTGTACGACGAGTCGATCCTGACCCAGAAGGTCGAGGCGGCCCTCGACGCCAAGAACCAGATCCTCACCAAGCTCTACAACCGGCGCGCCATCGCCGCCGGCCAGGTGGTCGAGGAGCTGCTGGGCTACGCCGAGCAGATCAAGCCGTACGTCGCCGACACGGTCCTGGTCCTCAACCAGGCCCTGGAGGACGACAAGGTCGTCCTGTTCGAGGGCGGCCAGGGCACCCTCCTGGACATCGACCACGGCACGTACCCCTTCGTCACCTCCTCGAACCCGACCGCGGGCGGCGCCTGCACCGGCGCCGGGGTGGGCCCGACGAAGATCAGCCGGGTCATCGGCATCCTGAAGGCGTACACCACCCGTGTCGGCGCCGGTCCCTTCCCGACCGAGCTGTTCGACGAGGACGGCGAGGCGCTGCGCCGCATCGGCGGCGAGCGGGGCGTGACCACCGGCCGTGACCGCCGCTGCGGCTGGTTCGACGCGGTCATCGCCCGGTACGCGACCCGCGTCAACGGCCTGACCGACTTCTTCCTCACCAAGCTCGACGTCCTCACCGGCTGGGAGCAGATCCCGGTCTGCGTGGCGTACGAGATCGACGGCAAGCGCGTCGAGGAACTGCCCTACTCGCAGACCGACTTCCACCACGCGAAGCCGATCTACGAGAACCTGCCCGGCTGGTCCGAGGACATCACCAAGGCGAAGTCCTTCTCCGACCTGCCGAAGAACGCCCAGAACTACGTCAAGGCGCTGGAGGAGATGTCCGGCGCCCCGATCTCCGCGATCGGCGTGGGCCCGGGCCGGGACGAGACGATCGAGATCAACTCGTTCCTGTAAGCACCTCGCGGGAGCGCCCGCCGTTCCGCCTCCGGGCGTGATCGGCGGGCGCTTCCGCGTTGCGGACGCGGCACATCGACATATGGGCGTCCACCGGGATGCACGATGCCGGGGACCGTACGGCGGTGAGGGCCACCAGGCCGACGGCACGGACTGCTCCGACCCTGCCGTCTTCGAGGTGGCGCGCTACGGCAGACCTCCCCTGCTGGTGTGCCCGGTCCACCTCGGCCCGTCGCTGCTGCTGGCGAGCGGGGTGCTGTGGCCACCGCAGATCAGGCTCATCGGCCGTGTCTCCGGCCTGCGGCCGTAGCGGCTCACGCCGATCGCCTACAGTTCCATGCACAAGATCGGTCAGCGACCGTGGCACAGGGGGAGAAATGAGCGGAGCGGGCGGCGTGGACGACAACAAGAAGGTCGTCCAGGGGTTCTTCGAGGCGGTCAGTGCGAACCGGCTGGCGGATCTGCCCCGGTTCATGGCGGCCGACGTCGTGGACCACAACAAGATCATCCATGGCGAGGCGGACGAGCCGGGGGCGGCCTTCGACGGGCTGCGGCAGCAGGCGGAGGCGCTTGCTCCGCTCACGGTCCGGGTGGACGAACTGATCGGCGAGGGCGACCGGGTGGTGGCCCGGGTGACCCAGCGGGGCATCCACAGCGCGGCCCACCCGCGGATGCCCGAGCCGACCGGCCGCTCCTTCGAGGTCGAGGCGATCTGGATCTTCACCCTGACCGACGGCAAGATCAAGGAGATCCGCGCGGTGAGCGACCGGCTGGGGCTGTTCATGCAACTCGGCTGGGCCTGGCCGCAGGCGGACTGAGCCGAGGCCGGTTCACGGCAGAGGGCGTGCCCGCGCGGCTCTCAGCTGAACACGATCATCGACCCCTGCGCCAGCGAGCGCGTGGCGGCCGCGTGCAGGCCGAGCCAGACATGGCGTTCGCGGGCGAAGGGGCTGGGGTCGTACGGGGCGGCGACGGCCGGCTCCTCCAGTTCCGTCGGGGCCGTCGGCGGGGCCGGGGCCGCCGGAGGGTTGGCCGGGTCGATACCGATCGACGGGGCCACGTACTGGAGTTCGCGCAGCAGGGTCTGCGAGGAGCCCAACGGGCCGCCGCCCGCCAGCAGTTCCTCGTTCGACAGCGGGTGCGGGAAGTCGACCGGGACGTACGCGCCCGCGTGGTCGTAGTGCCAGACCAGATGCGACTGCTGGGCGGTCGATTCGAACATCTCCAGCAGTTGCTCGTAGTCACCGCCCAGTTCGTCCACCGGCGTCACCGGCAGGCCGCAGACCTGGAGCAGGTACGCCCGGCGCAGGAAGTGCAGGGCGTCGTAGTCGAAACCGGCGACCGGGGCGACGTCACCGGACAGGCCCGGCATGTACTGGTACACGGGCACCGGTGGCAGACCGGCCTCGGCCAGCGCCTTGTTGTACTGCGCGAGTTCCTCGGCGAAGGGATTTTCCGGGGTGTGGCACAACACATCCACGAGCGGTACCAGCCACAGGTCACAGGCCAAAAGAGGGCTCCTCGCATCGGCAGGCGCGTGGTCACGCACGGCAGCAGGTGGTCAGGGAAGGGTAGTCCGTACGGCCCCGGGAGGCGCCCCCCGTACGGGCCGTACCGGTCACTTACCCGTTGGTCAGGTGTTCCAGCAGTGCCAGTGAGTGGGCGTTGGAGTCGGCGACGATCGCCCGGGCGGTCCCGGCCTCGCGGCGGGCCAGCGCGTCGACCAGCTCGGTGTGCCGGGCCCAGAGCCGGCCGCGCAGATCGGGCAGCCGGAGCAGGTGCTGCACCGCGCAGACCCAGGACTGGACGCGCAGGCGGTGCAGGAAGTCGGCGAGGTAGGGGTTGCCGAACAGGGCGCTCAACTCGCGCCAGAACCGCAGGTCGTAGCCGATGAGGATGGTGAGGTCGCCCGCGGTCGCGGCCCGCTGGGCCTCCTCGCCGCGGCGCCGCACGGTGGTCAGGGCCGCGGCCGTGCGGGGGTCCTCGGGCGGGGTGCGGAAGGCGGGGTGGCCCGCGGTGAGGGCCTGGAACATGCCGTCGGTGACCAGGCTGCGGGCCTCGATCATGTTCCGGTAGTCGGTCACCGAGTACTCCGGCACGCGGAAACCGCGGTGCTGGTCGGCCTCCAGCAGGCCCTGCGCGGACAGGTCGACCAGCGCCTCGCGGACGGGGGTGGCGGAGACGCCGTACTGGTCGGCGATCTCCTTGACGGTGAACGCCCGGCCCGGGCGCAGCCTGCCCGCCAGCACCTCGTCGCGGAGCGCGTCCGCGATCTGCTGGCGCAGAGTGCTGCGCGTCACGGCGCCGTTGCCGGGCATGTCCGGGCCTCTCCTACGTGCTCGCTGTCGTCCTACGACGTCCTGGGTGCCACGACGTCTTTCGAGCACGCCACCTTACGCGTTCGGATCGGCCCGGCGGCAGCCACCGTACGGTCACACGGTGTGTTCGTCGGCGGCGCTCAGCGCGGCGTCGAGCGCGGCCAGACCCTCCTTCAGCTCGGCCTCGGTCGCGTTGCACGGCGGCACGATGTGGGTGCGGTTCATGTTCACGAAGGGCCACAGACCGTTCTTCTTGGCGGCGGCGGCGAACGCGGCCATGGGGGCGTTGGCCTCCCCAGCCGCGTTGTACGGCACCAGCGGCTCGCGGGTCTCCCGGTTCTTCACCAGTTCCAGCGCCCAGAACATGCCGACCCCGCGCACCTCGCCGACGCTCGGGTGCCGCTCGGCCAGCGCGGCGAGGCCGGGGCCGACGACCGTCTCGCCGAGCCGTCCGGCGTTCTCGACCACGCCCTCCTCCGCCATCACGTTGATCGTGGCGACGGCGGCGGCGCAGGCCAGCGGGTGGCCGGAGTAGGTGAGGCCGCCCGGGTACGGCCGCTTGCCGAAGGTCTCGGCGATCCGCTGCGAGATGGCCACACCACCGAGGGGCACGTAACCCGAGTTCACACCCTTGGCGAAGGTCATCAGGTCGGGGACCACGCCGAACAGGTCGGCCGCGAACCACTCACCGGTCCGGCCGAAGCCGGCCATGACCTCGTCCAGGATGAAGACGATGCCGTACTTGTCGCAGATCTCCCGGACGCCGGCCAGGTAGCCGGGCGGCGGGACCATGATCCCGGCGGTGCCGGGGACGGTCTCCAGGATGATCGCGGCGATCGTCCCCGGTCCCTCGAAGGCGATCGTCGTCTCCAGGTGCTCCAGCGCCCGGGCGCACTCCTGCTCCTCGGTCTCGGCGTAGAAGCGGGAGCGGTAGAGGAACGGCGCCCAGAAGTGGACGACACCGGCGCCGGCGGTGTCGGAGGCCCAGCGGCGCGGGTCACCGGTGATGTTGACGGCCTGCTGGGTGCCGCCGTGGTACGAGCGGTAGGCGGAGAGCACCTTCGGGCGGCCCGTGTGCAGCCGGGCCATGCGCACCGCGTGCTCGACGGCGTCCGCGCCGCCGTTGGTGAAGAAGATCTTGTCCAGGTCGCCTGGGGTCCGCTCGGCGATCAGCCGGGCCGCCTCCGAGCGCGCCTCGACGGCGAACGCCGGCGCGAAGGTCGTCATCCTCGCGGCCTGCTCCTGGATCGCCGCGACGACCCTGGGGTGCTGGTAGCCGATGTTGGTGAAGACGAGTCCGCTGGTGAAGTCCAGGTACCGGGTGCCGTCGTAGTCCCAGAAGTAGGACCCCTCGGCGCCGGCGACGGCGAGTGGGTCGATGAGGTCCTGGGCGGACCAGGAGTGGAAGACGTGCGCACGGTCCGCGGCCTTCACCGCGGCGCCGGCTTCGGGGCTGGGCTGAGGGGTCATGCCGGTGAGGGTAAATGTCCGCGATGCGGAAGCGACATCGGCGTCTTGTTCCGTGGGCGGGGGCAATCCGCGACAGGTTGTCGACGGGTGGGCGGCCGGGGCGCGGATCGGGCCTGTTGTGGGACCGCGGATCGGGCTTTGTCACGGGACCGCGGATCGGGCCTGTTACCCAACCGTAGACACCGGCCCGGGGCCGCTGCCGTACCACGGCACTATCCTCGGTCGTTGCAGACCTATCGGGGGGAAGGCGGCGCGGGGATGGAGAAGCTGGGGTCGGGGGATCCGCAGCAGATCGGGGCCTATCGGCTCCTGGCACGGCTCGGCGCGGGCGGCATGGGCCACGTGTATCTGGCCCGCTCCGACCGGGGGCGCACCGTCGCGGTGAAGCTCGTCCGCGAGGAACTGGCCGAGCAGGAGGAGTTCCGCGCGCGGTTCCGGCAGGAGGTGCAGGCCGCGCGGCGGGTCGGCGGGTACTGGACCGCGCCCGTGCTGGACGCGGACACCGAGGCGGCCGTGCCGTGGGTGGCGACCGGGTATGTGGCCGGACCGAGCCTCCAGCAGGTGGTGGGGCACGACCACGGGGCGCTGCCCGAGCGGTCGGTACGGATCCTGGCGGCGGGGCTCGCGCAGGCGCTGAAGGACATCCACGCGGCCGGGATCGTGCACCGCGATCTCAAGCCGTCGAACGTGCTGGTGACCATCGACGGGCCCCGCGTGATCGACTTCGGGATCGCGCGGGCGCTGGAGACGGCCACGGCCGGCGGGGAGGGGCTGACCCGGACCGGGTCCCTGGTCGGGTCGCCGGGGTTCATGGCGCCCGAGCAGGTCCGCGGGGACCGGATCACGTCGGCGTGCGACGTGTTCTGCCTCGGGTCCGTGCTGGCGTACGCGGCGACCGGGGCGCTGCCCTTCGGCACCGCCAACAGCGGGGTCCACGCGCTGATGTTCCGGATCGCCCAGGAGGAGCCGGACCTCACGGGGGTGCCCGAGGGGATCGCCGACCTGGTGCGCGACTGCCTGCGCAAGGAGCCGGGGGCACGGCCTTCGCTGGACGTGATCCTGGAGCGGACCGGGGTGGAGGACACCGTGGTCGGCGGCCGGTCCCGGGACCCCTGGCTGCCCGGCTCGCTGGTCGCCCAGCTGGGGCGGCATGCCGTGCAGCTGCTGGAGGTGGAGAACCCGGAGCGGACTGCGGCAGGGGGTGCGCCGGGTGCGGGTGCGGGTGCGGGTGCGGCGGGCAACGGCATTCCCCCGGCACCGGCCGTGCCGCCCTCGGTGCCGGCCGCGGGCGGCCCCGGTGGGGAGCAAGCGCCGTCGGCGGGTGCGGGTGGTGCCGGGGCGGGGGCGCCTTCCGGGGGTGTTCACGGGTCGGCCGAGCATGCCGCCGTGGCCGACGGGGGGCCGGCGCCGTCCGGTGTGCCCGGGGCCGGCGGTCAGGTGAACCATCTGCCCACCGTCGTCGCCGCGCAGCCTCCGCCGCCCAGCGTGCCGCCGCCCAGCGTGCCGCCGCCCAGCGTGCCGCCGGCGCCGGCTCCGCAGGGGTTCGGGGCCGTGCCCGGGGCGTACGGGGCACCGCATCCCCAGCAGCACCCGCAGCCTCCCCAGCAGTATGCGCAGCCCGGTGTCCACGGATATCCGCAGCAGTCCGGCGCCGGAGGCTGGGGCGGGGGACAGCAGCCGTACCACCCCTATGGCGGCGGGCTCGGTTCCACCCCGCCGTACGGGCCGCCGACCGTCGGTGTGCCGGCGGAGCGGGAGCGGCGCAACGGGCGGTCCACCGCGCTGCTCGTCGTGATCGCGCTGGTCGTGGCGCTGGGCGCGGGCGGTTCGGTGTACGCGCTGATGAAGAAGGGCAACGGCACCGACGACAAGGCCACCGGCACCGTCAGCCCCGCGCCCACCGGCACCTCCGGGCCGCCGGCCACCTCGGGGGCACCCACTCCGGCCACCTCGGACCCGTCCGCGTCCGCCTCCGCCGCCGGGGCGATCCCGGAGGGATACCTGGGCACCTGGCAGACGACCATCGACAACGCCAACGGCACCAACACCCGCGAGCTCACCATCCGGCAGGGCGAGGTGGGGGACCCCGTGCTGACGCTGGTCGCGGACGGGCCGGCCGACGGCGGCGGGTCGTACCACTGCGTCTTCGAGGCGACGCTCGCCGAAGAGCCGAGCGGCGACGGGCCGTTGGAGATCGGACCGTCCACCGTCACCACCGGCGAACCCGCCTCCTCCTGCACCCCGGGTGAGGCCACCGAGGTCACCCTGCTGCCGGACGGGCGGCTGAAGCGGGCGAAGGCGAGCGGCGGGGAGAGTCTGACGTACAGCAAGGAGTGACCGGCGACTCCCGGTGGAACGGGCAGGGCATCATCCGCACACGGCCACGTGCCGTGCTGGACACCCAAGGGGAAGAAGCTCTGCGCCCAGGGTTCCGGCTGCGTACAGTGGGACCCGTTGCCGGACCGTCGGGGGGGACCGTGGAATCCGTTTCAACAGGGCCGGAAAACACAGCACTTCCGTTCTGGGTGTCGTACGACGAAGACGACGGCAACCACGACGACTCGATGGGGCTGTTCGGCGGTTCGCCAGGAGACGAGCCCAGGCTGCGGAACATCCCCTTGGGGCCGCTGCGCCGGAATCTCTCGGAGGCTGTGCAGACCTTGCAGGAAGTGTTCGCGGAAGCCGCCGCGCAAGGCGGACCTCTGCCCTTGCGGGAAGCGCACCTGTCCCTCCAGGTCACCGCGAGCGGCGGTGTGCAGTTCATCGGAACCGCTCAGATGCAGGGAAGCCGCGGCATCACTCTCGTCTTCAAGCAGTGATGCGATGGCGGTGGGCGGTTACCGGGCCCTGCTGATCGGGGCCAGCACCTACGAGGCGCGCGGCGTGGCGTCCCTGCCCTTCATCCCTGCCGACCTCGCCCGTCTGGGACGGGTGCTGAGGGAGCGCGGCTTCCAGGAGGTGCAGGTGCTGTCGGGCAGGGAGGACGGCAAGCAGATCTCGGCGAACTACGTGAACGCCCGGGTCGCCGGATTCCTCAGGCGTGCCCGCCCCGGAGACACCTTGCTGATTCTCCTGAGTGGGCACGGGATCCATGCCGCGGGTCGTGACTACCTCGTCCCCGAGGACATCGACGAGGACACCCACCCCTTCGAGTCCGGCTGCGTACCCATCGACTGGCGTCGTGATCTCGACGAGAGCCCTGCCGGACACGTCGTTTTCCTGATCGACGCGTGCCGGGAAGGCATCGACACCGACTCGATGGGTGTGGCGAGCACGAAGCAGTGGAGCCGGCAGAAGATCAGTGCGGCGGTGCGGCGCAAGGTGGCCTACGTGTACGCGTGCTCCCCTGCCCAGCTCGCCCTCTTCGTCCGGCCCGCAGAAACGCCCGCCGGGGGGCTGGACTCCGGTGCCTCCCCGGGGGAGTCGTTCAGCATTTTCTGCCGCGCGGTGTCGGAGGTCCTGGGCGACCGGACCGGCACCGCGGCCCTGAGCCTGGGCGGATTCCGGGAGGAGGTCCAGACCCGCGTCGATCGACTCCACCGCGGCTATCGCAAACGAGGACAGCCGCAGACGGTGCGGGTCGTCACCGACCTGCCGCAGGAGAGCATCTTCTTCCTGCCGGACACGGGTTCGGCAGAAACGCCGGCCACCCGCGAACCCCGACTGCTTGCGCCTCTTCCCGCCCGGCGCCGACGCCTGCGCGTTCTGCGCAAGCCGGCGCTGTCCGGCCTGGCGGTGGCGGGTCTCTCCGTCGCGATCGCGTGGACGGTGATGCCGCTCCTGTCCCCTGACCGACAAGGTGACCGCAAGGGGGCGTCGGACGTTGCGGCGTCCGCGTCGGTGTCGGCGTCACGACCCCGATTCGGCAGCCATTCGGAGAGCCCTTCCGCGCAGTCGTCCATCCACAAGACCGGCGGCGGATCCGGAGCGGGCACAAGGCGGACGCCCCCGTCGTCGGCCGGCACGAAGCACTCCGCCGGGTTGCCCACCTGCTCAGCGACCGCCGTGGATCTCGCCGTGCGCAGTGTGCGCAACTTCTATTCCCCCGCCGACGTGCCCACCCTCCAGGTCACCGCCCGCAACACCGCCACGGAAGCCTGCGGGTTCGACTTCGGGCCCACCGCCATGGTGCTGACCATCACAGGGGCGCGCGACGACCGGCACACGTGGTCGTCGGCGGACTGTCCCCAAAGCGGCTCCGCGTCGGTCGAGCGGGTGCCGGCAGGCGGCAGCGTGACCCACACCGTCGAGTGGGACCGTGTGCGGAGCGCTCCCCAGTGCGCCGGAACCTCTCCTGGGCCGGCCGCACCGGGAACGTACTTGGTGGAGGCGCAGAGTCCGGGCTTCCGCACGTCGCAGACGTCCTTCGTCCTGTCGGCGGACTAGGGGGCTTCGTTTGGATCAGCCCGGGTCCGCGACGCCCGGCACGGCACCTCGCCGCGTTGTCGGACCACCCGAGTACGCCCAGTACGCGGGTGATCCTCCGCCTTGCGATGCACCGCACCATGCGCCGCGGCCTGATCCGACCTGATCCAAACGAAACCCCCTAGCCGCGCCCCGCCGCCGATCGGTCGCGGGCAGCCCCGCTACCGAGGCTCGGGCGGCCGCTGCCGGGGCATGTTGGGCCGGCTCCCGTTCGCCGGGGGCAAGGAGAAACGGCCTGCGCCGCCCCCGCCCTCCTGCCGCGGCACCGCCGCCACCGCCGTCTGGATCCCCAGGGGGGCCGAGCCGGTGCGGAACTCCACCATCCAGTCGGTCGTCTCCGTGCGCACCAGCTCCGCGATGTCCTCCGAGAACCGCCGCAACACCGACAGGCACCGCTCGGCCGCCTCGCTCGCCGTGCCCTCCGCCGGCCCCAGCACCTCCCGCACGCTCTCCGACGCCCAGTCGAACTGGAACGCCTGGAGCCGCCGCTGCACCGCCTGCGCGGTGGCCACGTCCCTTATCCAGCCGGACGTGACCCCGAAGTACCGGTCGATGCCGACACAGGCGGCCGTGAGGAGCAGCGCCAGACAGCCCCAGGGCGCCACCCCGCCGGCCACCCCGGTGAGGTCCAGCAGGGGCAGCGCCGCCCCGGCCACCGCCCCCGCCGCCGCGCCGATCCGCAAGCCCCGGGCCCCGCGCCGCTTCCAGACCCGGTCCCGCAGATACCAGGCCGCCGTCTCCAGCGCCCGGCGCTCCACCCATCGATACAGCTCGTCCAGCCGCTCGGCAGGCTCCCCCCAGTCCCCGAGCGGAAAGGCGCGCCCGGTCAGATCGCCCGGCCGCAGCCCGGCCGCACCCTCGCCCCGCCCGTCCTGAGGCGGACCCTCGGGCTGCATCTCCGGCTGACCCACCCGGCACTCCCTACTGATCACGACCGGTCACGTTGCGTGACATTCCATGCCGACGCGCGGCCACCTTCCTACCGCCCAATGGGTGGCGGAGAGGGGGCTTTCCCGACTTTTCCGCCCGTAAGAGGGCCTTGATCAGGTATAGGGCTGTCGTTGTTCTCACTCGAAAGAGTGGCGGGGCAGTGGCCGCGTGGACCACGTAGGCTCGTTGACGACGGAGAAGAAACGTCGGAGACAACGACGGAAAACGGCGAGGAGCTGATCGTGATCCCCGGTGGCCAGCCCAACATGCAGCAGTTGCTCCAGCAGGCCCAGAAGATGCAGCAGGACCTCCAGCAGGCGCAGGAGGAACTGGCGAACACCGAGGTCGACGGGCAGGCGGGCGGCGGACTGGTGAGGGCCACCGTCACCGGTGCGGGTGAGCTGCGCGCGCTGAAGATCGACCCGCAGGCGGTGGACCCGGAGGACACCGACACCCTCGCCGACCTGATCGTGGCCGCCGTGCAGGCGGCGAACGAGAACGCGCAGGCGCTGCAGCAGCAGAAGCTCGGCCCGCTGGCCCAAGGTCTCGGTGGCGGCACCGGCATTCCGGGACTGCCGTTCTGACGCCACCGCCTTCCAAGCGGAGGCGGGAGCCAACTACCGTACGTACCGAAAGGTCTCCAGGAAAGGCAGTCCGTTGTACGAAGGCGTGGTCCAGGACCTGATCGACGAGCTGGGACGGCTGCCCGGCGTCGGTCCCAAGAGCGCGCAGCGGATCGCCTTCCACATCCTCCAGGCCGAGCCGACGGACGTGAAGCGGCTCGCTCAGGCGCTGCTTGAGGTGAAGGCGAAGGTCCGCTTCTGCGCGACCTGCGGCAACGTGGCGCAGGAGGAGCTGTGCGGCATCTGCCGTGACCCGCGCCGCGACCCCGCCGTCATCTGTGTGGTGGAGGAACCGAAGGACGTCGTCGCGATCGAGCGCACCCGCGAGTTCCGGGGCCGCTATCACGTGCTCGGGGGCGCGATCAGCCCGATCGAGGGTGTGGGACCCGACGACCTGCGTATACGAGAACTTCTCGCGCGGTTGGCCGACGGGACGGTCACGGAACTGATCCTGGCCACGGATCCGAATCTGGAAGGCGAGGCGACGGCGACGTACCTCGCTCGCATGATCAAGCCCATGGGCCTGAAGGTCACCCGCCTGGCCAGCGGCCTCCCGGTGGGTGGCGACCTGGAATACGCGGACGAGGTGACCCTCGGCCGCGCCTTCGAGGGGAGACGACTCCTAGATGTCTGACGCCACGCTGCACGCCTCGACGCAGAACCCGGACGACTTCGTGGTCCAGATCGCGGACCAGGTCGAAAGCTTCCTGGTGGCCGTCATGGAGGTGGCGAAGGGCGACGAACCCGAATCGGCCGTCCCCTTCCTCCTCCTTGAGGTCTCCCAGCTGCTGCTGGCCGGCGGCCGGCTCGGCGCTCACGAGGACATCGTCCCCGACGAGCGCTACGAGCCCGACCCCGGGCCCGAGCCGGACATGGACGCCCTCCGCGAGAACTTCGCGCGTCTCCTGGACCCCGTCGACGTCTACTCCGAGGTCTTCGACCCGTACGAGCCGCGCAAGGCCCCGGTGCCGGCGCGGATCTCCGACGACCTCGCCGACATCATCAGCGACCTGCGGCACGGCATGGCCCATTACCGGGCGGGCCGCTCCACCGAGGCCCTGTGGTGGTGGCAGTTCTCCTACTTCTCCAACTGGGGTCCGACGGCTTCCGCCGTGCTGCGCGCTCTCCAGTCCGTCCTCATCCACGTCCGTCTGAACCAGCCCCTGGAGGAGCTGGACGGCCTGGACACGGACCAGGACACCATGGGCGACGAGACCCTGGAGTTCGAGGCCGGCCGGGTCATGGCCCAGGAGATCGGCGGCCAGCTGGGGATCAGGCCCGGTCAGTAGCCGCCCGGCCGGCTGTGAGCCAGGGCACTTTCCGAGTGCATGGCGGCACGCTGGGCAGGTGCCGGTTGCGGACGTCCGCCGTCCCCCCGCCCCCATGTCTCACCATGCGGGAGCAGGGTGGTGGAATTCGGACGCTCGTTAAACTGAGCCGACACAAACGAACCGAGCGAGGAGCGCACGTGGGCCTTGTCGTGCAGAAGTACGGAGGCTCCTCCGTAGCCGATGCCGAAGGCATCAAGCGCGTCGCCAAGCGGATCGTGGAAGCGAAGAAGAACGGCAACCAGGTTGTCGTCGTCGTTTCCGCGATGGGCGACACGACGGACGAGCTGATCGATCTCGCCGAGCAGGTTTCTCCGATGCCTGCCGGGCGGGAATTCGACATGCTGCTGACCGCCGGAGAGCGGATCTCCATGGCCCTGCTGGCGATGGCGATCAAAAACCTGGGCCACGAGGCCCAGTCCTTCACCGGCAGCCAGGCAGGCGTCATCACCGACTCGGTCCACAACAAAGCCCGGATCATCGACGTCACGCCGGGCCGGATCCGTGAGTCCCTGGACAAGGGCAACATCGCGATCGTCGCCGGGTTCCAGGGTGTCAGCCAGGACAAGAAGGACATCACCACGCTGGGGCGCGGTGGATCCGACACGACGGCCGTGGCGCTCGCCGCCGCGCTCGACGCCGAGGTCTGCGAGATCTACACCGACGTCGACGGCGTGTTCACCGCCGACCCGCGTGTGGTGAAGAAGGCGAAGAAGATCGACTGGATCTCCTTCGAGGACATGCTGGAGCTCGCGGCCTCCGGCTCCAAGGTGCTGCTCCACCGCTGTGTGGAGTACGCCCGCCGCTACAACATCCCGATCCACGTCCGGTCGTCCTTCAGCGGACTGCAGGGCACGTGGGTCAGCAGTGAGCCGATTGGGGACAAGAAGGTGGAGCAGGCCATCATCTCCGGTGTCGCGCACGACACCTCCGAGGCCAAGATCACGGTCGTCGGTGTGCCGGACAAGCCGGGTGAGGCCGCCGCGATCTTCCGGGCCATCGCCGATGCCGAGATCAACATCGACATGGTCGTGCAGAACGTGTCCGCCGCCTCCACCGGCCTGACGGACATCTCCTTCACGCTGCCGAAGACCGAGGGCCGCAAGGCCATCGACGCGCTGGAGAAGAACAAGCCGGGCATCGGCTTCGATTCGCTGCGCTACGACGACCAGATCGGCAAGATCTCCCTGGTCGGCGCAGGCATGAAGACCAACCCGGGGGTCACCGCCTCCTTCTTCGAGGCGCTCAGCAACGCCGGCGTGAACATCGAGCTGATCTCGACCTCCGAGATCCGCATCTCGGTCGTCACCCGCGCCGACGACGTGGCGGAGGCCGTGCGCGCCGTGCACACCGCCTTCGGGCTCGACTCCGACACCGACGAGGCCGTCGTCTACGGAGGCACCGGCCGATGAGCCGGGGTACGGGCCGATGACCGGCAAGCCGACGCTCGCGGTCGTGGGAGCGACCGGAGCCGTCGGCACGGTCATGCTCCAGATCCTGTCCCAGCGCGCGGACATCTGGGGCGAGATCCGGCTGCTCGCCTCCCCCCGCTCGGCCGGCCGCAAGCTGGCCGTGCGCGGGGAGGAGGTCGAGGTGATGGCCCTGACGGAGGACGCCTTCGCCGGGGTCGACATCGCGCTGTTCGACGTCCCGGACGAGGTCGCCGCCGAGTGGGCGCCCGTCGCCGCCGCGCGCGGTGCGGTCGTCGTCGACAACTCGGCCGCCTTCCGGATGGACCCGGACGTGCCGCTGGTGGTGCCCGAGGTCAATCCGCACGCGCTGCGGAACCGGCCGCGCGGGATCGTCGCCAACCCGAACTGCACCACCCTGACGATGATCGTCGCCCTGGGTGCGCTGCACGCCGAGTTCGGGCTGCGCGAGCTGGTGGTGTCGTCGTACCAGGCGGTCAGCGGGGCCGGGCGGGCCGGCGTGGAGACGCTGCGGGCCCAGCTGTCCCTGGTGGCCGGCACCGAGCTGGGCACCAAGCCCGGGGACGTACGGCGGGCCGTAGCGGACGCCACCGGGCCGTTCCCGGAGCCGGTCGCGCTCAACGTCGTCCCGTGGGCCGGATCGCTCCGCGAGGACGGCTGGTCCTCGGAGGAGATGAAGGTCCGCGACGAGTCCCGGAAGATCCTCGGCCTGCCGAGGCTGCCGGTCGCCGTGACCTGCGTGCGGGTGCCGGTGGTCACCACCCACTCGCTGACCGTCCACGCCCGCTTCCAGCGAGAGGTGGGTGTCGACGGCGCCCGGGAGATCCTCGCCACCGCGCCGGGCGTGGTGCTGTGCGACGATCCGGCCGCCGGGGAGTTCCCCACCCCCGCCGACGTGGTGGGCACCGATCCGACCTGGGTCGGCCGGGTGCGGCGGGCGCTCGACGATCCGACCGCGCTCGAACTCTTCGTGTGCGGCGACAACTTGCGCAAGGGCGCCGCGCTGAACTGCGCGCAGATCGCGGAGCTGATCGCCGCGGAGCCGGCGGAGCCGGCCGGTCGTACCTGAGGGCTGCGTAAGATCTGTGTAAGCAGTGTGGCCGGGAGCATGGTCCAATCCACTTGAACCGCTCCGCTTGGCGACAGAGGATTTTCTCTCCCCGCTTTCCGCAACCGTACGGAGAGCGGGGAGCGTCTTTGCGGTCACCCTTGCGGGACCTGGGGACGTGATGATCCTGGCGTGGGGACGCCGTGATCAGGGCGTGGGGACGCCCGTTCAAATGGGACATAAGGGAAGAGCGGGGCGCATGACGGCACTTGAGGCACCGCCGGTTGTCGCACATGTGACGTCCGGCACGTACAACCCTCAAGGGGGGAAACGTGTCCAACTGGCGTGGCAGAGGTACTCGAACTATCCCCCAAGCTCTTCGAGCCGGGGGTACCCCCGGCGACCCGCGGCGGTACGGCCCTGCGGCCCCGCGCGGCGCTCCGGCCCCGCACGCCCGGCGGCATGCCGGTGATCGCGCCCATGCCCGCAGCGCGGCCCGCCCGCATACCCAGTCAGCGTGACGGCGCCGAGGAGACCGCGGGTGCCGTGGCCACCGAGGCCGTCGGCACGACCGTCGACCACCTCACCGAGACCTACCGGGCGCACTACCGCTCGCTGCTCGGCCTCGCGGCACTCCTCCTCGACGACACCGCCTCCTGCGAGGACGTCGTCCAGGAGGCGTTCATCCGCGTCCACTCGGCCCGCAAGCGCGTCCGCGACCCCGAGAAGACCCTCGCCTATTTGCGGCAGACGGTCGTCAACCTCTCCCGCTCCACACTGCGCCGGCGCATCCTCGGACTGAAGCTGCTCTCCAAGCCGATGCCCGACATGGCGAGCGCGGAGGAGGGCGCCTTCGACCAGCTGGAGCGCCGCGACCTGATCAAGGCCATGAAAGGCCTCCAGCGCCGCCAGCGCGAGGTCCTCGTGCTGCGCTACTTCGCGGACATGACCGAGGCCCAGGTCGCCGAGACGCTCGGCATATCCCTGGGCTCGGTGAAGGCGTACGGCTCGCGCGGGGTCGCCGCGCTGCGGGTGGCCATGGAGGCACCGGCATGAGCGACCACGCCGAAGGGGGCGATTCCCATGACAGTCACTCCCATGAGCGCCACTCCCATGAACGTCACGAGCCCTACGCCTGGCACGAGCCGACACGGTGCGAGGGGCAAGAGCACACGCAATCGCATGCTGGGAACGGAACTGTGAACCACGGCCCCGACGACAAGGACCTCGAGGGGCTCGGCCAGGCCACCGACGGGCTCGGCGGAGCCGACGGGCTCGACTCGGACGAGCTGACCCTGCGCCACTTGCTGCACTCGGCGGTCGACGGCATCGAACCGCGCTCCGGCACGCTCGACCATCTGCGCCGGGCCGTCCCCGCGCGCCGCGCCCGCAAGCGGCAGGCGGCGGTGGGCATGGCCGCGGCCGCCCTGTTCATCGGCACCGCGGTCCCCGCCCTCGTGCACGTCTCCCACTCCGGCGGCTCCGACCCCAACACCGCCATGGCCGGCCAGACCTCCCAGGCGCAGGGCGGCACCGGCCAGGGCAAGGACAAGGGCGGCGACAAGGGCGCCAAGAAGGACTCCCCCGACACGCCGGCCAAGCCCGGCAAGGAGCCCGGCAAGAGCGGCTCGAAGAACAGCAAGGGCGGCAACGGCGGCGGCTCCACCAGCGGCGCCGACCCCGCCGCCACGACGCCCGTGGGCATCCCCCTGTGCACGGCGGCCCAGCTGGGCTCCGCCACCGGCTCGGTGAACGCCCCCGACGCCGCGGGCGCCGTCTACGGCGTCTTCCGGGTCACCAACATCTCCGGCACCGCCTGTACCGTCGGCGGTCCGGGCAGCGTCTACGCGGCGGCCCAGGGCGCCGCCGACCCGTCCAAGATCGTCACGGCCCGGCATGTGGCCGGGGATGCGGCCCCCTCCCTGCCCGACCCGTCGCTGGAGTCGTCCTCGCTGGTCCTCCAGCCCGGCGCGGCGTACGAGGAGAAGTTCGCCTTCGTGCCCTCGGAGACCTGCCCCGTCACCGGCGGCGACCCGGGCGGCGACACCGGCGGGCCCACGCCGGACCCGACGCCGACCGAGGACGCGGGTGCCTCCGGCGCCACGACCGACACCGGCGGCTCGGCGGGCACCACGACCCAGCTGGTCACCGAGGAAGGCACGGCCGACGGCAGCATCGCGGTCACCCACACCGCCGAGGGCGGCGCCCCGGCGACGACGGCGGTGGTATCCGGGGCGTGCGCGGGGACCGTCTACTACACCGGGGTACTGGCAGGGGCGTGACGCTCCACGGGCTCGGCGGTGTGATCGCCGTTGCGGGTCCGCGGGCGGTCGTCCGATCGCCGTTGGGCAGGAGATGCGCGGGCGGCTGCGGGTGCGGAGGTGTTGCGTCATCGCCGTTGGGCTGTGGTGCGGGGTGTTGCGTCGTCGCCGTAGGGCTGTGGGTGCATGGGCCGCTGAGGGGCCGTCGTGGCTGGTCGCGCAGTTCCTCACGCCCCTTCGGGGCGCGCCCCCTGCCGTAGCCTGCGGGCCGTCGTGCCTCCCCCGAGCTCTTCGAGCAGGGGGTACCCCCCAGGCGGCACGGCGGCACGGGTGGGCGTAGGCGGCACGCTGCCGGCGCCGGTAAGCGTCCCCACCCCCGCACCGGCACCAGCGCAGGTCAGCCGGTTGTCACCGGCGTCTGGTCCTCCGGCATCAAGCCCAGCGCAGCGTCCCGCTGGAACTCCACCTCCCGCCGCAGCAACCGGAACCACATGAACACCACGAACCCGGCGAACACGAACCACTCCCCGGTATAGCCGAGGTTCTGGAACGCCTTCAGATCCAGCCCCGTCCCGGTCGGCGCACTCGCGGGCACCGCCTTCATCCCCGAGTCACCCTTGTCGAGCGTGACCCACGCGTCGTACAGCCGATCCGGCACCAGATTCACCAGCGACGCCGAACTGATCGCCGCCGTCTGCCCCGCCGGCAGCCCGCTCTGCGCGCTCACGCCGTTGTTCCCCGGCGTCTCGGACGCCTGCAGCGCCCCGGTGACGGTGACCTCACCGGCAGGCGCGGCGGGAGCCTTCGCGGGGTTTGCCGTGCCCGGCAGCCACCCCCGCACCACGGGCAGCGACCTGCCGGAATCGGTGCGCAGCAGGGTGAGGACGTAGAAGCCGCGCTTGCCGTCCAGCTCCCGCCCCGGCACCAGCAGCTGCTTGCCGTACCGCCCGCTCGCGCTGACCCGCCGCCCCGAGGTGCTCTTGTCGACGGGCAGCATCGTCTCCAGCGGACGCGCGGCCTCGCTCCGGCCGGACGCGGCCTGGTCGGTGGCGGCGCGATGGTCCTGCACCCGGCCCTCGAACCGGCTCAGCTGCCACGACCCCATGAAGATGCAGAACGGGATGGCGAGCAGCACGAAGACGTTGATGCCCCACCAGCGGGGTGTCAGCAGGAAGCGGTACACGCCCTCCACGGTACGGCGCCCGCCCCGGTGGCCCGGCCGCGGGTCAGTCCTTGCTCGCCTTCAGCGAGTAGATCAGCGGGATGCGCGGATGGCCGGCCGGGAAGCGGTGGTAGCCGTCCCGCACCTCGAAGTTCCCGAACCGCGGGAAGACCGACACGTCGTGCTCGTGCAGGAACTCGATGCGCAGCCCCGTCGCGGCGAGCGCGGAGACGACGTCCCCGAGCGTGTGCTGCCACTCCACACTGCGGTTGTGGACGGTGACGGCGTCCTGGTCGGCGTAGGTGCCCGGCTCGTTCCACACCTGTGCGTCCCGGGAGAAGTAGTCGCGCACGATCCGGGTGCCGGTCTCGTCGTCCAGGGCCTCGGTGAGCGGATGGAACTCGGCGAGGTAGAGGAAGCCGCCGGGGGCGACCAGGGACGCGGCCGTCTCCGCCCAGCGCCGGATGTCCGGCAGCCAGCACAGGGCACCGAGCCCGGTGTAGACGATGTCGTACGACGGCTCGGGCACGGCCTCGGCCGCGTCGTACACGTCGCCGGTGACGAAGGCCGCCCGCTCGGGGCCGTAGCCGAGCTCGGCCGCGAGGGTGCGGGCCGCCTCCACGGCGGGGACGGAGAAGTCCAGGCCGACGACGCGGGCGGCGCCGCGGTGCGCCCAGGAGAGGGTGTCGGTGCCGATGTGGCACTGGAGGTGAAGCAGCGACTTCCCGGTGACGTCCCCGACCTCCGCCCTCTCGAAGTCGCGCAGGTCGTCCCGGCGGGTGCGGAAGCCGTCGAGGTCGTAGAACGAACCGGCGACATGGACGGGAACCCGCTCGTCCCACATGGCCCGATTGTCCTCGCGCCAGCCTTCGGGAACGGAGGTGGAGGTGACGGAAACGCTCATGGTCCGGAAGTTATCCACAGGCTGCGCACACCCGCCACCCAATTATCGGCCCGGCCAGGCAATATGGGCGCATGACTGGGGCCATGAGTGAGAGCAGTACGTCGAGCACGCAGCACACACCGGACATGCCGGACTGGGAGAAGCGCTTCCGGGCGCCGCGGGTGTCGCTGCCCGATTGGGCGGAGGACGCACCGGACCGCTCCCTGTTCGTGTCGAACGCGACGGGGACGTACGAGCTGTATGCCTGGGACCGGGCGACCGGCGAGCAGCGGCAGGCGACGCACCGGCCGAACGGCACGACGGACGGCGTGCTCTCCCCGGACGGCGCGTGGATCTGGTGGTTCGACGACAAGGACGGCGACGAGTTCGGGATCTGGCGCCGCCAGCCCTTCACGGGCGGGCCGGACGAGCCGGCGGTGCCCGGTCTCGCCCCCTCGTACCCGGCCGGCCTCGCCCTCTCCCGCGACGGCCGCACGGCGGTCGTCGGCCGCTCCACGGACGAGGACGGCACGACCATCCACCTCGCGCGCCAGGGCGCGGACCCGGTGGAGATCTACCGGCACCGCGAGTCGGCGGGCGTCGGCGACCTCTCGCACGACGGCACCCTGATCGCCGTCGAGCACACCGAGCACGGTGACGCCATGCACGCGGCGCTGCGCGTCCTGCGCCCGGACGGCACCACGGTCGCCGAGCTGGACGACACCGAGGGCGGCACCGAGGAGCTGGGCCTGGAGGTGCTGGGCTTCGCCCCGGTGGACGGTGACACCCGGCTGCTCATCGGCCACCAGCGCCGCGGCCGCTGGGAGCCGCTGGTGTGGGACGTGGCGACGGGCGAGGAGACGGACCTGGCGCTGGACCTGGCCGGTGACGTCAGCGCCGAGTGGTATCCGGACGGCTCGGCCCTGCTCATCGTGCACGGCTTCGAGGCCCGCAGCGAGCTGTTCCGGTACGACGTGGCGACCCGCGAGCTGACCCCCATCCCCACCCCGCCCGGCACGGTCTCCGGCGCGACGGCCCGCCCCGACGGCAGCGTGGAGTACCTGTGGTCGTCGGCCGCCGAGCCCCCGGCGGTGCGCTCCACGGCCGGCGGAGTGGTGCTGGACCCTCCCGGCATGGCCTGCCCGCCCTCGGTGCCGGTGCAGGACGTCTGGGTGGAGGGCCCCGGCGGCCGCATCCACGCCCTGATCCAGAAGCCGGCGGGCGCCACGGGCCCCCTCCCCACCGTCTTCGACCTGCACGGCGGCCCGACCTGGCACGACAGCGACTCCTTCGCGGCGGGTCCGGCCGCCTGGGTCGACCAGGGATACGCGGTGATCCGCATCAACTACCGCGGCTCCACCGGCTACGGCCGCGCCTGGACGGACGCCCTCAAGCACCGGGTCGGTCTGATCGAGCTGGAGGACGTGGCCGCGGTCCGCGACTGGGCGGTCGCCTCCGGCCTCGCCGACCCCGCCCGCCTGATCCTCACCGGCGCCTCCTGGGGCGGCTACCTCACCCTGCTCGGCGTCGGCACCCAGCCGGAGTCCTGGGCGGTGGGCATCGCCGTGGTGCCGGTCGCGGACTACGTCACGGCGTACCACGACGAGATGGAGGCCCTGAAGGCCATGGACCGCACCCTGCTGGGCGGCACCCCGGAGGAGGTCCCCGAGCGCTTCGAGGCGTCCTCCCCGCTGACCTACGTCGACCAGGTCAAGGCCCCGGTCTACATCTCGGCGGGCGTCAACGACCCCCGCTGCCCGATCCGCCAGATCGACAACTACGTCAAGAGACTGGAGTCCCGCGGCGCGATCCACGAGGTCTACCGCTACGACGCCGGTCACGGCTCACTGGTGGTGGACGAGCGGATCAAGCAGGTGAGACTGGAAATGGAGTTCGCGGCCAGGCACCTGTCCGTCTAGCTCTCCGGTCAGCGCAGCTCCGCGAGCCCCCGACGAGTGGCGGCGACCACCACCCGGTCCCCCTTCTCCAGGACGTGATCGGAAGGCGTGCCGGTCCGGCCCTCCAGCGCCAGTACCCGCCAGGCGCCGGACCGGAACGCCTCCGCCACGGTGCGGCCCTCCAGCTGGGGATGCCCGTCCACGTCCACCGCGGCGAACAGCAGCACCCGCCGCTCCACGGCGACGGCTCCCAGCACCTGCCGTCCGAGCATCGCCCCGGCGAAGGCGGGCGCGGCCAGGTGGGTGACGCTCCGGCTGCGGGTCAGCGCGTGCGGGTACGCGGCCCGGAGGGTGCGGTACACGGCGGTGGCGAAGTCGTCGTCGTACAGCCGCAGCACCACGCGCAGATCGGGCCGCAGGGTACGCGCGTACAGCACGGCCTCCAGATTCGTGGTGTCGGCGCTGGTCACCGCGAGCAGGGTCTGGGCCCGGTGGATCTGGGCGGACTCCAGGACGCCTTCCTGGGTGACGTCCCCGAGCACCACCGGCACCCGTAGCCGCCGCGCGGTGGCGAGCCCCCGTGCCTCCGGGTCGGACTCGACGCACACCACGGGGATGTTCAGCTCCCGCAGCCGGGTCAGCACCCGGGTGCCGATCTTGCCGAGCCCGAGCAGCACGACATGCCCGTTCAGCCCGCGGGGCGGCTTGCGCAGGGTGGAGGCGGTGCGGAAGGTGCCGAGCGCCTCCAGCGCGGCGGCCAGCAGCACCGGCAGGAGCAGCAGTCCGACGAGCGCGGAGAGGAGCTGGAGGAGCTGGCGGCCCAGGGGCGCGCCGAGGGCGGGGTCGTCGATCGCGAACAGGTCGAGGAGCGTGACGTAGAACGCCCGCAGCGGATGGATGCCGGTCACCAGCCACAGGGCGACGGCGAGCCCGACCACACAGCCGACCAGGACGGCCAGGGACCAGCGCAGCCGCCGGGAGAACAGGGAGGCGAGGGGCAGTACGCCGGTCAGCCCGCGGCCGCCGGGCGCGGCGGACTCCGCGCCGGCCGCGGCGGAGACCTGTTCCAGCACCACGGCCTGCCGCCCGGCGGCACGCCGTACCTGCTCGTCGTCGGGCAGCAGGTGCGGCTGCTGCTCCCCGCCGCCGTCCGGGCCGTCGGTGCCGGCCGGGTCGCCGCCCGACAGCAGGGCGAGGGTGCACAGTCCGGCGCCGGGCCCGTCCGCGGGCAGCGGCCGTTCCACGGCCCGCAGCAGCAGGCTCTCGGTCTGGACGACCCTGTTGGTGCCGGTCACGGCGGTCGCGGCCAGCGCGGGCGCGGCGGTGTCGGCGTCGGACAGCACGGTCGTGGAGGTCTCGGCACCGGCGGCCGCGCCGCCCTCGTCGTCCCCGGCGGCCAACGCGGCCGCCTGGTCGAGGAGTTCCTCGATGTGCTGGCCCAATCGCCGGTTGTAGAGGCGGAGGACGAGCCGGAGCCGGGGGTTGAGCCGGCGGGCGGTCAGGGCGGCGCGGATGTTGGTCTCGTCGTCGTCGTACACGAGGGCCAGCGCGGCGGCCCGGGCCACCCCGGCCTCGGCGAGCACCGCCTCGGTCGGCTCGGCCGCCTCCAACACGCCCTCCAGGTCGGGGCGTTGGCCGGGGGAGGTGCCGGAGGGCTGCCCGGCGCCGCCGGCCCGGCCGCCCACCGCGGCGCTGACCATGCGGTCGAACAGTGCCGCCGACGCGGCCCGGGCCCGGCCGACCACCGGCGGCCGGGCGGTGCGCCCGTTCGGCGGCACGACGAGCGTCACCTGCTCGCCGTAGACCCCGCGCAACTCGGCCGCCAGCCGGTGCGCGAGCCCGTCGTCGCCGCACACCACCATGTGCGCCGGCGGGGCCCCCGGCCCCCCTTGGTACGGAACGCTCGCCACAAGGGGAAAGAGTGCCCCAAGGAGATGCGTGGTTCCAGCAACGGCCTGAACGCCCGTGCGACGGCTCGCGTACTGATGGGGAGGGAGAGCAGCAGCCGGAGGTAACCACCCGTGGCCATCACCGAAGACGCCCCGCCCGGCGCGGACGTAGGGCATTCCGAGCCCCCGCCGGGCGGTCCGGGCCGGCGGCTCAGTTCCCCGCTGGTGCTGACGCTGACGCTGGTCCTGGCCGTGCTCGCCCAGTCCCCGATCCGCGGCCTGCTCGGCACCGCGCCGATGCAGAGCTGGATGACGGTGTTCGTGGCGGTGACCGTCCAGGCGCTGCCCTTCCTGGTGCTCGGCGTGCTGCTGTCGGCGGCGATCGCGGTGTACGTCCCGGCGTCGTTCTTCGCGCGCGCCCTGCCGCGCCGGGCCGCCCTCGCCGTGCCCGTGGCAGGGGTCGCGGGCGCGGTGCTGCCGGGCTGCGAGTGCGCGTCGGTGCCGGTGGCAGGCGCCCTGGTCCGCCGGGGGGTGGCCCCGGCCGCCGCGCTCGCCTTCCTCCTCTCCGCACCCGCGATCAACCCGGTGGTGCTGACCGCCACCGCGGTCGCCTTCCCCGGGCACCCGGAGATGGTCCTGGCCCGGTTCCTGGCGAGCCTGCTGGTGGCCTGTGCGATGGGCTGGCTGTGGCAGCGGCTGGGCCGTACGGACTGGCTGCGCCCGCCGGTCCACGGCGGGCACGAGGGCGCGTCCAAGGGCGAGGCGTTCTGGGGTTCGGTCCGGCACGACGTCCTGCACGCCGGCGGTTTCCTGGTGCTCGGTGCGATGGCCGCGGCCACGCTGAAGGCGGCGGTTCCGGCGGACTGGCTGCGGGTGGCGGCCGGCGAGCCGGTGTTCTCGGTGCTCGCCCTCGCCGTGCTGGCCGTTCTGCTGTCCATCTGCTCGGAGGCGGACGCGTTCGTCGCGGCCTCCCTCACCCAGTTCTCCCCGACGGCCAAGCTGGTGTTCCTGGTGGTGGGCCCGATGATCGACCTCAAGCTGTTCGCGATGCAGGCCGGCACCTTCGGCCGTGGCTTCGCGTTCCGTTTCGCGCCCGCGACCTTCGCGCTGGCCGTCGCGGGCGCCGTGCTGACCGGGGCGGTGCTGCTGTGAACCGCCAGGCCCAGGCGGCCGTCCTGTTCCTGCTCGGCGGGGCGCTGCTGCACGCGGGCACCACCGACCTGTATCTGCGGTACGTCAAGGCGGGCCTGCGCCCGCTGCTGCTGGCCTCGGGCGCGGTCCTGCTCGCGGCGGCCCTGGCGACGGTCTGGTACGAGCGCCGCCGGGGCCGGCCGGGGCACGCGCACCCCGAACCCCGAGTCGCCTGGCTGCTGCTGCTCCCGCTGCTCGCCCTGATCCTGGTCGCCCCGCCGGCCCTCGGCTCGTACAGCGCCCTGCGCACCGGTACGGCCCTCCAGAAGCCGTACGCCTACGGTCCGTTGCCCACCGGCGATCCGGTCCCGCTCTCCGTCGTCGACTACGCCTCCCGCGCGGCCTACGGCCACGGCCGCTCGCTGCACGGCCGTCCCGTCCGGGTCACCGGCTTTCTCGCGCTGGATCACGCGGGCCGCGCCTACCTGGTCCGCATGGCCCTCAACTGCTGCGCGGCGGACGCCCAGCCGGTGAAGATCGCGCTGACCGGGACGCTGCCGCCGGTCCTCCGCCCGGACGCCTGGCTGGAGGTGACGGGCACCTACACCCCCCGGCTGGCCCGCGACCCGGTCAACGGCGGCCCGGTCCCGTATCTGAACGTCACCTCCGCCCGCCCGGTCCCGGTGCCGCGCGACCCGTACGACGAGACCTGGAACAACTGAGCGGGCGCCCGGACACGGCGGGCGGCGGAGCCGCCGCACCCCTTCGGGGCACTACGCCTGCGCCTGCACCTCCGCCTCCGGCCAGTCGAAGCGGCTGAGGTCCCTGAGCCACGCCTCCGCGTTGCCGTCCGACGGGGCGCGCCAGTCGCCGCGCGGGGAGAGGGAGCCGCCCGCCGAGACCTTCGGCCCGTTCGGCATGGCCGAGCGCTTGAACTGGGAGAACGCGAAGAAGCGGCGGCAGAACACCTCCAGCCAGTGCCGGATCTCGGCCAGGTCGTAGGTGACCCGCTTGGCCTCGGGGAAGCCGGGCGGCCAGGCGCCGGCCTCCTTGTCGTGCCAGGCGTGCCAGGCCAGGAAGGCGATCTTCGAGGGCCGGAAGCCGTAGCGCAGCACCTGGAAGAGGGTGAAGTCGTGCAGTGCGTACGGGCCGATCTTCGACTCGGTCGACTGCATCTCCTCGCCCGGCACCAGCTCCGGGCTGATCTCGGTGTCCAGGATCGCGGCGAGGATCTTGCCGGTCTCGTCGTCGAACTGGCCGCTGCCGATGACCCAGCGGATCAGGTGCTGGATGAAGGTCTTCGGCACGCCGGAGTTGACGTTGTAGTGGCTCATCTGGTCGCCGACGCCGTACGTGGACCAGCCGAGCGCCAGCTCGGAGAGGTCGCCGGTGCCGAGGACGATGCCGCCGCGCTGGTTGGCCAGCCGGAACAGATAGTCCGTGCGCAGGCCGGCCTGGACGTTCTCGAAGGTGACGTCGTACACGGGCTCGCCGGAGGCGAACGGGTGGCCGATCTCCTGCAGCATCAGCCGTGCGGTCGGCGTGATGTCCAGCTCGGCGGCGGTGACACCGAGCGAGCGCATCAGTTTGTGCGCGTTGTCCTTGGTGTGGTCGCTGGTGGCGAAGCCCGGCAGGGTGAAGGCCAGGATGTCGCTGCGCGGCCGGCCCGCGCGGTCCATCGCGCGGGCGGCGACGATCAGCGCGTGCGTGGAGTCGAGGCCGCCGGACACGCCGATGACGACCTTGGGTCCGCCGATCGCCGCCAGCCGCTGCTGGAGCCCGGCGACCTGGATGTTGTAGGCCTCGTAGCAGTCCAGGGCGAGCCGGTCGGGGTCGGCGGGCACGAACGGGAACCGCTCGACGCGCCGGCGCAGCCCGAGGTCGGTGACCGGTGGGTCCAGCTCGAAGGACACCGTCCGGAAGTCGCCGGTCCGCGCCGCGTGGGCCCGGCGGTTGTCGTCGAAGGTGCCCATCCGCTGCCGCTCCTGCCGCAGCAGGTCGAGGTCCACGTCGGCCACCGCGTACTGGTCGCCCAGCGGGAAGCGGTCGGTCTCGGCGAGCAGCACCCCGTTCTCGTAGATCATGGTCTGCCCGTCCCAGGACAGGTCGGTGGTCGACTCGCCCAGTCCGGCGGCCGCGTAGACGTACGCGGCGAGGCAGCGGGAGGACGCCGAGCGGCACAGCAGCCTGCGGTCCTCGGCCCGGCCGACCGTGATCGGGCTGCCGGAGAGGTTGACCAGCACGGTCGCGCCGGCGAGGGCGGCCTCCGCGCTCGGCGGCACCGGCACCCACATGTCCTCGCAGATCTCCGTGTGCAGCACGAGTCCGGGCACGTCCGCGGCCGCGAACAGCAGGTCCACGCCGAACGGCACCTCGGCGCCGGCGACCCGGATGGTGCCGCCCCGCTCGTCGTGGCCGTCGGCGATCTGCCGGCGCTCGTAGAACTCCCGGTAGGTGGGCGGGTACGACTTCGGTACGACACCGAGGACGCGGCCCCGGTGGATGATCAGCGCGCAGTTGTAGATCCGGTGGCGGTGGCGCAGCGGGGCGCCGACCACCAGCACCGGAAGCAGCTCCGCCGACCCGGCCACGATGGTCCCGACGGCCGCCTCGACCTGGTCGAGCAGCGCGTCCTGGAGCAGCAGGTCCTCGATCGAGTAGCCGGTGAGACCCAGTTCCGGGAAGACGGCGACGGCGACACCCTCGTCCGCGCACCGGCGTGCCTGGCGCAGCACCGCCTCGGCGTTGGCCTGCGGGTCGGCGATGACGGTGTGGCCCGTGCACGCGGCGATGCGCGCGAAGCCGTGCTGATAGATCGACCAGAAGTTCAACGTGGCTTCCTTCATGATTCAACAGACCGCACAGACGAAGCGAGATCTCCTCCAGGAGAAAGCCTAGATCCCGGCCCCGGGCCACCCCGGACCCGGCCGCGCATACTCGGGCGCGGCTGAGTATTTCCGCTCTGGCCGGAGCCGGCGCGAGGCGGAAAGCTGAGGCCATGCGCCAAGGACTGATGAACCCCGTGCTCCGGATGCTGCCGCTGCTCGCGCCGGTCGTCGTCGCGCCGCTGGCCTGGGCGGCCTGGCTGGGCTGGGACCAGCAGCGGGACGTGCAGCCGGACGGCACGACGACGGGCCCGTACGAGGGGTGGCAGGTGATCGGGCTGGTCCTCACCCTGCTGGTACCGGTGTACTGGGCCACCTCCAAGGGGCACGCCGCGAGCGCCGTCCTCGGCACCACCGTCGGCCTGACGGCCGCGGCCTACGTCGACTGGTCGGACGACTCCAGCGGCCTGTTCGTGATCGGCGTGGGCCTGGTCATGGTCGGCAGCCTGGCCGCGACGGCCGCCGTCTCCGGGGTGATCGCGCTCGCGAGGCGAGGCCGCGCCGGGGTCGCCAGGCGCTGAACCGGGGCGTCGCAGCCGGTCACCGGCACCCTGGAAGGGGCCATTCGGAGGTGCTGTGGTGGCGCCTTCCACGGACGGAACACAGGCTGGACGCGGACGTGGACGACTCGCCGCACCGTGCGGCGGCAGGATTCTGGAGGACCGTGTGCCCGCTCCGTCTCCCGGCACCGACACACCGCCGGCCCAGTACGACGACCTGCGTGCGCTGGTGATCAACTGCACGCTCAAGCGCTCGCCGGAGACGAGCAACACTCAGGGCCTGATCGACCGGAGCACCGCCATCATGGACGCGCAGGGTGTGCACGTCGATGTCGTACGAGCGGTCGACCACGACATCGCCACCGGCGTGTGGCCCGACATGAGGGAGCACGGCTGGGAGACGGACGCGTGGCCGGACCTGTACCGGCAGGTGATGGCGGCCGACATCCTCGTGCTGGCCGGCCCCATCTGGCTGGGCGACAACAGCTCGGTGACGAAGCAGGTGATCGAGCGCCTCTACGCCTGCTCCAGCCTGCTCAACGAGGCCGGGCAGTACGCCTATTACGGCCGCGTCGGCGGCTGCCTGATCACCGGCAACGAGGACGGCGTCAAGCACTGCGCCATGAACGTCCTCTACAGCCTTCAGCACCTGGGGTACACCATCCCGCCCCAGGCGGACGCCGGATGGATCGGCGAGGCGGGTCCCGGGCCCTCGTACCTCGACCCCGGCTCGGGCGGCCCGGAGAACGACTTCACCAACCGCAACACCACCTTCATGACCTGGAACCTGCTCCACCTGGCCCGGGCGTTGAAGGACCTCGGCGGCATCCCCGCCTACGGCAACCAGCGCACCGCCTGGGACGCCGGCTGCCGCCACGACTACGAGAACCCCGAGCACCGGTAGGAGCGTCAGCGGCTGGGGCGGCCGCGCCGTGAACCACCGACCGGGCCGCGCCGGTTCACCGTCCGCCGGCATCGGTGGCACAACTTTGGACATCTGCTGGGCTTCTGCTCTCCGTCTGCTGGGCCGGCTCTCTGCATCGTCTTCCTAGGGTCGTTGCCGTCCCCGGCGGTCCGGCTTCCGGATCGCCGAACCCCCGACATCCGGAGACGAGTTCATGCGTGCCCTGCCCCGTCGTGCCCTTCTCGCCGCTCCCGCCGCCGTGCTGATGTTCGCCCTTGCCGCCTGCGGTGGCGGTTCCTCTGACTCCGGCGCCGGCTCCGGCTCCGGCAGTTCGACGCCGGACAGCCGGCAGGCCGCACAGAGCGCGGGCGGTGCCGATGCGGCGGACGACGCCGCCGGTGACACCGACGACAAGAAGGAACCACCGCTGACCGGCGACATCAAGCAGAAGGCCGAGGCCGCTGCGCTCGCCGCGTACCCGGGCACGGTCGTCAAGTCCGAGGAGGACACGGAGAAGCCCGGCATGTACGCGGTGGAGGTGAAGAAGGCGGACGGCACCTCGGTGGAGGTGTACCTGGACAAGTCCTTCAAGGTCACCGGCACCAAGCGGGAAGGCACCGAGGAGCAGGAGGGCGCCGAGGAGAAGGAGAACGCCGGTTGACCGTCGCGGGCGGCCGGCCGGGGCAGAGATACAGGTGCCGCGCCGGAACCGGAGGCCGCTGCGGCGGATCCCTGCGCCGGCTCACCGTCCCGTACGTCTCCCACGCCCCAGGCGGCTTCCCGTGAACACCCCGACTCCCCTGGCACAGCTGTGCGAGCCTTGCGCCATGCGGCTCCTGCTCATCGAAGACGACGACCGAATCGCCGGCCCCCTCACCGAAGGACTCGGACGGTACGGCTTCACGGTGGACCACGTCCGCACCGGTGCCGCCGGACTCGCCGGCACCGAAGGCTCCCCGGACCTGGTGCTGCTCGACCTCGGCCTGCCCGACATGGACGGCCTCGACGTCTGCCGCAGCCTGCGCGCACGCTCCGCCGTACCGATCATCATGATCACCGCTCGGGGCGAGGAGGCCGACCGCATCGTCGGACTCGAGCTGGGCGCCGACGACTACCTCGCCAAGCCCTTCGGCGTACGGGAACTGGTGGCGCGCATCCGCGCGGTCACCCGCCGCACCAGCGGTGCACTGCCCTTCCCCGTGCCGGGGCACCCGGTGGGGTCCGGAGCCCCGGCGCCGCAGCGGCTCGGCCCCCTGGAGATCAACCGCCGGACCCGCCAGGTCCACCTCGCCGGCGCCGAAATACCCCTCACGCCACGCGAGTTCGATCTGCTCGCCCACCTTGCCGAGGACCCGGGCACGGTCTGTTCACGGCAGCAGATCATGGACACGGTGTGGGACCCGCACTTCTTCGGACCCACCAAGACCCTCGACGCCCACGTCGCCGCTCTGCGCCGCAAGCTCGGCGACCCGGCCTGGATCACCACGGCTCGCGGTGTCGGCTTCCGCCTCACCGTTCCCGGCCCGCCGTCCGGGGCGTCCGGATGACCCGGCGCCTGCTGCTCAGCTACCTGGGCCTGGCGATGCTCGTGCTGACCGGGCTGGAGCTCCCGCTCGGCTGGATCTACGCACGTGGAGAGAGCTCGCGCGTCTCTCAGAGCGTCGAACGCGACGCCTCGATGCTCGCCGAGGTCACCGAGGAGAACATCGAGAAGGGCAACCTCGCGGCACTGCCCGACGTCGTCGGCGACTACGCCGCCCGCACCGGCGGCCGCGTCGTCGTCACCGACAAGGAGGGCGTCGTCCTGGCCGACTCCGACCCGTCCGGCCGTACCGGAATCAGCATCGCCGCGCAGCCGGACATCGCCCGTGCCCTGCGCAACCAGCCGACCGTGGCCACCGGGGACGACGCGCTGTCGGCCACCATGCCGGGCTCCTCCGGCACCAAGGTCCGGGGCACCCTGCGCCTGACCTACCCGACGGCCGGGGTCAGCGCCCGCGTGCACCGCATCTGGGGCGTCCTCGCCATGGCCGGAGCCTGCATCCTGGCGGCCGTCGCCCTGGTCGCCTTCACCCTCGCCCGCTGGATCACCCGCCCCCTGCGCACGCTGGAGGCCGCCACCGCCCAGCTGGCGGAGGGCCGGCTCACCAATCCGCCGGACGCCACCACCGGCCCACCCGAACTGCGCAGTCTCGCCGCCTCCTTCACCCGAACGGCCACCCGGCTGCAGCAACTCCTGCACGCTCAGCAGGCGTTCGCGTCCGAAGCCTCCCACCAGCTGAAAACCCCGCTGACGGCGCTCCGGCTGCACCTGGAGAACTTCGAGCCCCACCTCGACCCACACGCCCACGGCAGCCTGGAGGAGGCCGTCGGCGAGGTGGAGCGCCTCAGCCGTATGGTGCAGGGCCTCCTCGCCCTGGCCCGCCTGGAGAACACCGCCACCACACCCGAGCCGGTCGACCTCGACGCGGTCATCGCCGACCGGGTCGCGATGTGGGAGCCGCTGGCCGCCGAGCAGTACGTCGCCCTCACCGTCACCGGCCGCCCCGCCGGCCGGGTGTGGGCGATCCCCGGGGCGGTGGAGCAGATCATCGACAACCTGGTCGCCAACGCCCTGCGCGTCTCCCCGCCCGGCACGGCCATCACGCTCCACCGCGCGCCCGGTGCCGAACTCCGCATCATCGACCAGGGCCCCGGTATGACCGAGGCCGACCGCGCCCGTGCCTTCGACCGTTTCTGGCGCGCCTCCGACTCCCACCACGACGGCACCGGCCTCGGCCTGCCCATCGTCCGCCACCTCGTCCGTGCCTCCGGCGGCGACATCACCCTGCACCCGGCTCCGGGCACCGGCCTGGACGCCGCCGTCCGCTTGCGCCCGGTGGCCGGTGGGCGGTCGCGTCGCGGCAGTGGATCACTGGTGGAGGAACTGCACGGCCAGGGCCCGTCCGACGGATCTTGTGGAACGCATCCGTGTCCACCGCCCGGGTGGCGGACATCCGCGCAGCCGGCCCGACCACCTGGGCGGCGATAAGGCGTATTCCTCCCGGCGCAACCGCCGCTACCTGCGACGTCGCCAGATCAAGCACACCATTCCCGAGCCCCGAGATCAGCGGGCCCACCGCAAAAGACGCGGCAGCAGGGGCGGACGGCCCGCCGGCTTCGACAAGACGATCTACAAACGCAGGAAAGAAGTGGAGCGGACGAGCAACGCGTTGAAGAACTTCCGGCCGTGGCCACACGTTTCGACAAACGCGCCTACCACTTCCACGGACCGTCACCCTCGCCTCGATCCGGCTCTGGCTCCGCCCGTGATCAGCCGGGCAGGCCCTAGTAGTGCCCGGCGAGGGGATGCCTTCACGTCTCGGCGCGGCGGTACTTACGGTTTGTGGGCTACCCAGAGCAGTTCCGCCGGCCAGCGGTGTGCCCAGTCGGGCGGGTCGGTTTCGTTGTAGCCGTTGGGTGTTCCGAGTGCGGGCCGCGGCTCGATGAGGTCGTCGATGATGAGACCCGCGCCGCGCAGGACCCTGACCCAGTCGCCGTAGGTGAGCTGATAGCTGGTCGCGCCGTCGTCTTCGGCGATGGCGTTCAGCCCGAAGTAGTCCTGCTGCAGCGTCGTGGTCACGCGGCCGGCGGCTTCGTCGTAGCAAGCCTCGAACCATGGGCTGGCGACGTTGAACACCAGGCGCCCGCCTCGGCCCAAGACGCGTGCGGCCTGCGGGACGGCCAGGTGCGGGGGCGCCCAGCTGAGCCCACCGAAGTCGCAGAACACCAGGTCGAAGCTGTCGGCGGCGAAGGGGAGTTGTTCGGCGGCGCCTTGCACCAGCGGGTAGCGGGCCGCTCCCATCGCGCGGGCCGCTGCGGCGAGTTGGGCTTCGGACAGGTCGAGCCCGACCACGGTGGCGCCCTCGGCGGCGAGCGCCCTGGACCACTGGCCGGCGCCGCAGCCGAGTTCGAGGACGCGCTTGCCGGTGACGTCGCCCAGGGCGTGCAGGTGCGCGTCGGGGATGGAGTACATGCCCCACAGCCGGGGTGAGGCGCCGATTTGCGGGTCGTGCTTGTGCTGGTAGGCGCTGCTGATCTGGTTCCAGAGCCGCCGGTTGGCGGGGATGCTGTCCACGTGCCGACTCCAGCACTGCCTGCCGGGGCGGTCAACACGATTAGGGCACTGGCCGGCCCTCGCCTCGGTCCGGCCCTGGCTCGGCCCATGATCCGCCGGACGAGCCCTAGCCGTCCGCCCTGATCGTGGGGAGTGCGGCAGCCGAGGACACCTTCGTGCTCTTCGTAACGAGCCGGCCCGTGTGGTGCCCGAGGAGGCTCCCGGCATTCGGCAGACCAGCGCGGCGTCGTTGCCGTCGTGGCCGGTGCCGGGCGAGTAGGCGGCGGCCACCTGGGTGTCGTCGTGGCCGCCGTCCTCGGCGGGGGATACGGCGTTCGCGGCACGCAACGACCCCGGCGTATACACACCGGGGTCGCCCTTCCGGGTCGTTGCACGTGAGAGTGCACCGGCCCACTCACCAGGATATGCCTGAAAGCCCATTTCGGTCATATGGAGGACATGGCCGTGACATGACCAGCCGGAGCCCAGAGGGCGCCCTGGGGCGGGTCAGTCACTGCCCTTCTCCTGGGTCTCCATGAACCGGATCCCCTGGTGCGTCAGTGTGACCATCGCGGGTGTGTTTCCTCGCGCCCAGTCGACCTGGATCAGTCCCTCGGCCGCCAGGTACGTGCAGGCGGCGGCCAGGTCCTCGTCGGGCATGGCGAGGTCCTCGCGCAGCTGCGCCCCGGTGAGGCCGAGGAGGCGATTGCCTTCGACGGCCTCGTACAGGGACTTCATGATCGCCTCGCGGTAGTGCTCCCGCTCGTGCAGTGTCGCCATGGTCGCCCGCCTCTCGTGCCGGCACCGACGGAAACCCGTACGTCCGAGGCGGTGTCCTCCTCCCCTCCCACTGAGGCCCATCTCCTCAGATTTCGTCCGGCTGTGTGTGATCGTTCCGGGAGGACTGGCTGGTCAACAGCCAGGAGCGCACCGGCTCCGCCATGCGTGTGGTGTCCACGGTGAGGTGGAGGCGTGTTCCGCCGTCGGCAGCTGCGGGGTAGCTGCGCGCTTCGGTGGCGGCGAAACACCGGCGGAGGACCTCCGCGACATGGCGAGCCGCCTCCGGGTCCGCGGCGACGATACGGATCTCCGCGCGCCCGGCCGACGGCAGTTCCGGTGACTTCATGGTGACCCCTTGCTCATTCAGGACGACGCACATCAGGGGCGACGTGCCGGTGGGTGTGACGGCCGTCGCCCCACACCCGCCCCTGGCTGGAAGCAGGTCTGCGTCATCAGCGGCTCCCCTCTCGGTGCTCACGGCGTGTGGCGTCGGCAGCAGGGCGCTTCGGCACGGTGGCACGTGGGCTCCTACGGGGCCGCCGACCGATTCCCGGTAGGGCGTCGCTGTAGTGGAACGCGCCGATCCTTTCGTCATGCTGCGCGTTGAGCCGGTGGATCAGGAAGATGCCCGCGATGATCACGAAGAGGATCACGGCGACGGTGACGGCTGTCTCCATGTCCTCACCTCTTCAGGGCGGAACTGAAGATCCCGATCGCGGCTCCGGCTGTCGAAGCGGCTCCGCCGTCGGTCTCCCATTCCTCTTCCCGGCCCTGAGCATCTGTCGCGTCGTGGCTGATGGCCTCGTCGGCCATCAGACCGCTGGCGGTGCGGACACCTCTCGGAACGGTTGCCGCTGCCATCAGCCGGGCGGCCGCGGCCGGGTCCGTCTCCGGAGGGATCACCAGCAGGTCCAGGCGGCCCACCGTGTAGGAGAGGAGGATCACCTTGTTCGCATCCTGCTCGGCGGCGAACCAGCCGACATGCACCGTGTGCCCCGTGACGGGGACCTTGCGCGGGATGACGGGCCAGTGGGTCGGGTTCACGGTGACGTGGGTGATCCGGCCCCAGCACGCGTCCAGCGCGTCTGTCAGAGTGGGGATCTCGCGGAGGAGATCACGGGAGCGGGGCCACCAGGCACCGTCCAGGAGACCTGGAGCCGAGCCGGCCGGGGCCAGGGACAGCCGGGCCGGCGCCGAAGCCAGGCGCTCTTTGATGATCGTAGGTACGACGGTCGCGGTCATGACGCGGACCTATCCCCGGGCCTCCTCTTGGAGGCCGGTCTTGTTGCTCGCCGGGAACGACACCGACATGGCGGCCGGTGTGCGAAATACTCCCGGTCTTTTCACTCTACGCCGTTCCGAGGCCCCGGAACGTGCGCGTGAGCAGGCATTTCACGACAGGAAACGAGTCCGGAACCGCCGGCGGGTGCAGCCGGTGCGGCGGGGCACGATTTACGGTGAGAGGACGAGGTCCCGCGTTCGGTGGCGACACCGGATCCCGCAGACAGGCGGACACACCATGACCGAATCCGACACCCCTCGTGCTCCCGGCCTCCTGCCGGACGCGATCCACCGGGCCGCGAAACCCGGGACAGTCCTTCTGCGGCTGGAGACGACACAATCCCGGGAAGGCAACCTCGACGGTGCGTGGTGGCCGCGCTCCCGCGACATCGGCGCGGAGCTGCCCGAGCTCATCCACGTGCTGACCGGGCACCTCGGCCCCATCACGCGCGTCGGTCTGGACGCCACCGCGTGGGATGAACTTCCCACGCGCCTGGTCATCGACGACCAGGTCGTGCATATCGACTCCTTCCCGGTCGGTGATGACACGGTCCTGATCACTCGGGGCGACCGGGACCACTTCTCCCTTCTCGTGATCCCGCCGCACGCGACACCCGACGCCGCCCGTGCCGCGATGGCCAGGGCCGTCCGGGCCGGCAACGTCACCCATGCCGCACAGATCCTCATCGACACCGGCACCCATCAGGCACACCCGGTCCCCGCGGAGGACCCCCGGACCGGCGAGGGGCGTCACGAGCCCGAGGAGTGACCCCCGAGGAATGACATCTGGAGGTCCGGCGCCCGTGAGGCTGTCTCCGTCGGGCGGCGCCCACTTCACGTCGGTCGAGGAGGTGCCGCCCGTCGGAGTGGATGTCCGGAGGTGGCGTCCGGCGGTGTTCCGCTGGTGCCGTTAGGGTGCGCGGCATGGCCCGTACCCGGCTGTACCGTGACGGTTCCCTGGTCGAGGAGGACTTCCCGGTCCGGGACATCTCCCAGCATCTGGCGGACCCGTCCACGACCGTGTGGTTGGACCTGTACCGCCCGGACCGCGCCGAGTTCACGGCGGTCGGCGAGGAACTCGGCCTCCACGAGCTTGCTCTCGAGGACGCCCTGCACGAGGGGCAGCGGGCGAAACTCGACACCTACCGCACCCATCACTTCCTCAGTGTCTACGCGGTCGCCGTCGACCCGGACGGCGCGGGACTGACGATGAGCGAGCTCGCGGTCATCCTCACGCCGCAGGCGCTGATCACGGTCCGCAAGGACGCCGCGTTCGCCCTCGACGAGCTGGTCGCCCGCTGGGACCGTACCCCGGCTCTGGCAACACACGGGGTCGCGTTCCTGCTCCACGGCCTGCTCGACCATGTCGTCGACGGGCACTTCGCCGCGGTACGGCAACTCGACGAACGTATCGAGGAACTGGACGCCATGCTCTTCGCCGAAGGCGGCCGGCAGATCCAGACCGTTCAGCGCCAGTCCTACGCCCTGCGGAAATCACTGGTCCGGCTCCGTCGCGTGGTCCTGCCCATGCGGGAGGTCGTCAACGCCCTCATGCGCCCCGACCTCGAGGTCGTCGACGGCCCCTTGCTGCCGTACTACCGAGATGTGTACGACCACGTGCTGCGTGCCGGCGAGTGGACGGAGTCGCTGCGTGACCTGGTGGCCTCGGTGATGGAGACCAACTTGTCGGTGCAGGCGAACCGGATGAACTTGATCATGAAGAAGGTGACGAGCTGGGCCGCGATCATCGCGGTGCCCACGGCGATCACCGGCTTCTACGGACAGAACCTTCCCTACCCCGGCTTCGGACACCAGTCGGGTTTCATCGTTTCCAGCGCCGTCATCGTCGTCGTCCCTCTGACGCTGTACTTCGCTTTCAAGCACTGGGACTGGCTCTGACCGCACACGCTCCTGGGCGCTCGTCGGCAGACGGAGCCTGGGGGCCGGTTCCCGAAGCCGGCTCCCGGATGGCTCCCAAAAGCACCCCACAAACCACTCAGGGGCCCGATCCGCTAAGTGGATCAGGCCCCTGACCTGGTACTACGGCGTCGGGGTGGCGGGATTTGAACCCACGACCTCTTCCTCCCGAACTATCGGCTGGACGGCCATTGCGGTCCAGGGCGCTGGTCGTGGGGTCATCGAAGGCCTTCGCCGGTCGGCTGGGGTTGCGGTGATTGCCGTACTCCGTGCTGTACGGCACCCGACCGCCGGCGTGTGTCAGGTGAGCCTGAGAAGCCGGGCTGCTGTTCCTCCCAATACCCGGTCGCGTACCTCACCGGAGCGGGTGACGCGCTCGACAGTGGCGCGGGCGAGTACCGGGTCGCCGTACGGGGCGTCCGAGCCGAACAGGGTGCGGTCCGGTATCTCCCGGATGGCCAGACGAACAGCGAAGATCACATTGGCCGTGGACAGCTCCAGGAACATGCTGGGCGTGTCTCGGACCAACTGGATGGCGTCCATCCAGTTCAGGCCGCCTAGTTGGCTGATCACCAGAGGTACGGACGGATGCGCAGTCGCCAGTCGGGCCAGGGTTCGCAGGTCTTCCGCCGTGGTGGGCGCGAATCCGTGGACGACTACGGGCAGCCCGCTGTGGTCTGCCGCCGCCCGCATCACCGGCTCGAGCAGGTCTGCCCGGCCAGGTGGCGGCGTCAGTTCCCCGATTCCCCGCATGCCACGACCGACCACGTCCCGGTCGACCATTTCAGCGATCCGCTGGGGCGCCAGGTCGAGCGGCACGCTCCTGAATCCGATGAAGCGATCCGGGTAGGCGTCGAGCGCCATGTCCAGTTCCTGCCACGCGGTCCGGTAGCCCTCGATCCCAGTGGCCCGGCCGCCGATCGCCTCGTCCAGTGCGGCCATCTCGTGGCGCAGCGATTCGAGGTCGGTCGCACGTTCCGGGTGTGGCCGGGTGCCGAAGAGCACCGCCTGGTCCACCCCGGCGTCGTCCAACAGCTCGATGTGGTCCTCGACCGGATCGTGGACATGGCTGTGCGCGTCGATGATCATCTTCTCTCTCCATGCGAAAGCGGACGGCCAGGAATGCGGCCGGCGGCTCCAGCGTTGCGCCCTGACATCGTTGGAAGGTCAAGCTGAAGGAGGAGTGCGTGCTGATCGGGGAGCTGTCACGCCGTACCGGAGTCGGTGAACGCCTCCTGCGTTACTACGAGCGCGTCGAGCTCATCCGGTCGGACCGACGCGCCAACGGCTACCGCGAATACGGCGACGAGACCGTGGAGACCGTTCGGCAGATACGCGGACTGCTCGCCGCCGGCCTTCCCACACGGGTCATCCGCCAGATCCTGCCGTGCGCTGTCGACGGCGTCACTCTGCGTCCCTGTCCTGGCGTCCTCGACCACCTGCGGGAGCAGTTGGACGCCTTGGAGCGTCGTGCGGCCGACCTGGCCACGGCGCGCGACCTACTGCGCGAAACGATCGCCGCGACAGAAAGTGCAGCCACCCCGGCACAGCCACGCCTGGGGCTGTCAGAGGGGGCTCATCCGCCACCTCTGGTGGATGAGCCCCCACTGCGCTGACGCTCCGATCAGGTAGTCGCACCTGCGACCCGCTTCAGGAGTTCGATCCAGGCTCCGGGCAGCCTGCCGGGACCTTGCCAGTGCCGCGCTGGCTGTCGAGTGCCGTTACCGTCCGCCGTTGTTGCCGTCAGCGCTGTCGTCACTGCCGTAGGCCGCTTCTGTGAGCACCGCTTTAGGAGTTCGGTCAGTGCCCCACCCAGCTGTGACATCGTGCCGGGGCGTCGGGCATGTAGGACCATGCATGCGTGGTGGCGTCCGGCGTTGTTGATGCCAGGCGTGGAGGTCGCTACTGAGCCTCGCGGGCCATCAAGGCTCAGTGACTGCTGTGCTTTCGAGCCCGCTGCTCTACCCTCTGGTCATGGGGACGGGGACAGCGACATTCGTGATTGCGGTTCTGGGGCTGACGTTTTCAGTCATCGCGGTGGTCTGGCAGATAGCCACTCACTTTTTGCATGGACCGCGCTTGCGAGTGCGGCTTGCGGTAGGTGTGCACGACGAAGCGGCGATGGGGCGGGGTACCCAGGCCAGCGTTTGGAGCTCCCTTGCGCGCAGGAGTGGAACCAAAATGCCGTGGCTGACTCAAGTGGATTCTGTTCGCTACCCACACGAGGCATTCATAATCAGGGTTGTAACGAGTTGATTTGCACAGTGGCTGGCAGCGTGATGTGGCAAGGCTGTGGCCTGTGACCTTCGTCCCCAAGTACCTGAGCTAGCGCTGCGCCTTTGGGGTGATGTTCCGGTCACCTGCGCGGATGGTCCGCTCGGGCCCGCGCTCGTCCGCGGTTGTCCGTCGGATCCTGACTCAGTTAGACACTCACCGCCGATGTCCGCCCTCACCGTGAGAGGGGCAGTGGTCATTAGCAATTCCTCGCTAAGTCGATCCGACCACGCCACGCCGACCATCCGTCGAACCCAGCACCGTGCGACAGGCCCGAAGCCGCCACCTTCCCGCGCGACAGCACCATGCCGCAAGGAGAGCGCTCAGCCTGGCCGCAGACTCACTTTCAGGACTCGGTATCCAAATCCACTTGCATCATTTTTGTTAGGTCGTTGAACTGGTCTGCGGGTAGCGGCAACTGGGCATCTCGAAGTTCGGTAAGCCTCGCACGTAGTGGTGGAGTCGCGACCACGAGGCCTTGTGCAACCATCCCGGTCCAGTTTCTGCGAGCGTCTTGGCTAGCACCATCGGGAGATGCGCAGCCCCCAGGAGGTCGCTGTACACGGAGCGCTTGTGCATCTGCCACGCGGCGAAACGCTGGCGTCGTGCGGCGTCAGCGTCCCTCTCCACGGATTCCTTGACATGCGCCATATCTGTATTCGCCTGCAGTCGGGCGGCGCGACTAGTGAAAAAAGCCCCAACGGTCGATCCTGCGATGCCAGTGACACCTGTCCACTCAGGCCGGGACCATGGCATACCCCTGGAGACGATCGCGCTGCTGGTCGGCCACAGCAGCCAGGCGACGACAGAGGCGGTCTACCGCAAACAGCTCCGGCCCGTGATCACGAGGGGTGCCGAAGCGATGGATGAGATCTTCGAGGGTGATCAGCAAGGGAAGGACAAGGACGACGACGTCGTAACTTGATCGACGGCACAGGCGCCATTCGCGGTCACGTGAATGGCCCCGTGTCTTGCACCGAGGTGCGGCACTGTCTCTGCCGCGGTTCGACCAGTCGCAGGGCGGCTCCTTGTTCGCACTCGACGCTGTTGAAATTACTCTCAGGAGTTGCCTGCTAACCCCCTACGATGCTGGCGATCGTGGACGTGTGCATGGCTGTCGTAGAGGACGCCGCGGATCAGGCGATTCTTTAGACTTCACCATCGTGTGGAGAAGGGGGCGCATCTACCTGGTGCGCTCCGGAGACACGGCGAGCGACTGTCAGCGCGTCCCCTGCCAGCCGGACGATGTACCCGGCACTCATCACACCGATGACCAGGGTGGCGCTGGCAAGCACAGTGGTGATGACTGTGTTCTTCCCGCCGGTAGCCCTGGTGTACATGAACAGCACAGCGGCTAGAACGCCGTTCAAGAGTGCGACAAGGGCGCCGACTAGCGTCGTCTGGAGGATGACCTCGGTGATGTGGTCACGAAGCGCTGGACGGTCGTTCGCAAGTTGACGCACCAACGCCTCGGTACGAGCCGCTGTTCGATGTTCCAACCTTCGATCAAGCAGCCTGTCAAGCGGACGCTTCCAAAGGTCCACTGCAACGCCAAGGAGGGCTCCGAGGATGAGCCCCAACCAGAAGACCCCGTTCATGCGGCATCCTCCCCACCCTGCGGCTGGCCAGGCAAGGACGTGAGCGGAGCGTCAGCGCATCACGGTACCCATGGCGTAACCACGCTCCAGGGTTTGCCCCCTCGTCTCCTGGAGCAGGCCGAGGAGACTCGGGAGGAGCAGGACGAGGGCGGCGCGGTGGCCTGATCAACTTCGTTTGGCCCCCTGTTCGGCCCCCCGAGCACGACAAAGGGCCAATCGCGATCATGCGATTGGCCCTTTGACCTGTGTCGGGGTGGCGGGATTTGAACCCACGACCTCTTCGTCCCGAAGCAACTTGGAGCGGCCGTTGTGCTTGGGGTGTAGTGCCTGTCATCTGCGCT
>NZ_JBVJRL010000011.1:0-46624 GCF_055607665.1 Streptomyces sp. NPDC036984
TTGGCACGCTGTTGAGTTCTCAAGGAACGGTCGCTTCCTTTGTACTCACCCTCTCGGGCTTTCCTCCGGGCGCTTCCCTTCGGTCTTGCGTTTCCCAGTCTATCAGATCTTTTCTCGATCCGATTTCCTCGGTGCCTTCCTGGTTCCCGCTCTCGCGTTTCCCTTTCCGGCGGTTCCGACTCTATCAGATCCTTTCGGCGTCTGACTCCCAGTCAGGGGGGCTTGTCTTCCCGGCCGTTGGGCCGTTCCGACGTCTCAAACCTTAGCGGATCCGTCCGGCGATTCCCAATCGGGCCGCCGAGTCCCTATTCGAATTGAATTCGGGCACACCGAAATCAACCCGTTGGGGAGATCGTGCTGTGGAGTGAGGGTGCCGCTCGGGGCGGCTGAGGTGCTGTCGAAGAACCGTTACGTCTCTCCGGCAACCCGAAGAACTCTACGGATCCGCCAGGGCGGTGTCAACACCCTCTGTCAAGATCTTTTATGTCGGCTGCCGCGCGCGGCTTCAGTCCAGGTCACTGAGCCGGCCGCCGGCGTCCGGCTGGGCGTGCTCCACCCTGCGCAGGAGCCGGGTCAGCACCTCGCCGAGCGCCGCGCGCTCCGCGGGGGTGAGGTCCTGAAGCAGGTCCTCTTCGAAGACCGTGGCCAGGCGCATGGCCTCCAGCCATTTCTCGCGGCCCTCCGGGGTCAGCTCCACGATGACACGGACCCGGTTGGACTCGTCCCGCTCCCGGGTGACCAGTCCCTCGGCGACCATGCGGTCGATCCGGTGGGTCATGGCGGCCGGGGTGAGGCCGAGCCGCTTGGCCAGGTCGCTGGGGCCCATCCGGTAGGGGGCGCCGGAGAGGACCAGCGCCTTGAGGACCTCCCACTCGGCGTTGCTGATGCCGAGGGCGGCGGTCTGGCGGCCGTAGGCGACGTTCATCCGGCGGTTGAGCCGGGACAGCGCCGAGACGATCTTCTCGACCTGCGGATCGAGGTCGCGGAACTCGCGCTGGTACGCGGCGATCTGTTCTTCGAGTGTCGGCTCTGTGATGCCGGGGGTCTCGGCCATGGGCGCAGTATCGCACGCGGGCCCTTTGCCTTGAAGTCCTTCACTGTGTACTCTTTAGCTTCGAACTTTAGCTTTGAAGTCTTCAGATCTAACTAGTGAGAGAGGTGAACGTGACCAGGGCGATGGGCGCAGCGATGCGCCGGATCCACGTGGGCAACGCACTCAGCGCGTTCGGGCTCGGCTTCACCGTCCCCTACCTGTACGTCTATGTGGCGCAGGTGCGGGGCCTGGGAGCCATGACGGCGGGACTCGTGCTCGCCGTCTTCGCCGTGGCCGCGCTGATCGTGCTGCCGTTCGCCGGAAGGGCGATCGTGCGGCGCGGCCCGCTGCCGGTCCTGGTAGCCGCCCTGGTGACCGCCGCTCTGGGCGCGCTGAGCCTCGGCCTGGCGGGCGGTGCCGCGAGCGTGCTGCTGTCCGCGGCGGCGCTCGGTGCCGGGCAGGCCGTGATGCAGCCGGCGCTGGCGACGATGATCGTGGACTGCTCCACGGCGGACACGCGCTCGCGTGCGTTCGCGATGCAGTTCTTCCTCCAGAACCTGGGCCTCGGTGTCGGTGGCCTCATAGGCGGCCACCTCGTCGACACCACGCGCGTGTCCTCGTTCACGCTGCTGTTCGCGATCGAGGCGGCGATGTTCCTGCTGCTGGTCGGCGTGATGGCGACCGTGCGGATGCCGCACTCGCCGCGGCTGGAGGACGCGCCCGCACAGTCGGCGAAGGGCAGCTGGCGGCAGCTGCTCGGGAACCGGGCGATGGTGCAGCTGTGCGTGCTGGGCTTCGTGCTCTTCTTCGCCTGCTACGGGCAGTTCGAGTCGGGGCTGAGCGCGTACGGCGTGGAGGCCGCCGGCATATCCACCTCCGCGCTGGGCACCGCCCTGGCCGCGAACACGCTGATGATCGTGGTCGCCCAGTTCGCCGTGCTGAAGTTCGTGGAGCGGCGCAGGCGCTCGCGGGTGATCGCCGCGGTGGGCCTCATCTGGGCCGTGGCCTGGCTGGCCGCCGGGTACGCGGGGCTGGGGCACGGCAGCCAGGAGATGGCCACGGCCGCGTTCGTGTCGACGTACGCGCTGTTCGGGCTGGGTGAGGCGATGCTGTCGCCGACGGTGGCGCCGCTGGTCGCCGATCTGGCGCCGGAGGGCATGGCCGGGCAGTACAACTCGGCGTTCGCGCTGGTCAAGCAGCTGGCGCTGGCGGTCGGTCCGGCGGTGGGCGGTCCCCTCGGTGCGTCGCTCCACGGGCCGTACGTGGTGACCTTCCTGCTGTTCTCGCTGGGGATCACCTACCTGGCGCTGCGGCTGGGCCGGCAGCTCACCGCCGTACAGGACCGGCCGTGGCTGGCGCGGGGGAGCCGGGTGGTCTCGCGGGGTGGTGCGCCCGCGGAGTCGATGGCCGCGTAACCGCTCCGCCGGGAGCACCGCGACAGGCCGCCGTACGTCTGTCGCGGCGGCGTGGCTGGGCGCGTGGTCCCCCGCGCACCCTCGAGCACTGCATGCGGGGCGCGTCCGTCAGCGGACCGCGCTGACCAGAGCCGCGGTGAAGGGCACGGTCGCCGTGCCGTCGGGGGCGAGGTGGTCGGCGAGCTGGTCGCGGACCAGCCGGGCCGCCCGGGTGAGGGCCTCCTCGCCGCCGGCTTCCCTGATCAGGCCGCCCCACAGGGCGGACAGATGGGCGTGGGCGTACTCGTCCAGCGGGGGCAGGGCGATGCCGAAGGTGACGTCGCGGCGGACGGTGTCGCGGTAGCCGGCCGTGCCGAGGGCGGCGGTGAGTTGCTCGGCGGGGAGCGAGAAGACGCGCGCGAAGTGCCGGGCCGCCTCGGGGCCGCCGTACTCCTCGACGGCCCGCTGCTGGGCGAGGAAGTAGGGCTGGCGGTCGACGGGGGCCCAGACGGTCGCCGCGAAGCGGCCTTCGGGGCGGGTGACGCGCGCCGCCTCGGCGAGGCCGGTGCCGAGGTCGAGGAACTGGGCGCCCTGCTGGCAGACGACCGCGTCGAAGGTGGCGTCGGGGTAGGGCAGCCGGTCGGCGGGGGCCACCGTGAACTCGATGTCCGGGTAGAGCCGGGGGTGGCGGTCCCGGGCCACCCGGATCATGTCCGCGTCGATGTCGCAGCCGAAGACCCGGCCGGCGGGGCCGACCAGGGCGGCGGCCGCGTGGGCGGTGAAGCCCGTGCCGCAGGCGAGGTCCAGGACGGTGACGCCGGGGCGCAGGTCCACGGCGTCCAGCAGCGCGCCGACGAAGGGCGCCATGATCGGGGCGGAGCAGGCGTCGTAGCCCTCGGCTCCCTCGGGTGCCTCGGGCCGTGGGGCGGGTGTGTCTGCCATGGTCTGCTTCTAGCACCGGGCGCGGGCGTGGCCAACGTGCCGCGCTGCCGGGGCGGCGCCGGGTCAGTACCACCGGTCAGTACTTCCCCTTCGGCAGGACGAACTCGCACCAGACCGCCTTGCCGCCGCCGGGGGTGCGGCGGCAGCCCCAGCTTGAGGCGATGGTCGCCACGATCGCGATGCCCCGGCCCGACTCGTCGCCGGGCTCGGCGCGGCGGCGCCTCGGCAGGTGGTCGTCGCCGTCGGTGACCTCGACGATGAGACGGCGGTCGGTGCGGCGGAGTCTGAGCCGCATGGGCGGGGTGCCGTGCTGGAGGCTGTTGGCCACCAGTTCGCTGGTGGCGAGGACTCCGAGGTCGTGCAGTTCGGCGGGAAAGCGCCAGCTGGTGAGGACGCCGGAGGCGAAGGCACGCGCGCGCGGGGCCGCCTCGACGCCGCCGAGGAGTTCCAGGGCCGCGTTGCGGAAGAGGTCGCCGTCGGGGCCCGTACGGGCCGGGTGCTGGAGGACGAGGACGGCCACGTCGTCGTCGTGGTCGGCGGTGACGCCGGCCGAGCGGACCAGGCGGTCGCAGACGACCTGCGGGCTGCCGGTCGCGCCGGCGAGCGCGGCCGCGAGCGCGGCGATGCCCTCGTCCAGGTCCGCGTCGCGGCGCTCGACCAGACCGTCGGTGTACAGGACGGCCGTGGCGCCGGGGCCGAGGGCGATGGAGCCGGAGGCGTGCATCCAGCCGCCGGTGCCGAGCGGCGGGCCGGTGGGCTCGTCGGCGCGGGAGACCGTGCCGTTCTCGTCGCGGACGAGGATCGGCAGGTGGCCCGCCGAGGCGTACACCAGGCGGCCCTCGTTCGGGTCGTGTACGGCGTAGACGCAGGTGGCGATCTGGTTGGCGTCGATCTCGCCGGCGAGGCCGTCGAGGAGCTGGAGCACCTCGTGCGGGGGCAGGTCGAGGCGGGCGTAGGCGCGGACGGCCGTGCGGAGCTGGCCCATGACGGCCGCGGCCCGCACCCCGCGGCCCATGACGTCGCCGATGACCAGGGCCGTGCGGCCGCCGCCGAGGGTGATCACGTCGTACCAGTCGCCGCCGACCGCGGCCTCGGTGCCGCCGGGCTGGTAGGTGGCGGCGATGCGCAGGTCGTCGGGCTGTTCCAGCTCCTGCGGGAGCAGGGAGCGCTGGAGGGTGACGGCCGTTTCGCGCTGGCGGCGCTCACTGGCGCGCAGGCGCTCGGCGGCCTCGGCGTGGTCGGTGACGTCCGTGGCGAATACGAGAACCGCACCGCCGCCCTCGCGGTCGCCGTCCTCGGCGACGGGGGTGCAGGTGAAGGTGTACGAGCGGCCGTCGACGGCCTTGCGGGACTTCAGGATGCGTGGCTTGCCGCTGCGCAGCACCTGGTCGAGCAGCGGGAGCAGGCCCAGTTCGGCGAGTTCGGGCAGCACCTCGCGGGCGGGGGCGCCGGTGGGGCGGGCGCCGAAGGCCGCCGTGTAGGCGTCGTTGACGTAGGCGATGCGGTGGTCGGGGCCGTGGACGAGGGCGACGAGGGCCGGGACGCGGTCCAGGACGTCACGCACGGGCAGTTCGTCGACGACGGGCACGGTGGGTGTCTCGTCGGCGGGCGGTTCGGCGCGGGCCGCGGGCACGGAGCCTTCCCCCCGCCGGTCCGGGGAGACCGGGGTCTCGGTCCGCGCGGCGGCGCGGCGCTGTGTTCCGGGGAGCCGGGCGCTCCAGCGCGTGAAGTTCACTGTGGGGAAAGCCTCGTGGGTGCGGTGGGCGGGCGGGTGGCCCGTCCGAGGACGTGGGGCAGTCTGGCAGGGAGCGGGCCGCAGCGACATCCGTCAGACGCCTCGGCGGTCCGTGGAGTTCCTGGGTCCGGTCAGGACGACCCCTTCGGGTCGTCGGAGGGGCTGTGAGGAGGCTTTCCACCGGCCGCCAGTTCGAACTCCGCTCGAGGATGTTCGAGCGAACCGAGCGAGACGATCTCCCGTTTGAAGAGTCCGGCGAGGGTCCATTCGGCGAGCACCCGGGCTTTGCGGTTGAAGGTGGGCACCCTGCTGAGGTGGTACACGCGGTGCATGAACCAGGCAGGGTAGCCCTTCAGCTTGCGTCCGTAGACCTGGGCGACGCCTTTGTGCAGTCCGAGGGAGGCGACCGAGCCGACGTAACGGTGCGCGTACGTCTCGAGGGGCTCGCCGCGCAGGGCGTGGACGATGTTGTCGCCGAGGACCTTGGCCTGGCGGAGCGCGTGCTGGGCGTTGGGGGCGGTCTCGGTGCCGGGTTCGGCGGCCGTGACGTCGGGCACGGCGGCTGCGTCGCCCGCCGCCCAGGCGTGCTCCGTGCCGTCGACGGTCAGCTCGGCGGTGCACTTCAGGCGGCCGCGGTCGTTGCGGGGCAGGTCGGTGGCTGCGAGCAGCGGGTGCGGTTTGACGCCGGCGGTCCACACGACCGTACGGGTCGGGAAACGCTGGCCGTCGCTGAGGACGGCCACGCGGTCGGCGCAGGAGTCCAGGCGGGTGTTCAGCAGCACCTGGATGTTGCGGCGGCGCAGCTGGGTGACGGTGTAGCGGCCCATCTCCGGGCCGACCTCCGGAAGGATGCGGTCGCTGGCCTCCACGAGGATCCACTTCATGTCCTCGGGGCGGAGGTTGTGGTAGTACCGCGCGGTGTACCGGGCCATGTCCTCCAGTTCGCCGAGGGCCTCGACGCCCGCGTAGCCGCCGCCGACGAAGACGAAGGTGAGGGCGGCGTCGCGGATCGCGGGGTCGCGGGTGGAGGAGGCGATGTCCATCTGTTCGATGACGTGGTTGCGCAGGCCGATGGCCTCCTCGACGGTCTTGAAGCCGATGCCGTACTCAGCGAGGCCGGGGATGGGCAGCGTGCGGGAGACCGAGCCGGGGGCGAGGACGAGTTCGTCGTAGCCGAGGAGTTCGGTGGGCTTGCCCTCGGCGGTGGCGAGCGTGGTGACGGCGGCGGTGCGGGTCGCGTGGTCGATGGACGTCACCTCGCCGATGACGACGTGGCACCGGTCGAGGACGCGGCGCAGCGGTACGACGACATGGCGCGGGGAGATCGAGCCCGCGGCGGCCTCGGGAAGGAACGGCTGGTATGTCATGTACGGGTCGGGAGTGACGACAGTGATGTCGATCTCACCCCGCTTGAGTTCGCCCTTCAGCTTCCGCTGGAGACGCAGGGCCGTGTACATCCCGACGTAGCCGCCGCCGACAACCAGAATGCGCGCACGTTCCTTCACCATCCCATGACGCACCCGGCGCAGGTGTTTGTCCACAGCCCCGGCAATTTGTGTGACCGGCGACCGGGTGTGCGCGAGGCCGGCGGCGCTGTTCGTGCAGGACGAAAGGGGGCAGGTCAGCAGGGACGGACGACAGGGTGCGAAGGACGGCAATCGGGACGTACACGCCCCGTACTCCGATCGGGGGGCGCACTGTGCGGAACCTGCCCCTTCTGAATTGACTGGCTCTCAACTATGTTCGTGTGTCGACGGGGTGTGGGGAATGTGGTCGAACGGGTCCGCGACGGGCGGTTCCGCTCAGGACCGATGCCACTTCGCGCACTTCGCGTTCAGAGGCGGGGAGAGTCTCCGGGGGGAGACGTCATTACCGGGGGAACACATGCATGTTCAGGACACGCATTGGGCATCCGCAGCGGCCATCGCGGCCGGTGGCGGGGCGATGAGCGCGGCGACGGGCAACGGACGCGCGGACGGGGCGCGTGCGACTCCGCTGCGGGTGGACGCACAGCGCAATCTGGAGCACGTGCTGCGTGCGGCGCGTGAGGTCTTCGGCGAGCTGGGGTACGGCGCGCCGATGGAGGACGTGGCGCGGCGCGCCCGGGTCGGGGTCGGCACCGTGTACCGGCGCTTTCCCAGCAAGGACGTGCTGGTCCGGCGGATCGCGGAGGAGGAGACCGCGCGGCTGACCGAGCAGGCTCGGGCCGCGCTCGGTCAGGAGGACGAGCCGTGGTCGGCGCTGTCGCGGTTCCTGCGGACGTCCGTGGCGTCGGGGGCGGGGCGGTTGCTGCCGCCGCAGATCATGCGGGTCGGCTCCGCCGGTTCCGCCGACGAGGGCTCCGCCGGTTCCGCCGAGGAGGCTCGGGTGCCTCAGCAGCGGGTGCAGCCGGGCGGTGCCGAGCTGCGGCTGGTGGCGGAGGCGGCCTCGGTGGCCGATGACGCCGGGGCCGGGGCGCTGCTCGATGTGGTCGGGCAGTTGGTCGAGCGGGCTCGGGCCGCCGGTGAGCTGCGGGCGGATGTGTCCGTGGCCGACGTGCTGTTGGTGATCGCCACGGCGGCGCCGTCGTTGCCGGATGCGGCGCAGCAGGCGGCCGCGTCGGCGCGGTTGCTGGACATTCTGCTGGAGGGGCTGCGGTCTCGGCCGGCGTAGTTCGTCCGTGTGTCCCCGCCTTGGCTTCGCCTTCGGCGGGATCGGATTCCCACCCGCACCAACCGGGCGGCCGTCGCGGTCGGGTGCGGGTGGCCCTTGTGGGGCGCGTCCGCCGTTGGCGGGTGCGGGTGGCCCCCAAAGACCCGCCCGCGCCGTAAGGGCGCCCGGTGTCGGTGCGTCGGGCGCGGGGAGTCGGCCGCCAGGTGCCCCGGGTGGGCCCGGTTCGGTGGGGAGGTCGGTCCCTGGAAGGCGGCACCGGCCGACTCAGAGCCGCCCGTATCCACGCGGACGTCGGCCGCGAGGAGCGCGGTCCCGCGTTGCTCACGTGGTCCCCTCTCGGTGTGGGCGTCGGCTGGGTTGTTCGACGGTGTTCGGGGGCGGGGCGGGTAAGTGCGCTCGGATGAGTGGATGGGGGCGCGTGGGCGCCCTTGGGTCGAAGGCGTTGTGGCAGTCTGACCGGTGACGGGTTGGGCTGGGCCGGTGCCGGGGGCTTTCCGCGATGGGCGTTGACGGGTGGGACGAGTCGCGCGGTGACGAGAGGAACGCGGAGGCTCGCGGGCTGACCTCCCCCCGCGTACCCCACCAGGGCGGGCGCCCGGCTTCCTCCGGCAGGAGCGGTGACGAGAGCGTGCCGGCGCAGCGCGAGGGAAGTGTGCTGCCGCCGCCCCGGGAGATGCCGCCCGCCGACGGCGAGCTGATCGAGCGGATGCGCGGCGGCGACGACTCCGCCTACGAGGAGCTGTACCGGCGCCATGCCGACGCCGTACGGCGGTACGCGCGCACCTGCTGCCGGGACGGGCACACGGCCGACGACCTCACCGCCGAGGTGTTCGCCCGCATGCTGCAGGCGGTGCGCGGCGGGTCCGGGCCGGAGCACGCCGTGCGGGCCTATCTGCTGACCTCCGTACGACGCGTCGCCGCGCACTGGACCAGGTCCGCCCGCCGCGAGCAGCTCGTCGACGACTTCGCCCTCTTCGCCCAGCAGGCCGCACGGGCCACCGAGGTGTCCGGCGACGACCCCCTCGGCCTGGGCGCCGACGTGCGCGCCCTGCACGAGGCCGAGCAGTCCATGGCCATGCGGGCCTTCCGGTCACTGCCCGAGCGCTGGCAGGCCGTGCTGTGGCACACCGAGGTGGAGGACGAGTCCCCCAGCGAGGTGGCCGTGCTGTTCGGGCTGGACGCCAACGGCACCCGGGTGCTCGCCAGCCGCGCCCGCGAAGGGCTGAAGCAGGCCTACCTCCAGGCGCACGTCAGCGCCACCCTCGCGCACGACGAGGAGTGCGCCCGCTACGCCGACCAGCTGGGCACGTACGCCCGCCGCAAGCTGCGCATCCGCGCCGAGCGGGGCCTGCGCAAGCACCTGGAGGAGTGCGCCAAGTGCCGGCTGGCGGCGGCGCAGATCGAAGAGGTCGCGAGCGGCATCCCCGGTGTCGTCCCGGTCGCGGTCATCGGCTGGTTCGGGGCCGCTGGGTACGCCAAGGCGCTCGGCATCGTGGCCGGCAGCGCCGGGGCCGCCGGTGCCGCCGCCGCGGCCACCGGGTCGTCCGGCGGGGCGGGCGGCGCGGGCGGGGCCGCGGCCTCCGAGGGGCTCGGGGCGCCGGTGAAGGCCGGCATCGCGGCCGGTGTGGTCGCGGTGGCCACCACCGTGGTCGCGCTGGCGCTGGTGAACGACGGCCGTCCGGCGAAGGAGGTCGCCGAGCCGTCGCCGTCCGCGCCGACCGTGCGGCCCGAGCCGCCGTCGCCCTCACCGTCGAAGCCCAGCCTCCAGCCGAAGCCGTCGCCGAAGCCCGTGGTCCTCGCCCCCACGCCCACGCCGACCGCCGCACCGATCCCCACGCCCACGCCGACCCCGACACCCACACCCACACCCACCCCGAAGCCGAAGCCGAAGCCCACGCCCACCTCGAAGCCGAAGCCCACGCCCACGCCGACCCCGACGCCCACTCCGCCGCCGACGCCCACTCCGCCGCCGACGCCCACTCCGCCGCCGGCGCCCGCCGTCTACGAGCTGAGCGAGCTCCGCTTCGACGTCGACGGCGACGGCACCCGGCCCGAGATCGCACTCGGCGAGAGCAGCTGGGTGTGGCAGCGGTACGGCATGTCGATCGGCGGCAAGCAGTACGCGCGGGGGGCCACCGTCCACGGCGGGTCCTCCGTCACCATCGCCCTCAACCGCCAGTGCACCACGTACGACGCACTGGCCGGCGTGGACGACATGACTCTCGGCCTCGGCAAGGTCTCCTTCTCCGTCTACGCCGACGGGGTCCGGCTGTGGCGGTCCGGCATGGTCAAGGGCCGCGACCAGGCGATCCCCGTCCATGTGGACCTCACCGGCCGCACGACCGTACGGCTCGTGGCGGAACCGCACAGCAACGCCGTGGACCGGGTGGCGCTGGCGGACTGGGCGGAATCCCGGTTCACCTGCCGTTAGACCGGTCCTGGCGTTCCGTGGCGGCCGCCGCCGCGGCGCCCAGCTCCCGCAGGACGTCCGCCACGCCGAGGGACGCGCCCCGGGCGCACTCGGCGGCGTAGCGCTCGGCCGTGAGGGCCGCGCGGGCGCCGGCGTGCACGCGGGCGGCCTCGCTGCGCTCCGGCTCGGGCCGGCGGCGGCCGTCGCGCCAGTGGTCCGCGGCGGCGAACAACCGGAGCGCGCGCGGCAGGTCGCCGAGCCGGGCCAGCAGAGCGGCCGCCACGTCCACCAGCCCCGCCGTGATCGCCTCGGCACAGTGGTGGGCCACGGCCTCACGCAGGGCGTCCGCCATGATCGGCACCCCGTGCGCCGGGCCCGCCTCGGCGGCCGCGAGCAGCGCCTCGACCGTCCGCTGGGCCGCCGCGAGCTGCGGGGGCGGGGTACTGTCCCCCATCACCGCGCGGGTCGCCCCGTACAGCTCGCGGGCGCGGACCGGCTGTCCGCCCCACAGGGCGATGTGGGCGCGCAGCAGCAGCACGAAGGCCCGTGACTCGTGCACCGCGTACCGGTCGGCGGCCGTCTCCGCCTCGTCCAGGGCGGCCAGCGCGGCCTCCCGGTCGCCGCAGCGGTAGGAGATCTCGGCGAGCCTCGCCATCAGGAACGGCGACTCGGCGTACGCGCCCACCTCGTAGGCGAGCCGCAGCGCTTCCTCGTACTCGCCGCGCGCCTCTTCGAACCGGCCCCGGGCCAGGGCCGCCTCACCGGCGGCGCTGCACACCTGCGCCCGCATCCAGCGGTCGCCGACGCGCCGGCTGAGGATCCGCAGTTCGGCCAGGTCCTCGTCCACGCCGCGCAGGTTGCCCGGTGAGTCGACGCTCACGTGGGTGCGGTACATCAGGGCGACGGCGACCTCCCAGTCACCGCCGTACCTGCGGGCGTTGGTGACCGCCGCCGTCAAATGCGGGCGGACGTCCACCGGACCGCCCAGGTAGTAGGCGGTCAGCGGCCAGACGATGCCCGGGATGCGGGCGGCCGCGGGGCCGCCGCACTCGAAGGCCGCCCGCACGCGCGCGATGTACTCCGGGGCCCGCTCGTCGGCCGCGAGCTCCGGCGTGCCGGTCTCGGAGGTCAGGAACAGGTCGAACATGCGCAGGTCCAGCCGCAGCTCGCGCAGCGGATGGCCGGCCTCGCCGTCGGGCGCGGCGAGGAAGGCGCCCACCGGGTCGGCGGACTCCACCAGCGCCGCCAGATCGCCGGCCGGGGCGCCCGCGGGCAGGGTGTCCAGGGCGGCACCGAGGCGGAGCACCAGCTGCACCCAGGCCACCGCCTCCTGGCGGTGGTTGCGCAGCCACCAGAACCAGCCGAGCGCCAGCACGAGGGCGCCCGCCTGCGCTTCGTCGCCCGCGCGCACCGCGCGGTCCAGGGCCGCGCGGATGTTGTCCAGCTCGCTCTCCAGGCGGGAGATCCAGGGGAGCTGGGCCGCCGACCGCAGCTGCGGGTCGGCCTCCTCCACCAGCGCGCGCACCCACGCGCGGTGGCGTCGCTCGGCCGCCGCGCGCAGGGCGGGGACCTCGGCGGCGCGCTCGGTGGCGTACTCGTGGATGGTCTCCAGCATGCGGTAGCGCATGCCGGTCGCGGAGCCGGTGCCGTCCGGGTCGTGCGGGGCGGCGACCACCAGGGACTTGTCGACGAGCGCGCCGATCAGGTCCGCCGCCGGGCCGGTGCACACGGCCTCGGCCGCGGCGAGGTCCCAGCCGCCGGCGAACACCGACACCTCACGCAGCACCGTCCGCTCCCGCTCGTCCAGCAGCTCCCAGGACCAGTCGACGACCGCGCGCAGGGTCTGCTGGCGGGGCAAAACCGTGCGGCTGCCGGAGGTGAGAAGGCGGAAGCGGTCGTCCAGCCGGTCGGCGATCTGCCGCGGGGTCAGCAGCCTGAGCCGGGCCGCGGCCAGCTCGATGGCGAGCGGCAGCCCGTCCAGGCGGCGGCAGATCTCCGCCACGGCCGCGGTGTCGCCGAGCACGGCGTCGGCGTCGGGACGGACGGTCTTGGCGCGTTCGGCGAAGAGGCGGTGCGCCTGCTCCGGGACGAGGGGCTCGACCGGGCGCACCGACTCACCGGGGACGCCCAGGGGTTCACGGCTGGTCGCGAGGATCGTGAGCTTCGGGCAGCGGGTGAGGAGGGTCTCGGCGAGGGCGGCTGCCGCGCCGATGACGTGCTCGCAGTTGTCAAGGATCAGGAGCTGGCTGCGTGGGGCGCAGTGCTCGATCAGCAGGGCCGTGGGGTCGGCCTGCGGGCTCGCCAGGTCGGTGGTCAGGAGCAGGGTCTCGCGCAGACCGAGCGCGCTGACCACGGCGCCGGGCACCGCCTCCGGATGGTCCAGCGGGGCCAGCTCGACCAGCCAGGCCGAGGGGAACGCCGTGGCGGCCTCCTCGGCGAGGCGGGTCTTTCCCGAGCCGCCCGGTCCGGTGAGCGTGACCAGGCGGGTCCTGTGCAAGTCCGAACGAATGCCCTCGAGTTCTGGTTCCCGCCCGACGAAGGACGTCAGACGGGGACGGAGGTTCCCGGTCCGCTCGCGGGGCTGGGCAGGGGGCTGCGGCGGCGCCGGGGACACGGCCTGCGCCGGGGACACGGGGTTCTCCTGTGTCAGCAACGACGTGTGCAGGGCCTTGAGTTCCGGGCCGGGGTCGGTGCCGAGGGTGTCGGCGAGGGTCCGGCGGGCGGACTCGTAGGCGGCGAGGGCGTCGGCCGGGCGGCCCGTGTCGCGCAGGGCGCGGATGAGGAGGACGTGCAGGGGCTCGTCGTACGGGTGGGCTGCGGTCAGTTCCGTCAGCTCAGGTACGGCCTCCTGGGCGCGGCCCAGGGCGAGCGCCGCGGCGGCGCGGGCGCGGGCCGCCGTCAGCCGCAGGGCCTCCGGGCGGGCGGCGGCGGTGCGGTCGGGGAGGTCGGCGAGGGGCGGGCCGTACCAGAGGGCGAGAGCCTCGGTGAGGGTGCGGTGGGCGGTGGCCGGGTCGCCTGCGGTGAGGGCTGCGGTGCCGCTGTGGGTAAGCCGTTCGAAGACGTGGAGGTCCACGTCCTCCTCGGTCGCGTCGAGGCGGTAGCCGCCCGGGGTGGAGGCGATGGCGTGCCGGCCGAGGGTTCGGCGGAGCCGGCCGACGAGGGCCTGGAGGGCGGCGAGGGCGTCCTGGGGCGGGTCGCCCGCCCAGATCTCGTCGATGAGGGTGCCGGGGGTGGTGGTGCGGCCGGGGCGGAGAGCGAGGGCGGCGAGGAGGGTACGGAGGCGTGGGCCGCCGATGGGTACGGGGGTGCCCTGGTCGTCTGCTGCTTGGGTTACGCCCAGGATTCTGTACCGCACGTGGTCATTGTGGCGGGGGGTCGAGGGGTGGGTCACGGCGGTTTTGGCTCCGGGGCCCTGGTGACCGGGCGTGTGGGTACGGGTGAACTGCCCGCGGGTAGGCGGCGGCAGCTCTCCGGTGGCGCGGCGAACCGCGCGCCCAGCCCGCCACGGCCCGCGGACGAAACGACAGCCACGCCCACGCCCCCGGCCCCGGTACCGCTGAACCGAACGACGGCCCCGGTACCGCTGAACCGGGTCCCGGCCGGCCGCCGCTGAACCGCTGAACGGCCGGAGGCTCACGCCCCCGGCGTGAGCGCGCTTCTTCTCGGCTGGATCCCGGACGGCACCGCCCGCGAGCGGGTGGGGGTGCCCGTCCAGCAGGTGCCTCGGCGGGAGAGGAGGCGGCGGAGCCAGAGTTCGAGGGAGATGAGGTCGGCCAGGCCGTCCAGGGGGAGGGGCTCGCCGGCGGAGGCGGCGCGGACGGCCTTGCGGATGACTCGGGCCTCGACCAGGCCGGCGTCGGCCAGGAGGGGGGTGGCGAAGAGGTCCAGGAGCGGGTCGGCCGCCACCCGCAGGCCCGCGCGCGCGGCCGCCGCCGACGAGGCGTGGGAGGGAGCGCCCCAACCGGGCGGGAGGTCGGTGACACCGGCGCCCTCCAGGACCGTACGGAGGGTGGCGGCCCGGGCGCCGGGCTGGACGCGCAGCGCTTCGGGGAGGTCACGGCAGGCGCGGACGACCTGGTTGTCGAGGAAGGGGGCGTGCAGGCGCTGGGAGCGGATCTCCGCGGCCTGTTCCAGGACGCGGAGGTCGGCGGCGTACCGGGCGAGTGCCGCACGCGCGCGATAGTCGCCGGGTCGCTGCGCGCCGGTTCCGGAGCGGTCGGCCTCCGCTTGGAGCAGAACCGATACTTCAGCCAGCGCCTCACCCGTCAGCCACCGGGCGGCCGGCCCCGGTCCGGCCCAGGTCAGGGCGGCGAGGGACGCCCCGACCGCCCCCTTGGGCTCGTCGAAGCGGCGCCGCATCAGCCGCTCGGCCAGCGCCTCCAGGCCCGACCGGTAGGGCGTGCGGGCGAGGCGCCGGGCCGCGCCGTACACGCGCGCGGGGACCATCACCGAGCCGTCGGCGCGGGCGAGCGCGGCGACCGGCCGGACCAGGTGGCGCCGCCGGCGGTCCATCAGGAGGTCGGCGAGCCGGGCGGGGTGGGCGTCCAGGACCTGGCGGGCGCCGTGGCCGGTGAAGTGGTCGGCGCTGCCTGCGGCGAGCCGCGCGCGGTGCCGCGCCGCCAGGACCAGGGAGGGTCCCGGCTCATCGGTCAGCGGGCCGTCGAGGTCGGCGTACGGCAGGGTCTCCTCGCCGCCGGTGACCACCACGTGGTGCAGGCGGGGGCCCGCGGCCAGGACACCGGCGCGTTCCAGTTCGGCCTCGCGGCCGGCCACGGCCAGGTCGTTGAAGGTGACCGCGAGGAGGCGTTCGCCGGCGCCGGTGCCGTGGCCGAGGAGGGTGCCGGGTCTGCCGGGCAGTCCGGCGGCCAGCAGCGCGAGGGTGCCGGAGGCGGGGCCGCCGGACAGGTCGGCGCCGATGCCGGGGACCGGCATGCCGCGCGCGGCCCGCCGCTCGGCCGGGCCCATGCCGGGCACCGGTCCGGGGTCCAGGTCGGGCACGTGCCGGGGCGCCGCCAGCCGGGTGCGGACCGCCTCCACGAGGGCGTCCCGTACGGCGTCCACCGCGCGGTCGGGGTCGGCCGGGGCCGCGGCCACGGCGAGGGAGGCGACCTGTTCGTACCCCACGATCTCGCGTGCTCCGGCGCGCAGCACCAGGGCATGCCCGGGCGGAATGCGCCGTACGCCGTCGTACGGGGTGGTGTCCCGCAGCGCTGCCGGTACGTCCGGGGCGGCGAGCAGTGCGGCGAGGTGGGTGAAGTCGAGGTTGGCCTCGACCAGGTCGGCGAGGGGCAGTGCGGCGGTGGCGTAGGCCGTGCCGCCGGCCCAGGGGGTGTGGAACACCGGCCGGGCGCCCGCGAGATCACCGCAGACGGTGATGCGGCGGCCGGCCTGGACGACGGCCGTGTAGCTGCCGGGCCAGGTGGTCAGATGGCGCAGTGCGCCCCCGCGCGCGGTGACCAGGCCGCGCCGCAGTTCTTCGTCGCTGGCGCCGCAGATGCCGAGGACGGCGATGCGGTGCTGGGCGTCGGCGCGCACCACGCGCACCTCGTCCGGTCGCCAGTCGCCGACGGCCCACAGCGGATCCGGGTCGCCCCACAGGAGTTGGGAACCGACCGGCTGCAGGGTTTCGCCGTCGTATCCGATGGCGCCCGCGGAACCGATCCCGGCGGCGCCCGCGGCGGTGCTGCTCCAACCCACCAACCACCGCATCGAAGCCTCCACAGGCTGTGGACAACCAGTGCACCTAGGAACCGGTCCCCCATGCTGCCATGAAGAACGCGCCGCAGAGGGGCGGTGGCACCGCCTTAGATCGAGTGAAGTTCCCGGGACACGACACGGAAGTTGACGGGCGGCCGGTGACCGCGTGACGGTCCCGCCCAGGTGGGACAACCTAGGAGTACGGCGCGAATGCGCCCCCAATGCGCTCCCCCAAGACGCCGTTCGCGCCCTCAAGTTGCGTGGTCGGAGCGGAAATCCCGCACAGCGAAGGGGGACTGTTTTCGGCCAAATAAACTGACGAGCGCCGAACATGAGCACGCTCCGTACAGGACTGCGAAGCACATGGCGGCGCGCGCACGCGCACAGTCCGGGAGGCGGGCATCGCCTCCCGGACCGGTCCGCCACCCGCGGGGATGAAGGTGGCGGTGTCCCCCAGCCCACTGGATCCAGTACAGCGGGCCGACCCACGCAGTAGCCATGGAACCGCTCCCCCGATGGCCGGAGAAGAGCGCACGGACGGGCGCACGGCCACACGGGCGGGGGCACGCGGCGACAGACCGTGCACGGTGCGTACAGGGCCGTACTCCCGCACGGACCACAATCCCGCCAACCGGAACAATGCCCCTTAACGCTTGGGATGCGGCGAACTACGCTGGGTTTACGAATGCCGCATGGTTATGCCAGCGCGGCAGCCGTCTGTGTCGAGGGGTGGCGCATGTCCAGGGAGCAACGCGGGCCGAACGAAAAGCTCGGCGCCGTTCTCGCCCTCGCGGGAATCAGCAACGCGGGACTCGCCCGCCGCGTCAACGACCTTGGCGCCCAACGCGGGTTGACGCTTCGCTACGACAAGACGTCCGTGGCGCGCTGGGTGTCGAAGGGCATGGTGCCGCAGGGTGCGGCGCCGCACCTCATCGCCGCCGCCATCGGCCAGAAGCTGGGCCGTCCGGTGCCGCTCCACGAGATCGGCCTGGCGGACGCGGACCCCGCGCCCGAAGTGGGCCTCGCCTTCCCCAGAGACGTCGGGCAGGCGGTGAAGTCGGCGACCGAGCTGTACCGTCTGGACCTCGCCGGCCGCCGGGCCGGGACCGGTGGCATCTGGCAGTCCCTGGCCGGGTCGTTCGCAGTGAGCGCATACGCAACGCCCGCATCACGGTGGCTGATAACCCCCGCCGACAGCTCGGTCGCGCGGGAGGCGGGCTCCGTCGAGGGGTCCGGTGCACCGATCAAAGTCGGCCACAGCGATGTGCAGAAGCTGCGGGAGGCCGCCGAGGACGCCAGGCGGTGGGACTCCAAGTACGGGGGCGGGGACTGGCGTTCCTCGATGGTGCCGGAGTGCCTGCGGGTGGAGGCGGCACCGCTGCTGCTCGGCTCCTACTCCGACGAGGTCGGCCGCGCCCTGTTCGGGGCCTCCGCGGAACTGACCCGGCTCGCCGGATGGATGGCCTTCGACACCGGGCAGCAGGAAGCCGCGCAGCGGTACTACATCCAGGCGCTGCGGCTCGCCCGCGCGGCGGCGGACGTCCCGCTGGGGGGCTACGTCCTCGCCTCCATGTCGCTTCAGGCGACGTACCGGGGTTTCGGCGACGAGGGCGTCGACCTGGCGCAGGCCGCGCTGGAGCGGAACCGGGGACTGGCGACCGCGCGGACGATGAGTTTCTTCCGGCTGGTCGAGGCGCGGGCGCACGCGCGCGCGGGAGACGCCCAGGCGGCCGGCACGGCGCTGAAGGCGGCCGAGGGCTGGCTGGAGCGGTCCCGCGAGGGGGACAACGACCCCTCCTGGCTGGGTTTCTACTCGTACGACCGGTTCGCCGCCGACGCGGCCGAGTGCTACCGGGACCTGAAGGCACCACGGCAGGTCCGGCGGTTCACCGAGCAGGCCCTGTCGAAGCCGACGGAGGAGTTCGTGCGGTCGCACGGGCTGCGGCTGGTGGTCTCGGCCGTCGCCGAGCTGGAGTCCGGAAACCTCGATGCCGCATGTGAGCAGGGGGTGCGGGCCGTGGAGGTGGCCGGGCGGATCTCGTCCGCTCGTACCACCGAGTATGTGAAGGATCTTCTGCACCGGCTGGAGCCGTACGGGGACGAGCCGCGGGTGGTGGAGCTGCGGGAGCGGGCCCGGCCGCTGCTGATGGCTCCGGCGTAGCGGGCGCTTCAGCGTCTGCCGGGCTGCTGCGATCACGCGACTGCGGGTGGTCAGTGGCTTGTCGCGCGGTTCCCCGCGCCGCTGAGCGGTGCTGCCGTTCCCCGTGTTTGAAGGCACTGTCAGTGGCGCAGTGCACTATCGGAGGCGGAGGTGGTGCAGGTGCGGGCCGGGGCGTACGACTGTGATGTGCTCGTGGTCGGTGGGGGAATCGTCGGGCTCTCGACGGCGTATGCGATCACCCGGGCGGCGCCGGGCACGCGTGTGACCTTGCTGGAGAAGGAGCCCGGGCCGGCCCGGCACCAGACGGGGCGCAACAGCGGGGTCATCCACAGCGGGATCTACTACCGCCCGGGCTCGCTCAAGGCGCGGTACGCGGTGCGGGGCGCCGCCGAGATGGTGAAGTTCTGCGCCGAGTACGGCATCGCGCACGCCGTCACCGGCAAGCTGATCGTCGCCACCGAGCGGGAGGAGCTGCCCCGGCTGCACACGCTCGTGCAGCGCGGCCGGGAGAACGGCATCCCGGTGCGGGAACTGGGCCCCGCCCAGATCGCGGGCTACGAGCCGGAGGTGCGCGGCCTGGCCGCCATACACGTCGGTACGACCGGGGTGTGCGACTTCGTGGGCGTCGCCCGGGAACTGGCGCGGGCCTCCGGGGCGGAGATCCGGTACGGCGCCCGGGTCGTCCGGGTGGACCGGCGCGCGGACCGGGGCGTGGCCGTGCTCACCGCGGCCGGAGACGTGGTCCGCGGGCGGGTGCTGGTGAACTGCGCGGGGCTGTACTGCGACGAGGTGGCCCGGCTGACCGGCGACGAGCCCGAGGTGCGGATCGTGCCGTTCCGCGGGGAGTACTACGAGCTGGCGCGGCCGGAGCTGGTGCGCGGGCTGGTGTATCCGGTGCCGGACCCGGCGTTCCCGTTCCTCGGGGTGCATCTGACCCGGGGCATCGACGGGGGCGTCCACATCGGCCCCAACGCGGTGCCGGCGCTGGCCCGGGAGGGGTACGGCTGGGGGGTCGTACGGCCCCGGGAGCTGGCCGGGACGCTGGCGTGGCCGGGGTCGTGGGCGATCGCCCGGCGGCACTGGCGGTACGGGGCGGGTGAGCTGCACCGCTCGGTGTCCAAGGGGGCGTTCCTGGAGGCCGTGCGCAGGCTGCTGCCCGGTGTGGAGGCCGGGGATCTGGTGCCGGCCCCTGCCGGGGTGCGGGCGCAGGCGGTGTTGCGGGACGGGACGCTGGTGGACGACTTTCTGATCCGGGAGGGGGCGCGGGCGGTGCACGTGCTCAACGCGCCCTCGCCTGCCGCGACTGCCTCGTTGCCGATCGGGCGGGAGGTCGGGCGCCGGGTGCTTGCCCTGCTCGGCTCGCTGTAGTCGCCGTACCAGGGGGCTCCGCCCCCTGGACCCCCGCTTCGCCCATCCGCCCACCCGCCCGCACCCGAAGGGCAGCGCTCCGTCCGCCTGTCAGTGACCGTCCGCCTGTCGGTGAGCGCCGTAAAATCTGTCTTACTGTGTCTGACTTTCTCAATGCCCCCGAAGCCCCCTCCCCGGCCCCCCACACCCCCGGAGCCTCCATCCGGCACACCCGGGCCAAGGGGGAGCCGCGGTTCCCGGACGGGCCCAAGGCCGATCCGGCCGGCTCGCACTTCGAGCGGCGGATCCGGAGTTTCCAGCCGCGGCGGAGCCGGGTGACGGCCGGGCAGGCCGACGCGCTCCAGCGGCTGTGGCCCAAGTGGGGGCTGGACATCGACGGGCAGCGGGTGATCGATCTCGGCGAGCTGTTCGGGAACGACCGTCCCGTGGTCCTGGAGATCGGGTTCGGGATGGGCGAGGCCACCGCGCAGATGGCCGCGGGCGACCCGGACACCAACATCCTGGCCGTCGACGTGCACACCCCCGGCCAGGGGAACCTGCTGGGCCTGGCCGACCGGAACGGCCTGTCCAACATCCGCGTGGGCAACGGGGACGCGATCATCCTGCTGCGGGAGATGCTCCGCCCGGACTCCCTGGACGGGCTGCGCGTCTACTTCCCCGACCCGTGGCCCAAGAAGCGGCACCACAAGCGGCGGCTCATCCAGCCCGAGTTCCTCTCGCTCGCCGCCACCCGGCTGAAGCCCGGCGCGATCGTGCACTGCGCGACCGACTGGGAGCCGTACGCCGAGCAGATGCTGGAGGTGCTCACCGCGCACCCCGACTTCGAGAACACCCGGGCAGAGGGCGGCTTCGCGGCACGCCCGGAGTTCCGGCCGCTGACCCGTTTCGAGGGACAGGGACTGGACAAGGGTCATGTGGTGCACGATCTGCTGTTCCGGCGCGTCCCGCACCGGACCGCTGAGCAGGACCGATAAACCGCTCCAGCCCCTCGTCCCGCCACCGTTAGGGTCGATGCCGTGGCCACCAGTCCTCCGTTCCCGACGTATCCGCCGAGCCCAGAGGGCGGTGTGCTCCGCCACCCGCACTGGTGGCAGCGCAGATGGGTGCGGTACGGGGCACTGAGCACGCTGCTGGTGCTGTCCGGCCTGGTCATCCTCGCGCTCGTCCGGCGGCAGACCGGCACGGAGGGCTTCCTCGTCGGGCTCGGTCTTGCCGTGCTGCCCGTGCCCTGGCTGATAGCCGCCTTCCGGTGGCTGGACCGGGTGGAGCCGGGCCCCTGGCGGAACCTGGTCTTCTCCTTCGCCTGGGGAGCGTGTGCGGCGGCGCTGATAGCCATCGTGGCCAACAGCTTCGCGACCCGGTGGATAGCCACCTCGGTCGCGGACCCGGTCAGCGCCGACACCCTCGGTGCCACCGTGATAGCGCCGATCGTGGAGGAGTCCGCCAAGGCCGCCGCCGTACTGCTGGTCTTCCTCTTCCGCCGACGCGACTTCACCGGGATCGTGGACGGGGTGGTGATAGCCGGGGTCACCGCCACCGGGTTCGCCTTCACCGAGAACATCCTCTACCTCGGCACGGCCTTCGGGACCGACCAGCTCACCGGCGACCGCGGCATCGCCTCCGTCACCGCCGCCACCTTCTTCGTGCGCATCGTGATGTCCCCGTTCGCGCACCCCCTGTTCACCGTCCTCACCGGCATCGGCTTCGGGATCGCCGCGCTGTCCGCCGAGCGGCAGCACGCGCGGCGCGTCCTGCTCCCCCTGTGCGGACTGCTGCTCGCGATGAGCATGCACGCCTTCTGGAACGGCTCCTCCACCTTCGGCGAGTACGGCTTCTTCGCCGTCTACGGCGCCTTCATGGTGCCCGCCTTCGGGGTGCTGACCTGGCTCGCGATCTGGATCCGGCAGCGGGAGCTGGGGACCGTGCGGGCGGAGCTGCCGGCGTATGTGCCGGCCGGCTGGCTGGGGCCGGCCGAGCCGTTCGCGCTGGGCTCGATGCGGGCCCGGCGGATGGCCAGGGACTACGCCCGGCACCACCACGGGCGCCCGGCGGCACGGGCCGTGGCGCAGTACGAGCGGGACGCCACGTCGCTCGCGTTCCTGCGGCACCGGGGGCGCACCGGCAAGGCCGGGGCCGACTTCGTCGTCCGGGAGCGGGAGCTGCTGGAAGAGCTGTGGAGACGCAGGTACGTGGCGCGGCCGGCGCTGGACTACGCGGCGCGAGCGGCCGCGCCGGCTCGGCCGGTGTACGCGGGACCGGTGCCGATGCCGTACTGGCCGGCGTACGGCGGTCCGGCGGTGCCGTACCCCGGGTACAACCCGTATCGGTCGTAGCCCCGCGGGGTCACGGTGGGTTCGGCACCGCCGGAACGCGCCGTCGCGGCCGATCACCCTCGCGGCGGAACGGGAAGGCCGAGGAGGGGGGCCGTCCTCCAGGGGGCTCGGCCACGACGGTGGGTTCGGCACCGCCGGAACGCGCCGCGGCGTCTCGGTGGTCTCCACAGCCTTGGCCTCGTCGGCCTCCTCGACCGCGTGGCCGATCGCCGTCGCCGCGGAACGTGACGGCCGAGAAGGGTGGCCGCGAAGGGTCGCCGCCCGCCAGGGGTGCTCAGGCCGATGCTTCGGTCAGCCTGGCGAGTTCCTCCTCCGTCAGGCGCAGCTCCGCCACCCCGAGCAGCGCCGGAAGCTGGTCCGCCGTGCGGGCCGAGGCGATCGGGGCCGTGATCGTCGGCTGGGCGGCCAGCCAGGCCAGCGCGACCGTGGCGACCGGGGCCCCGTGGGCGGCGGCGATCTCGTCCAGGGCCGCCAGGACCCGCCGGCCGCGTGCGGAGTCGGCGTGCGCCGCGGCACTGCCGGCGCGGGCGCTGTCGACGGTCGTGCCGGGGCGGTACTTGCCGGTCAGGAAGCCCGAGGCGAGGGAGAAGTACGGGACGGCGGACAGGCCCTCGCGGGCGACGAGGTCCTGGAGCGGGCCCTCGTAGGTGTCGCGGGAGACCAGGTTGTAGTGCGGCTGGAGGGCGACGTAGCGGGCGAGGCCCTCGCGGTCGGAGAAGTCCAGGGAGGCCTGCAGGCGCTCGGGGGTGATGTTGGAGGCGGCGATGTGCCGGACCTTGCCGGCCTTCACCAGCTCGTCCAGCGTGCCGATGATCTCCTCGACCGGCACCTCGGGCTTGTCGAAGTGGGTGTAGTAGAGGTCGATGTAGTCGGTGCCCAGGCGGCGCAGGGAGGCGTCGGCGGCGGCCTTGATGGTGGCGGCGGACAGCCCCTGGTACTCGGGGTGCTGGCTGACCTTCGTGGCGATGACGACGTCGGCGCGGTTGCCGCGCGCCTCGAGCCACTTGCCGATGATCGTCTCGGACTCGCCGCCCTTGTTGCCCTCGACCCAGGCGGAGTAGGCGTCGGCGGTGTCGATGAAGTTGCCGCCGGCCGCCGTGTAGGCGTCCAGGACGGCGAAGGAGGTGTCCTCGTCGGCGGTCCAGCCGAAGACGTTGCCGCCGAGGGAGAGCGGGAAGACCTCGAGGTCGGAGGAGCCGAGTTTACGTAGTGACGTCATACGTCATGTCAACGCCGGTGGCGGGTCGTCGCATCCCGCCACCGGCGCCAAGTTCGGGCAGAGGGCCGCTCAGGGGTTGAGGCCCTTGTCGCGCAGCCACGCCATCGGGTCGATGCCGGTGGCCTGGCCGCCGGGGTGGACCTCCAGGTGCAGGTGCGGGCCGGTGACGTTGCCGGTGGCGCCGACGCGGCCGATGACGTCGCCGGTGCTGACCTTCTGGCCGACCGAGACGCTGATCGAGGACTGGTGGCAGAACCACAGCTCGGTGCCGTCGTCCAGGGTGAGGACCGTGCGGTAGCCGTAGGCGCCGGCCCAGCCCGCCTGGGTGATCGTGCCGCTGTGGACGGCCTTGATGAGGGTGCCGGTGGGGGCGGCGAAGTCGAGGCCGGTGTGGTAGCCGGAGGACCACATCGAGCCGGCCTGGCCGAACGTCGAGGTGATCGTGTACGAGGAGGTCGGCAGCGCGTACTGCTTGGCCAGCTCGGCCAGCCGCTTCTCCTCGGCCGCCTTCTCCGCGGCGGCCTCCGCCTTCTCGGCGTCGGCCTCGGCCTTCTCCTTGGCCGCGGCGGCCTTGGCGGCGGCTTCCTTCTCGGCCTTGGCGGCGGCCTCGGCGCTCTGCTTCTCGACGGCGGCGAGCGCGGCGGCGGTGGCCTTGCTCTCGGCCTGGCCCTGCTGCTGCTCGGCCTGGGCCATGATCCGGTTGCGCAGGGCCTCGCCCGCGTCGGTGCCGTCCTCGGCGTCGGCCGAGGTCACGCCGACGCCGCTGAGCGCGGTGGCGGTGGTCTCGGACGTCTGGGAGTCGGCGGAGCCGTCGTCGAAGAGGGAGCCGACGGAGGGCATGTCGGGCAGGGAGATGGAGACCGGCGGCTTGCCGGTGTGGGCGCTGGCCATGCCGCCCGCGCCGACCGCGGCCATCACGCCGACGCCGAGGACGGTGGAGCTGCGCGCGAAGCCGCCGCGCTGCTTGGCGACGCGGTGCCGGCCACGGACCGGGGCGACGGATTCCTCGGTGGGGTTCCACTCCTCCCAGGGGCCCTCTTCGGCGCGGTAGGCGCCGTAGCCGAAGGTCTCGGTGGGGGCTTCCGCGGGTATGAACGGGGCTTCTGGGGCAGGGCGGTTGGACGCCACGCGGGCGTGCTCCTTTCCTTCCTCCGCCTACCGGGTTAGCTGACGGGTTCGGAGCAGGAAGGTCTCCTACGCGCGTATACCGGTCGTGAACTCAAGTCCACGGCGGCATTCGCGTGATTCACCCCAGGGTGGTGGTTCCCCGGTTCCCTTGCGGGATTCGGCGCGTGCGCACGGAGCCGTCTCTTGTGACGGCTGGGACGACCGCGCTGCGTTATCGAACGTTAATAGACCTGCCAGTCACTTTCCAACCCGTTCGACTTGATCATTAAGCTTTTTCGGCGGCGGACTTATCGGCCAGGACCCCCGCAGAACGGGCGAGTTGACCCGGGTACAGCAGTCATCTGCGGTTTTGATGGTGACTCAGATGTCATACGCATGGCACCCACCCGATCACTTTCCGTGATGATCGCCGAGCGTGTGGAAAGCGATGTGCATCGGGCCCTGAACATGGCGTATGCTGATGACACAACGACGCGGGGTGGAGCAGCTCGGTAGCTCGCTGGGCTCATAACCCAGAGGTCGCAGGTTCAAATCCTGTCCCCGCTACTGAAGACTCAGGGCCGGAATCCATTGGATTCCGGCCCTGAGTGCTGTCAGGCGAGCAGATGGGCGTTCGGCGCCTTGGCGAGAGCCTCCAGCTCCGGCAGGACGACGACCTGCGCACCCGCGGTGAACAGCATTCCCGCCCCGTCGGCCCCCGCCACGAACGTGTCCGGCTCCCGCCACGCGGTGACCACGCGGCGCACGCCCGCGGCGAGGATCAGCTCGGCGCAGGGCGCCGGGCGCGAGGCGCGGCGGGCGCAGGGCTCCAGGCTGCTGTAGACGGTGGCGCCGGGCAGCCGCGGATCGGCCGGGCCGACCTTCGCGAGGGCCGCCTCCTCCGCGTGGACCACGGGGTCGGCGCCCTCGCGCGAGTGGCCGCGGGCCAGCTCCGTACCGTCGGCGGCGACCACGACCGCGCCGACGCTGAACGCCGTCTCCGAGGGCGGGCACAGCGCGGCGAGCTCGCAGGCGGTGCGCAGCCAGTGGCGGTCGGCGGCGGTGGCGGCCGGACCGGTGCCGGGGGCCGTGGGCTCGTACCGCATGAGGACGACGTCCTCGATCCGGCGGGTGTCGAGCAGGCGCAGACGACCGTCCTGGTAGCCGCCGGGCCCGAACAGGCGCGGGGCCGCGGGGTCGCCGACGAAGAGCGGGGCGAGCACCAGCTGGAGTTCGTCGGCGAGGCCCTGGGTCAGCAGCTGGGTGTGGACCGTGCCGCCGCCCTCCACCATCAGGCGCCCGACTCCGCGCACGTCGTTCAGGTGCTCCAGCAGGGCCCGCCAGTCGAGGGCCGGGCCGAGCGGGACGACGTCGGCGGTGCGCCCGAGCAGGCGGGCGGCCCGCTCGGCGCCCTGGTCGGTGGTGTAGACGAGTTTCGCGCCGCCGGTGTGCCAGAAGTTGGCGCCGGGGTCGAGGTCGCCGGAGGCGGTGACGGTGACCTTGAGCGGGTACTCCGGCCTGCCCGCCGCGATGCGCGCCGCGCGCCGCTCGGCGGAGTTGACCAGCAGCCGCGGGTTGTCGGCTCGGATGGTGCCGGCGCCGATGAGGATGGCGTCGACGGAGGCCCGCACCTCGTCGACCCGGTCGAAGTCGGCCGGGCTGGAGAGCAGGAGCCGCTCGGGACCGGTGTCGTCCAGATAGCCGTCGAGGGAGACGGCGGCGGACAGCAGCACGTACGGCAGGGGCATCGGCGCCCTCTCTTCGGAGGCGGACGGTCACTGGGCGGACGGTCGGCGGACGGACAGCTTGGTTCAAGTTTGAAACAAACTTACACTGGCGGCATGACGACCCGCTGGCTCACCCCCGAGGAGCAGCGCGCCTGGCGCGCCTACATCGCCGCCTCCCGCCTCCTGGAGGACGCGATCGACCGGCAGCTCCAGCAGGAGGGCGGCATGCCGCACCTGTTCTACTCGGTGCTGGCCAACCTCTCCGACGCCCCCGACCGGCGGCTGCGCATGACCGATCTCGCCGAGACGCTGAAGATCACGCGCAGCCGGCTGACGTACGCGGTGACCCGGCTGGAGCGCGACGGCCTGGTGCGGCGGGAGAACTGCCGCTGGGACAAGCGCAGTTCGTTCGCGGTGCTGACGGACGAGGGGATGACCGTACTGGAGCGTACGGCACCCGGGCACGTCGAGACGGTACGTGCCGCACTGTTCGACCGGCTCACCCCGGAGCAGGTGGGGCAGTTGGAGGAGATCTGCACGGGGATCGCGCGGGGGCTTCAGGGCGCGGACGACGAGGCGGGGTCCGCGACGGAGGACGTGCCGTGGCGCCGGCGGTCGTCGCCCTGCTCCGGCGCCTCACCCGAGTGACGCATTGATTCAACTTTGAAGCATGCGGTAAGGTCCCTGCGAACCACTGCTTCAAAGCTGAAGCAATGCCCCGGAGGGACTGCATGCCCGACATCCCCGCCGCCACCCCGCGCGCCCGCGTCCGGGTACCGCTGCGCTTCGCCGACGGCTACACCGCCGACGCGGAACTCGTCACCTTCCACGGTCTGGCCGACGGCCAGGAGCACCTCGCCGTCGTCCTCGGCGACCCCGGCCCCACCCCGCTGGTGCGCCTGCACTCCGAGTGCCTGACCGGCGACGTCTTCGGCTCGGCCCGCTGCGACTGCGGCCCCCAGCTGCGCGAGGCGGTCGAGCGCATCGCCGACCGCGGTGGCGTCCTGCTCTACCTCCGCCAGGAGGGCCGGGGCATCGGCCTCTACAACAAGCTCGACGCCTACGCCCTCCAGGACGAGGGGCTCGACACCTACGCGGCCAACGCCGCCCTCGGCCTGCCGGAGGACGCCCGCGACTACACGGCCGCCGCGCAGATGCTCGCCGCCCTCGGCGTCAACGAGCTGGACCTGCTCTCCAACAACCCCGACAAGGCGGCGCAGTTGCGCACGCTGGGAGTCGCCGTACGGGACCGGGTGCCGACCGGCGTCTTCACCACGGCCCACAACGTCCGCTACCTGCGGGCCAAGGTGCTCCAGACCCAGCACACGCTGCCGCTGGCCGAACTGACGGAGCTGCCGGAGCTGACGGAGCTGACGGCGGGCTAGCGGGCGCTCAGCCCTGGCGCCGGGCCGGGAGCCGGAGGGCCGACAGGACGCCGAGGGCGAGCAGTGCCGCCGCCACGGCGTAGGCGAGCCGGAAACCGGCCGGGTCCGGGCCCGTCGCGCCCAGCACCACCGACAGCAGGGCCGTACCCACGGACGCGGCCAGCTGGGCGTTGATGCTCAGCGCGGTGCTCGCCGCGGCCAGCCGGTCCGGGGGCAGGGCACGGGTCGCGGTGGTCATCGTCGGCATCAGGGTCATCCCGGCGCCGACGCCCATGACCATGCCCGCGACGACGATCCGCCAGGGCGCCACCCCCGGTACACCCGTCTGCCAGGCCAGCAGGCCCATGCCGAGGGCGGCGACCGCGCACCCCGCGGCGACCAGCCGGCGCGGTACCGCCTGATCGATCCGGCGGGCCGCGATCTGCATGGTCGTACCGACCACCAGCCCGACCGGCGCCCCGAGCAGTCCGGCCGCCGTCGCGCTCAGCCCCCGCTCCTGCTGCCAGTACAGCGGCCCGAGCAGCATCGACCCGAAGTAGCCGCAGGTGAACGGGGCGAGGGTGCCGATGCCGGCGGCGAAGGTGCGGTCCCGCAGCAGTCGCAGGTCCAGCAGGGGCGCGCGGACGGCGAGCGCCCGCCGGACGAAGGCCGCCGCGAGCACGGCACCGGCGAGCACCGGTACCAGGGCGCCGGGCGCGGTGAAGTCGCCGCGCCCGCCGCCGCGCGAGAGCCCGTACAGCAGCAGGGCCAGGCCGGGCGAGAGCATCAGCAGGCCGGGGACGTCCAGCCGCTGCAGGTCCCGGCCGCGGGCGTCCGGGGCGTCCTTCGGCAGCAGGCGGGCCGCGAGGAACAGGGCCAGGGCACCGACGGGCACATTGATCAGGAAGATCCACTGCCAGGAGGCGGCGTCGACCAGCCAGCCGCCGAGCACCGGGCCGGCCACCGGGCCGACCAGGATGGGCAGCCCCAGCAGGGCCATCGCCCGGCCGAGCCGGGCCCGGCCGGCGGCGCGCATGCCCATCGTCATGCCGACCGGTTGAAGCAGCCCGCCGCCCAGCCCCTGCACCGCCCGGAAGGCGATCAGACTGCCCGCGTCCCAGGCGCAGGCGGCGAGCACCGAGCCCAGTGTGAACAGGGCCAGCGCGATCACGTACGTCCGCTTGGCGCCGATCCGGCCCATCGCCCAGGCGGCGGCCGGGATGACCGCGGCGAGGGCGAGCGTGTACGCGGTCGCGGTCCACTGGATGGTCTCCAGCGGCGCGCCGAAGGACTCCGAGAGGCGGCGCATCGCGACGTTGACGATCGTCATGTCGAGCACGGCCATGACGGTGCCGAGGACGACGACGGTGACGACGCGGTAGAGCGCGGTGGGGGGCGTGTCCGGGGCCGGCGGGGCCGGCGCGGACCGCGTGGTGCGGAAGGTACTCATCGCGCGCCGCCCCTCAGGCGCCGTAGGGGCGCTCGGCGCGTGCGGTGCGCAGCGCCCGGCCCCACCACGTGAGCTGGCCGAGCATGCCCTTGGCGGCGCCCGTGCACACGTCGGCGTCGCGCGGGACGCCGTCCTCGCCGAGCCCGGACCAGGGGCCGTGCAGGCTGACCGAGTCGCGCACGGTCACCGCGTGCAGTTCGGCGAAGACCAGCCGGAGCTGCTCGACCGCGCGCAGACCGCCGCCGAGACCGCCGTACGACACGAAACCGACCGGCTTGGCCTGCCACTCGCGCAGGTGCCAGTCGAGGAGGTTCTTCAGGACCGCCGGGAAGCTGTGGTTGTACTCCGGCGTGACGACCACGAACGCGTCTGCGGCGGCGAGCCGCGGCGAGACCTCCCGCAGCGCGGCGACGGCCTCGGGGCTCGGCGTGCCGCCCCAGCCGGGCATCACCAGCGGCAGGTCCACGTCGGCGAGGTCGATGACGTCGAACTCGAGCCCCGGATCGGCGGCGGCGGTGGCGAGGAACCAGTCGGCGACGGCCCGCCCCAGGCGTCCCTCGCGCACGCTGCCGACGATCACGGCGACGCGGAGCGGAGGCTCCTGGGCGGCACGGGCACCGGTGGCGGAATCGGTGGCGGGCTCGGTGATGGCGGCGGTGATGGACACAGCTCTCCCCCTCTAGGGCGTCCGATGACGGCGGCCGGTTCGGCGACCGCCCTCCCGCAAGGTACAACGATCGTTGTAGCAATTACAACGTCCGTTGTAACTCGGATAGGGTGGGCTGGTCACCAAGGAGGCAGGCGTGGGCGAAACGAACGAGTCCCGGCTGGAACAGGCACGGCGCGAGGTCTCACCGCGCAAGCTGCAGAAACAGATGGCCATCGCGAGCGCGGCCTGCACGGTCTTCGGCCGCGAGGGCTACGCGCGCGCGGCCGTCGACGCGCTCGCCGCCGCGGCCGACGTCTCCACGCGCACGCTGTACAACCACTTCCCCGGCGGCAAGGCCCAGCTCTTCCAGACCGTCGTCACCTGGACGTCGAGCGAGGTCCGGGACGCCCAACTCGCCCGCCTGCGCGCCGTACTGGACCCGGAGCGGCCGCCGCACCCCGACGACCTGGAACGCGACCTGGTCGCCCTGGCCCGCGCCTTCAACGGGCTCATGACCGACTACGCCAACCACTTCGCGCTGGTCCGGCACATCCACGCGGAGGCCGACCACGTACCGCCCGAGGTCCTCAGGGCCTGGCACGAGGCGGGCCCGGAACCGGTCGGCCGGGCCCTCACCGAGGCGATGGCCCGCCTGGAGGACGCCGGCCTGCTGAACCTGCACGGCGACGCGGCCCTGGCGGCCGGCCACTTCACGGCCCTGATCTCCCACCGGATCATCCAGACGACGCACTACGGCGTCCTGCCGTTGCCGGCGGCGGAGACCGACCGGCTGCTCCGGGCGGGAGTGGGCGCGTTCCTGCGGGCGTACGGCGCCCAGCGCTGACATGAGCCTTTCGAGCGGCCCGCGCACGCCCCGGAAACGACGTCGGCACCCGAGCCGACCGAAGCCGGCTCGGGCGCCGTCCCGCAGGTCGGAGGAGTGATCCTCCGCCCCGCATCCGTAGGCCCTGTGGGACTCGAACCCACAACCAATGGATTAAAAGTCCACTGCTCTGCCAATTGAGCTAAGGGCCCAGGCGATGTTGCCTGTCCGAGCATAGCCGGACGAGGCCGTGTCTCCGATCGGGTATCGGGGACACGGCCGCGTCGGAGGGGGCCCGAGTGGGTGGAAGGTTACTTTTCGGCCGGTACCGAAGCGGCGGTCGGGATCCGTCTGAGGAACCAGTGGCGGGCCGAGACCAGCCACCAGGTCGTCGCGAAGCCGAGGACGACCAGGACGGCCACCGGGGCGTAGTTGAAGGTCTTCCAGGTGACCGGGGAGACCTGCGGGAGCATGAAGAGGACCGTGATCGCCGCGACCCACACCACCGAGACGACGCCGATCACGCCCGACCAGCGGCCCAGGTGCCACGGCCCGCGGTCGAAGGCGGCGCCCTTGCGGACCCGGAGGAGGGTCGGGATGACGTACGCGATGTAGAGGCCGATCACCGCGATCGACGTCACCGCCGCGTAGGCCGTCGAGTTGATGAGGTAGGGCAGGCCCAGGGCGAGGGCCGCGAGCGCGGCGAGCCAGACCGCTGCCACGGGGGTGCGGGTGCGCGGGCTGACCGTGTACCAGACGCGGGAGAAGGGCAGCGCGCCGTCCCGCGAAAAGGCGTAGATCATGCGGCTGTTGGCGGTGACGGAGGCCATGCCGCAGAAGAGCTGGGCGCCGATCACCACCAGCAGCAGGAGTTTGCCGGCCGTGGCGCCCAAGGCGTCCAGGAGGATCTGGGCGGGTGGGGCACCCGTGGGGGAGGCCAGCTCCTCGTCGTACGACTGGATGGCGAAGGTGAAGCCGAGGAGGAGGACGAAGCCGGCGATCCAGGACGTCCAGATGGAGCGGACGATGCCCTTCGGGCCGGCCGTGGCGGCGTCGTGGGTCTCCTCGGTCATGTGGGCCGAGGCGTCGTAGCCGGTGAAGGTGTACTGGGCCATCAGGAGGCCGAGGACGACGACGTACGGGGTGCTGCCCCAGCCCGTACGGTTCACGAACTCGGTGAAGACGAACGTCGCCGGCTGATGGTGGTCGGGGACCAGCGCCAGCGCGCCGGCGATCACCGCGACCCCCAGGACGTGCCACCACACGCTGACGCTGTTGAGGAACGCGACGATCCCGACGCCGAAGGTGTTCAGCAGACCGTGCAGCAGCAGGATCGCCGCGAACAGCAGCACCGTGCGGCCCGGGGTCACCTCGAAGCCGAACTGGAGGTTCAGGTAGGCGCCCAGGAAAGAGGCCGCGCCGAAGTCGATGCCCGCGGTCACCGCCACCTGGCCGAGCACGTTGAACCAGCCCGTGAACCACGCCCAGGCCGCCGCCGACCGCGGGGGCGCCAGCCGGTGGGCCCAGAAGTACAGGCCGGCCGACGTCGGGTAGGCGGAGCAGATCTCGGCCATCGACAGGCCGACGAACAGGGTCATCAGGCCCACCGCCACCCAGCCCCAGGTGATCACAGCGGGGCCGCCGGTGGTCATGCCGAAGAGGTAGAGGGTCAGGCAGCCGGAGAGGACCGAGATGATCGTGAAGGAGACGGCGTAGTTCGAGAACGCCGACATCTGGCGGGCGAGGACCTGGGTGTAGCCGAGCTGGGCCAGCCGTTCCTCGTCCGACGGGCCGGCCGCCCCCCGCGCGCTCGCTCTCTCATCGTCTGTCATGCCCCCAGCAATTCCCTCACCGGGGGCGTGACATGCGTCACTCGGGGCGCGGAGTGGCCGGAAGGAGTGGCTAGAAGATGCCCTTGTAGCCCTGCCAGCCGGTCGCGATCTTCACCCGCGCGGCGAACGAACCCCTGCCGTCACCGGTCTGCCGGTACAGGTTGCCCGCACTGTCCCGCGCCACCAGGTCGTTCCTGCCGTCCCCGGTGATGTCCCCGACCCCGACGACCGCGTTGTACGACGCCCCCCAGTCGGAGAAGACCTTCACCCGCTCCTCGACCTGGCCCGAGCCGGTGCCGTCGTAGCGCCACAGCGTGCCGGCCTTGTCCAGCGCCAGCACGTCCCCGAAGCCGTCGCCGTTCAGATCGCCGGCACCGACGATCTTCTTGTACGCCGACCAGGTGCGGATCTTGACGCCCGGCTTGAGTTTCCCGGCACCGTCGTTCGCGAAAAGGTAGACGTCCCCGGTCGACGCCTTGCGCGCCAGCAGGTCGGTACGGCCGTCACCGGTCAGGTCACCGGGGGCGGTCAGGACGTTGTACGCGTTCCAGCCGGTGCCGAGGGAGGTGTGGCTGTTCGACGGGGCGTACGACTCACCGCACCGGCCCGCGTAGCGGCGCAGTTCGCCGTTCGGCATGCGGGCCAGCAACTCGGCGCACCGGTCCGTGCCCATGTCGCCGAACGGCACGGCCACCGTCCCGGCCGGCCAGCCGGACGCGGTCTTCTTGAAGTCGAACGTGCCCTTGCCCGTGGTGTGGTGCAGGGTCAGCGCGCCCGAGGAGTTGAGCGTGGCCGGCTCGCCGTAGCTGTAATAGCCCTGGTCGTGGAAGCCCTGGAGGCCGCCGTTGTAGCCCAGCGGGCCGCCGGTCGTGTAACTGCCGCCGCCGTCCTCGGCGGCGGCCTTCAGGCTCCAGGTCTTGGGGCCGTTGGTGAGGTAGGCACCCTTGTCCGACTTCAGGTCCCAGTTCACCTCGACGTGCGCGCCCCGGCCCGTGAGGGTGCGCTCGGTGCGGCCCTGCGCGTCCTTCACGGTGAAGGTCCACTTCGCGGGCTTGTTCAGCTGCCAGATGCTGTCCCAGTAGTCGACGCCGGTGCGGCCCTTCACGTCGACCGCGTCGCCGGCCACGTCCGACTCGATCTTCGCCAGCGACTGCGTCGGCACCCCGCTCTGCACGATCCGGACCGTGTTGTCGGGGCCGACGTACGCGACGTCGCCGCCGAACTTGTCCACCGCCCAGGTCAGCCGCCGCTGGTCGGCGGTGGTCCCGGCCGGCAGGTCGGCGATCGCGCGCGGGGCGGCGGCCGTACCGGTGTGGTAGTCCGTCAGCATCAGCTTCCCGGCCGTCCGGTCGTGCCGGACCAGGTAGCCGTCACCGACCAGAGCGGCACCGGAGTCCACCTTGATCTGCTTCTTCGCCGTACGGTCGTACACGCCCGCGGCACCCGTCGGCCCGCAGTTCCAGTAGATCCAGCGGCCGACGACCTGGAGTTCCTTGACCGTGCAGGGAGCGCCGGTGGAGACGGTCGCGACCGTCTTCCTGGTCTCCAGGTCGTAGGCGGTGACGGTCCCGTTGCCGGCGCCCGGGGTCCACAGTGCCGAACCCCAGACGGAAGCGGCCGTGGAGGACCGGGTCAGCCGCACGTCGTCGCTGCGGTAGGGCTCCACCGCGTCGACGTACTGCTTGCCGGTCGAGGCCGCCTGGTAGACGTAGTAGCGGCCGGTGGCGTCGACGAAACGGCCGCCGGTGACGGTCGGCTCCGCCGTGCCGCTGCGCGAGTTCTCGGTCAGATGGATCTGGGCCGTCTGCTTGCCCGTCTCGTCGTCCATGAAGTAGCCGACGTAGGTGTTGCCGAAGGAGCGCATCGGTACGCAGCCCTGCGGGCCGGTGTCGCACGGCACCCGGTGCACGTGCCAGCCGCCCGCCAACGCGTCGGCGTAACCGCGATACGTCTGGGCCAGCACGGCCGAACCGTCGGCGGAGATCTGCCGGCCGACCACCCACTGGTAGCCGCTCGGCCGGTACTCCACGGTGGTCAGGAAACCGCCCGCGTAGTCGATGCCCCAGACGCCGTCCGTCGCGATCGGCGTGGGGGTGGTGTCCGCGGCCGCCGGGCCCGCGGTGGTCAGGGAGCCGGCGCCGAGGGCGGCCAGGCTGACGAGTGTGAGAGCGATCCGGGCATGCCGGGTCAAAGGGTCCCTCCCCAGGGAAGTCAGAAGAGGCGCGGCGGCAGGCCGTGTCGTAACCCCCTGGGCCACACTCCGCCACGCGAGCGAAGGGATGCTAGCAACCGCAACACCGGTTCCGACAGGGAGTTCCGGACGCGCCGAAAGCCATTTCTGCGCCGCCGCCCCGGCCGGCCCTCCGCCACCGCCCGGGCCGCCCCCAAAAAACGCCGGAAGGGCCCGTACGACCGGAGTCGTACGGGCCCTTCCTCAGCTCACTCGCCGTCAGCCGTTGCGCTTCCAGCGCGGCTTGTCCTCGCGGCGGCCGAAGGAGCCGGTGCCGCGGTGGTCGTCACGACGGCCGTTGGGGCGGTCGTGGCCGCCGGAGCGGAAGCCCGGACGGTCGTCGCGGCGGTCGCGGTTGAACGGCCGGTCGCTGCCCCGGTGTCCGCCGCGCTCGTCCCGGCGGAAGCCGCCGCGGTCGTCACGGCGCTCGAAGGAACGGCCGCCCCGGTCGCGGTCGAAGGGACGGCGCTCGCCCCGGTCACCGCCCCGGTCGTCACGGCGCTCGAAGGTACGGCCGCCACGGTCGTCACGGCGCTCGAAACCACGGCCGCCACGGTCGTCACGGCGGTCGTCACGGCGCTCGAAGCCACGGTCACGGTCGCGGTCGAACGGGCGCCGGTCGTCGCGACGCTCGAAGGTACGGCCGCCACGGTCGTCACGGCGGTCGTCACGGCGCTCGAAGCCACGGTCACGGTCGAACGGACGGCGGTCGCCGCCCCGGTCGCCGCCACGGTCGTCACGGCGCTCGAAACCACGGCCGCCACGGTCGTCACGGCGCTCGAAACCGCGGTCACGGTCGAAGGTCCGCCGATCCCGGCGCTCGTACGGCGCCGAAGCCGCCGGGCGCTCCTCGCGCTCGGTCTCGCGCTCCGCCGGCTCCTCGGCCACGGCAAGCTCCTCCGCGGCCGTCGCCTGGGCCTCGGCCACCGCCGCCTCCGGGTCCTCGCCGCGCTCGCGGGCGACCCGGGCGACCAGCCGGTCGGCCTCCTCGCGCAGCTCGGTCGCGCGGCGCTGGGCGCGCTCCAGCTGCTTGGTGAGCTGGGCGACCTCGCGCTCGGCCTGCTGGGCGGCGTTGGCGGCGGACTCGGCCTGGACCTCGGTCATCGAGCGGGCGCCGGTGATCTCGGCGACCTCCGGGTCGAAGGCGCCGGCGCCCTGGATGATGTGGCGGGCCGCGTCGACGCCGGCGTCCTCCATGAGGCGGAAGATCTGGCGCCGCTGGTGCGGCAGCGAGAGGGAGACGACCGTACCGGTGCGGCCGGCGCGGGCCGTGCGGCCGGCGCGGTGCAGGTAGTCCTTGTGGTCGCCGGCCGGGTCCACGTTCAGGACCAGGTCGATGCCGTCGACGTGGATACCGCGGGCGGCGACGTCGGTGGCGACCAGGACGTTGACGTAGCCGTCCTTGAAGTCGGCCAGGGTGCGGGTACGGGCGCCCTGGGTCATGCCGCCGTGCAGCGCGTCGGCCTTCACGCCGGCGTCGCGCAGCTGCTCGGCGACGCGGTCGGCGCCCAGCTGGGTGCGGACGAAGATGATCGTGCGGCCCTTGCGGGAGGCGATCGCGGCGGTGACCGGCGCCTTGTCCTTGGGCTTCACGATGAGGATGTGGTGCGACATGGTCGTCACCGCGCCCTGGGCCGCGTCCACCTCGTGGGAGGCGGGGCTGTTCAGGTAGCGGTCGACCAGGGTCTGGATCTCGTTCTCCATCGTGGCGGAGAACAGCATCCGCTGGCCGCCGGCCGGGACCTGGTCGAGCAGCTCGGTGACCTCGGGCAGGAAGCCCAGGTCGGACATCTGGTCGGCCTCGTCGAGGACGGTGATCTGCACGTCCTCCAGGGAGCAGGCGCCGCGGTTGATGATGTCGCGCAGCCGGCCCGGGGTGGCGACGAGGACGTCGACGCCGCGCTCCAGGGCGTAGATCTGGTTGCCCATGGAGGTGCCGCCGCAGACGACCTTCATCTTCAGGCCGAGGACGTCGCCGTAGGGCTGGAGGGCGTCGGCGACCTGCATGGCCAGCTCGCGGGTCGGGGTGAGGATGACGGCGCGGGGCCGCTTCTTCTCGGTGCGGCCGCCGGCCAGCTGGGCCAGGGTCGGCAGACCGAAGGAGAGGGTCTTGCCGGAGCCGGTGCGGCCACGGCCGAGGATGTCCTTGCCGGCCAGGGCGTCCGGGATGGTCGCGGCCTGGATCGGGAAGGGGGTCGTCACGCCGTTCTGCGCGAGCTTGCGCACGATGCCCTCGGGGAGGCCGAGGTCGGCGAAGGTGGTCTGGGGGGTGGTGTCAGCGGCCTCGGGGGCCTCGGTGACCTCGGTCGTCACGTCGACAAGTTCGTTGTCGATCTCGTTCTCGGACACGACGATCTGGTCAGTACTGGACACGGACATGCGAATGCGAAACCTTCCGGAGTCTCTTCGGCACGCGCCCGTCAACTCCGTGATTCGCTCACGACCGCCTCAATGCGGTCCGCCACGGCAAAGGAGAGTACGCGCCACACGGCGCGCTCTGTGGTGGCGCCGGGCAAATGGGATCAAACGATCTACCACCATACGCACCTACCACCCTCGAAGGCAAACCGAGCCTCATCGTCGCTGGTCGGCCGGGGACTGCTCCGTCGCAGCGGCGCTCCGCCACGACAGCCGAAGCCGGCGGTGCCGGCCCCACCGCACCACCGGACACACACCCCTCACCGGCACCGGAACCGTCAGGCCGCCACGCCCGCCGCGGGCGCCGGTTCCCGCTGCACCAGCTGCGGCCCCGTCTCCTCGTGCGCCGAGGACGACGGCTCGGCCGACGGCGGCTCCGACACGGGCGGCGGCGGGGGCGAGGCCGGCGGCTCGGGCGGGGCGGAGCTGGCCGGGGGCGTCGGCGGCACCTTGGTCGGCGCCGGCCCACCGGGCTTGACGGTCTTCCCCGGCTTCGGCGGTGCCGCCGACGCGCTGCCCGGGCCCGACGGGGTGGCCGACGCCGAGGCCGACTCCCCCCGCTTCGCCTTGCCGCCGTGCCCGTGCTTGCCGTCACCGGCGGCCTCCCCGCGGACGGGACGGCCCGCGTCGTCCACCGGGCCGCCGTCGGGCACCTCGCCGCCCCGCTGCCCCGCCGAGTGGGAGGGCCGGACCCGGCCCGCGCCGTCGCCCACGTTCACACAGCCGGCGACGGTGGTGACGGCCAGTACCGTGACGGCGAGACGGACGGGTACGTACAAGGGGCGCACGGGGGCCACCTCCGAGGGCAAGGAAAGGAGTCAACGTCCCCAACTCCCGCCGCCCGCAGGAGGACACGCGCCCGGCGCGCATCGGCGCTCAGCCGTAGCCGAGGGCGTGCAACCGGGCGTCGTCGATGCCGAAATGGTGGGCGATCTCGTGCACCACGGTCACCTCGGTCTCCGCGATGACGTCCTCGCGGCTGTCGCACATCCTGAGCGTGGGCCCGCGGTAGATCGTGATCCGGTCCGGCAGGACACCTGCGTACCACTCACCCCGGTCGGTGAGCGGAGTGCCCTCGTAGAGCCCGAGCAGCTCCGGGTCGTCGGCGGGCGGTTCGTCCTCCACGAACACCGCCACGTTGTCCATGAGCCGCGTCAGCTCCGGCGGAATCCGGTCCAGCGCCTCGGCGACCAGTTCCTCGAACTCCTCGCGCGTCATCTCCAGCACAGGGTCATTGTCCGGTACGGAAGGCCCGTACGAGCGTGCGGAACCGTCGCATATCCGCGCGGGCACATGGGCATACGGGACCAATGGCCCGCGTCCCCGTCGCAGCCCTGAGCATCATGCCGAACCGGACCTCCGACCGCCGCCGCCCTGCCCACCCGCTCCCCGCACTGGAACTCGCCGCCCGCCCCCGCCCCTGGCTGAGCGCCCTCGGCCTGACCGCGGTCGTCCTCGTCGGCGCCTGGCTGGGCCTCCTGGTCGTCGGCAACGTCCGGGCCCCGGTCGGCCCGATGGACACGACGATGGCGCTGCGCCCCTCCCTCTCCGGCGGCACGAAGATCAACCTCTCCCCGCTGGGCGCGCTCACCCTGGACAGCCATGTGGCGCCGGTCCGTCTGGACGTGAACGTCGACCAACTGGACCCGCTGCGCTCCCAGGCGCTGGTGGACCACCCGGAGCGGCTCTCCGGGCTCCAGGACGAGGTCGCCCGGGACGTCGAGCACGGCACGCTGGACCTGGCCGTACGCTCCGGCGCCGCCGTGGTCTCGGGGGCCACGGCCCTCGGCCTCGCCGTCTACCGCCGCCCGCGCCGCGCCCTGGCCGCCGGCGGACTGGCGCTGGCCCTGCTGGCCGCCTCGGGCGCGGCGGCGTACGCCACCTGGAACCCGAAGTCGGTCCTGGAGCCGCGGTTCTCCGGGCTGCTCAGCTCGGCACCGTCGGTGGTCGGCAACGCGCGCAGCATCGTCACGGAGTTCGACGTCTACCAGAAGGAGCTGGCGCGCCTGGTGACGAACGTGACGAAGCTCTACGACGTCACGTCCACCCTCCCGGCCTACCAGCCGGACCCGTCCGCCATCCGGGTCCTGCACGTGTCGGACATCCACCTCAACCCGGCGAGCTGGAAGATCATCGGCTCGCTGGTGGAGCAGTACAAGGTGAACGTGATCGTCGACTCCGGCGACACCATGGATCACGGCACGGCGGCGGAGAACGGCTTCCTGGACCCGGTCCGGGACCTGGGCGCGCCGTACGTCTGGGTGCGCGGCAACCACGACTCCCGGACCACCCAGCGCTACCTGGAGCGCATGAGGAACGTGCACGTCCTGGACGACGGCCGGGCCGAGACGGTCGCGGGCCTGCGGTTCGCGGGCACCGGCGATCCGCAGTTCACCCCCGACCGCTCGGCGGCACCGGGCGGCGACGCGGCCGAGCAACTGGCGGGCGACCGCCTGGCCAGCGCCCTGCGCGATCAGCGGGCGGCCGGCACGCCGGTGGACGTGGCGATCGCCCACGAGCCGTCCGCGGCTCGCGAGACGGACGGCGTGGTGCCGCTGGTGCTCTGCGGCCACCTGCACCACGAGGGGACCGAGATGCTGCCGTACGGCACCCGGCTGCGCATGGAGGGTTCGACCGGCGGCAGCGGGCTGCGCGCCGTGGAGCGCACGTACCCGGCCCCGATCGAGGCGTCGATCCTCTACTTCGACCGTGGCAGTCACCGGCTGCGGGCCTGGGACGCGATCAAGCTGGGGGGTCTCGGCCTGGCGACTGCCGAGGTCAGCCGCCACCTGGCGGACGAGAACCAGTCCGGCGCCACCGGCGCCTCCCCCTCCCCCTCCGCCACCTCGCCGTAAACGGTTTTGGCGATACACCCCGGCATCCCATATGCTTCTCACGTCCCCGACGCGCTGAGAAGCGCCCAGGCGGGCCGATAGCCCTCATCGTCTAGCGGCCTAGGACGCCGCCCTTTCAAGGCGGTAGCACGGGTTCGAATCCCGTTGGGGGCACGCAAGAACGTGTGCGACACTGTTGCACGCACGCTTGGTCCTGTGGAGCAGTTTGGAGTGCTCGCCACCCTGTCAAGGTGGAGGCCGCGGGTTCAAATCCCGTCAGGACCGCTGGTGTTTCACGTGAAACACCGTGGCTGGGTAGCTCAGTTGGTACGAGCGTCCGCCTGAAAAGCGGAAGGTCGCCGGTTCGACCCCGGCCCCAGCCACAGCCGCCCTCATCGGGCATTCGGCCCCATCGAAGATCTTTCGGTGGGGCCGATTTCGTATCCACCGCTCCCGCACTCGGCACGGCCGGGCAACCCTGACGATCAGGTCGCCCGACCACTGGTCCCGGGTCCCCGGCCACCAGTAGGATCTGGCCACGCCAGGGCGGGACGTGGCCTGAAAGCGCACGGCCACCGACTCGGCCCCGGCCCCCAGTCACGAGCACGGAAACCCCCCTCCCGCACAGCCGGAGGGGGGTTTCGTCGTAAGGGAAGACCCTGAGGGGGGTTCTTGAGACAGACAGCCAGAGGGCTGGTGACGGCCGGCGCCGTACTTGTCGCCGCACTCGCCCTGCCCGGCACCGCTCATGCCGCCGGACCGTACGTCAAGGACGCGCACAGCGACCAGGCCGACTGGTCGGTCCTCGACGTGCGCCTCAACTTCAGCGGCGATATCGACAAGATCACCGCGAAGCTCCGCCCGGCCGGCAGCAGCGACACGGCCGAGCCGGTGGCCACGATCACCGACTTCACCAAGCGGTACGAGTACAGCTCGTGGGACGCCGTATGGACCTCCCAGCCGATCCACCTGGACGCCCTCGGCGACTACACGGTCGACGTCGAGGCGACGGACGGCTCCGGGGAGACCACCGTCCAGCAGAACGCGGGCACCCTGCACTACCAGAAACAGCCCGTCTTCAGCGGCTTCTCGGTCACACCGACCGAGCCGGACATCGAGCACAAGACGGTCACGGCCGCCGGCGACATGGTGGTCCGCGACCCCAGCACCCGGGAGACGGTGCCACTGCCCGGCGCCACCGTGAACCTCTCCTTCGACGGGGGGAGCAAGGAGGCGACCGCCGTCACGGACGAGGCGGGCCACTTCGCCGCCTCCCATGAGCCGACGGGGGCCGGCTGGACCTCCGCCGACTACAACGGCGGCCTGGGCTTCGCCGCCGCCTCCCCGATCCAGGTCTGGCCGACGGCCGCGCCGACCCGGATGGTCCTCGACAAGAACGACTTCCACGTCACCACCGGTGAGAAGATCAACGTCACCGGCACGCTCCAGTACCAGTACGGCGCGGAGTGGAAGCCGCTGTCCGGCATCCCGCTGGAGATGGACTACAAGGAGTGCAGCACGTGCAGCCCGGTCGACACGACGACCGACGCGAACGGCCGCTTCTCCTTCGTGCGGACCCCGTACGGCAGCAAGAGCGTCTACGAGATCGCCTTCACGTCGTACACCCCCTTCGCGCAGCACAGCACGGCGGATGTCACCGTGGCGGTCACCGCGACGACGAAGTTCTCCGGCTTCACCGCGACGCTGGACAAGTACGCGCAAGCGAAGGTCACCGGCACCCTCGATCTGATCGGCCGTGACGTCAACGACCAGGCGAACGTGGACATCCAGTACTCGCCGGACGGCAAGACCGGCTGGACCACGAAGAAGACCGTGAAGGTCGCTTTCGGCTCCCAGTTCACCGCCGACAAGGTGCCCGGCTACACGGACGGCTACTGGCGCCTGCGCTACGCCGGCTCCACCACGAAGGACATCAAGGGCAGCACCAGCAACAGCCTGCGCCGCAACCGCGCCCTCACCCGGGTCAAGGACGCCAACGCGTCCCCGGAGCCGGTGACCAAGGGCCGGACGATCACCGTCAAGGGCGTGCTCCAGGAGCGCGCGGTCGGCTCCTCGACGTGGAAGGCGTACGGCGCCAAGAAGGTGCAGATCCTCTTCCGGCCCAAGGGCGCGACGACCTGGTACCTGATGTCCACGGTCACCACCCAGAGCAACGGTTCCTTCAGCAAGGGCTTCACGGCCCGGCAGGACGGCACCTGGGTGCCCGTCTTCCTCTACCCGGACAGCAAGCACTTCGTGGGCAGCGGCACGGAGGACTACGTCGACGTGCGCTGACCTTGGCACCACGCTCGCTCGGCGCTACGTTCAGGCTGGCCGAGCGTGGTGTTCGGCGGTGGGGGGAGACATGAGCCGGGACGAGGCCAGAGCCATTCGGGACACCGACCTGGAGAAGGACCGGGCCCGGTACGGGCTGCTCGCGGTCGTCATCAGCAATCTCGCGATCGCCTCGGTCGCGGTCTTCGGCGTGTGGCGGCTCGACGGGGACAAAGCGGTGATCGTCGGCATCCTCACCGCCGCCTTCACCGCCGTCAGCAGCATGACCACCGCCTACCTCGGCATCAAGGCGGTCTCCAACACCGCGAGGTCCATCGCGCTCGGAGACATCCCCTCCCGCAGGCACGCGGAAGCGGTCCCGCCGGCCCCGCCCGCCCAGCGCACCCCCTAGTCCGCGTCGTCCGGCCGGGCCGGCCGGCCGCCCGGGTGCCGGTGCCGCCGGATCAGGAAGACCGCGCAGGAGACGACCGCCCAGCCGGCCAGCACCAGGAACGGGAACGCGTGCTGGTGCCCCCGGAAGTACACCGCGGTGTGCTGGGCGTTCACCGAGGCACCGGGCGGCAGCCAGCGGCCGATCGCGCCGAGCGGGGACGGCAGCAGCGGCCAGGAGACGGCACCGCCGGACGACGGGTTGCCGAGCAGCACCATCAGGCCCCAGGCCGGCAGCATGGCCCAGCGTCCGACCAGGGTGTGGAACGACAGACCCGCGCCCCTTCAGGGGTACCGGCCCCGCCGCCGTTCAAATCGTTCGCCTGTCTTTCGGGGGAGGTGAGATCCTGGACCGCGTATGTCTACGCATCCCGCCCCCGCCCTCGGCACCCTCGCCCCCCGTCTGACCGAGCTGTCACTGCGCGACGCGCAACGGCTCGGCCGGCGGCTGGAGGGCGCGCGCAAGATCCGCAAGCCGGAGGCGCGCGCCGCCGTCCTCGCCGAGATCGAGACCGAGATCGCCCGCGCCGCGGACCGGATGGCCGAGCGGCGCTCCCGCGTGCCGGCCGTCACCTACCCCGAGCAGCTGCCGGTCAGCCAGAAGAAGGACGAGATCGCGGCGGCCATCCGCGATCACCAGGTCGTGATCGTGGCCGGTGAGACCGGCTCCGGCAAGACCACGCAGATCCCGAAGATCTGTATGGAGCTGGGCCGGGGCGTGCGCGGCATGATCGGGCACACCCAGCCCCGCCGGATCGCCGCCCGGACCGTCGCCGAGCGCGTGGCGGAGGAGTTGAAGACCCCGCTCGGCGAGGCCGTCGGCTGGAAGGTCCGGTTCACCGACCAGGTGAACCCGGACGCCACTTTCGTCAAGCTGATGACGGACGGCATCCTGCTCGCCGAGATCCAGACCGACCGCGAGCTGCGCGCCTACGACACGATCATCATCGACGAGGCCCACGAGCGGTCCCTCAACATCGACTTCCTGCTGGGCTACCTCGCCCAGCTGCTGCCCAGGCGCCCGGACCTGAAGGTCGTCATCACCTCGGCGACCATCGACCCCGAGCGCTTCTCCCGGCACTTCGGCGACGCCCCGATCATCGAGGTCAGTGGCCGGACGTACCCGGTGGAGGTCCGTTACCGGCCCCTCCTGGAGGAGTACGCCGAGGACGCTGCGGACGCCGACCGGGACCAGATCACCGCCATCACCGACGCCGTCGAGGAGCTGATGGCGGAGGGCCGGGGCGACATCCTCGTCTTCCTCTCCGGCGAGCGGGAGATCCGCGACACCGCCGACGCGCTGGAGAAGAAGAAGTACAGATTCACCGAGGTACTCCCCCTCTACGCCCGGCTCTCGCACGCCGAGCAGCACCGCGTCTTCCAGCCGCACACCGGGCGCAGGATCGTTCTGGCGACCAACGTCGCCGAGACCTCCCTCACGGTCCCCGGGATCAAGTACGTCATCGACCCCGGCTTCGCCCGGATCAGCCGCTACAGCCACCGCACCAAGGTCCAGCGGCTGCCGATCGAACCGATCTCGCAGGCCAGCGCCAATCAGCGCAAGGGCCGCTGCGGCCGTACCTCCGACGGCATCTGCATCCGCCTGTACTCCGAGGACGACTTCCTCGCCCGTCCGGAGTTCACGGACGCGGAGATCCTCCGTACGAACCTGGCGAGCGTCATCCTCCAGATGACCGCCGCCGGCCTCGGCGACATCGAGAAGTTCCCCTTCATCGACCCGCCGGACCACCGCAACATCCGCGACGGCGTGCAGCTCCTCCAGGAGCTGGGCGCGCTGGACCCGGCCCAGAAGGACCCGCGCAAGCGGCTCACGGACACCGGCCGCAAGCTGGCCCAGCTGCCCGTCGACCCGCGCCTGGCCCGCATGGTCCTGGAGGCGGACCGGAACGACTGTGTCCGCGAGGTCATGGTCATCGCCGCCGCGCTGTCCATCCAGGACCCGCGCGAGCGCCCCGCCGAGAAGCAGGCGCAGGCCGACCAGCAACACGCCCGCTTCAAGGACGAGACCAGCGACTTCCTCGCCTACCTGAACCTGTGGCGGTACATCCGCGAACAGCAGAAGGAGCGGGGCTCCAGCTCCTTCCGCCGGATGTGCAAGCAGGAGTACCTGAACTTCCTGCGCATTCGCGAATGGCAGGACATCTACACCCAGCTGCGCACGGTCGCCAAGCAGATGGGCCTGCACGTCAAGGAGCCTTCGGCGGGCACGGACGCTTCCGCCGACCGCGTCCATGTCTCCCTCCTCGCCGGCCTCCTCTCCCACATCGGGATGAAGGACGTGAAGGACGGCAACAAGAACGAGTACCTGGGCGCCCGCAACGCCAAGTTCGCGATCTTCCCGGGCTCGGCACTGTTCAAGAAGCAGCCGAAGTTCGTGATGTCGGCCGAGCTGGTGGAGACCAGTCGCCTCTGGGCGCGGGTCAACGCGAAGATCGAGCCCGAGTGGGTCGAACCGCTCGCCGAGCATTTGCTGAAGCGGACGTACAGCGAACCGCACTGGGAGAAGGACCAGGCGGCCGTGATGGCGTACGAGAAGGTCACGCTGTACGGCGTCCCGATCGTCGCCCAGCGCAAGGTGAACTACGGCCGGATCGACCCCGAGGTCTCCCGCGAGCTGTTCATCCGCAACGCGCTCGTGGAGGGCGACTGGCGCACGCACCACAAGTTCTTCGCGGACAACCGCAAACTGCTCAGCGAGGTCGAGGAGTTGGAGCACCGCGCCCGGCGCCGGGACATCGTCGTGGACGACGACACCCTGTTCGACTTCTACGACCAGCGGGTGCCCGAACACGTCGTCTCCGGCGCCCACTTCGACTCATGGTGGAAGCGGAAGCGGCACGAGCAGCCGGACTTCCTGGACTTCGAGCGGGAGATGCTCATCCGGGAGTCGGCGGAGGCGGTCACCAAGGCCGACTACCCGGACACCTGGCGGCAGGGGCCGCTCAAGTTCCGGGTGACGTACCAGTTCGAGCCGGGCGCGGACGCCGACGGCGTGACGGTCCACATCCCGCTCCAGGTCCTCAACCAGGTCACGGACGAGGGCTTCGACTGGCAGATCCCGGGCCTGCGCGAGGAAGTGGTGACGGAGCTGATCCGCTCCCTGCCGAAGCCGGTCCGCCGCCACTACGTGCCGGCGCCGAATTACGCGAAGGCGTTCCTGGAGAAGGCGGTGCCCCTCCAGGAGCCGCTGACCGTCACGATGGCCCGCGAGCTGAAGCGGATGGTCGGCGTCCCCTTCGAGGCGGACGACTTCGACTGGGCCAAGGTCCCCGACCACCTGAAGATCACTTTCCGGATCGTCGACGAGCGGCGCCGGAAGCTGGCCGAGGACAAGGACCTGGAGCCGCTGAAGCTGCGCCTGAAGCCGAAGGCGCGCCAGGCCCTGTCCCAGGCCGCGGCGGCAACCGCGTCCCGCGAGGGCGGCGAGTCCCTGGAGCGCAAGGGGCTGACGGACTGGACGATCGGGACCCTCACCCGGGTCTTCGAGACGCGCCGGGCCGGGCAGCCGGTCAAGGCGTACCCGGCGCTGGTGGACGACGGCGACACGGTCTCCGTCCGGCTCTTCGACACGGAGGCCGAGCAGGCGGAGGCCATGTGGAAGGGCACCCGCCGGCTGATCCTGCGCAACATCCCGGTGAACCCGGCGAAGTTCGCCTCGGAGAAGCTGACGAACGCCCAGAAGCTGGCCCTGTCCGCCAACCCCCACGGCTCGATCCAGGCCCTGTTCGACGACTGCGCGATGGCCGCGGCGGACAAGCTCATCGGGGACTTCGGCGGGCCCGCGTGGGACGAGGAGTCGTACCGGAAGCTGTACGACAAGGTGCGGGCGGAGATCGTGGACACCACGGTCCGTACGGTCGCCCAGGTGCAGCAGGTCCTCGCGGCCTGGCAGGCCTGTGAACGCCGCCTGAAGGCCGTCGGCAGCCCTGCCCTGCTCGCGAACCTCACGGACGTCCGCAAGCAGCTGGACGCCCTCGTGAAGCCCGGCTTCGTGACGTGGGCGGGCATACGCCGGCTCCCCGACCTCATGCGCTATCTCGTGGCCGTCGACCGGCGCCTCCAGCAGATGCCGACGAACGTCCAGCGGGACACCACGCGCATGGAGAAGGTCCACGAGATGCAGGACGAGTACGCCTGGCTCCTGGAGCAGCTCCCCAAGGGCCGCCCGGTGCCGGCCTCGGTCCTGGACATCCGCTGGATGCTGGAGGAGCTCCGGGTCAGCTATTTCGCCCACGCGCTCGGCACGGCGTACCCGATCTCCGACAAGCGGATCGTGAAGGCGATCGACGCGGCGGCCCCGTGATCAACTCGGCACGGAGGGTGAGTTCGACCAGGACCCGCACCCTCCTGTAGAGTCTCTTCTCGCAGCGCAACGCACAAAGCAAGCGCCGCGAAGCCAGGTCCTGTGGAGCAGTTTGGAGTGCTCGCCACCCTGTCAAGGTGGAGGCCGCGGGTTCAAATCCCGTCAGGACCGCATGAAGAGTGAGGCCCCGCCCCGACA
>NZ_JBVJRL010000011.1:46723-254923 GCF_055607665.1 Streptomyces sp. NPDC036984
AAGGGAAGCGGGGCCTCACTCATACCCGGCCCCACCCCGAAGACGGAGGCCGCGCCCGCGGCGGAGCCGCAATCAAACACAGCAAATCCCGTCAGGACCGCATGAAGGCTGAGGCCCCGCCCCGACAAGGGAAGCGGGGCCTCACTCATACCCGGCCCCACCCCGAAGACGGAGGCCGCGCCCGCGGCGGAGCCGCAATCAAACACAGCAAATCCCGTCAGCACGACACCGACTGACACCCCGCCCCGCCCCGCCCCGCCCCGCCCCGCCAAGGCAAGCGGGCCCACTCATACCCCCACCCCCGCAAGGGAAGCGCGCCTCACCCCTACCGCCCCCGCGAAGGGTCCCGGGAGGGGTCCTTTTGTGTTGCCGTGAGGGCCGGGTGGCGTCGGCTCCCTTGACGGGGTCACATTCCGTCGGTACCCAGGGAGCAGGGCTCGTTCCTCCCGTGCGGCTCCTGGGGGTGGCGTATGGCGGCGTCGGTCAGGCATGAGACGCGAGCGCTTCTGAGGGCACATCTGTCGGCCGCCTCGTCCTACCGACATCTCACCCGCCACTGCCCCATCTGCCACCGCCTGCTGCGGCTGGCGATGGACGCCGGTCCGCTGGGCCAGGAGACCGAGCCGGAGCGCGCCGAGGACCGCAGCCCCCGTACCGCGTGACCTCCGCCGGCCTCAACACCCGTGCGGGCATGGGAGTCTGGAACAGGCACTTTCACTAGCGCACACATGCCACAGGCAACAAGCGTCCCGCCGTGTGACGGGTGTCACCGCATGAGTTTTTGAAACGGCGGTACTTAACCCCTTCATACAATGGGTCGATTTAATATGTGCAATTGCACCGCCCCCGCGGGCCACGCACAGCCGTTCCGACACGCCTCCCCAGACTCCGACAAGGACGCGCACAGGCGCCGCCCCCGCCCCGGACCTGCACACAAAAAAGATCGCGCTGGACCCGGCGGAGTCCAGCGCGATCGACGACGCACCCTGTACGGCTTGCCTGCAACGTTCTTTCGGCCTGGGCGAGGGGCCTGTTGGGGCAGGTCCCGCGTCGCTTGGAGCTAGGGTTCGGGCGCCTCGGCCGGTTGGGGGACCGACCGTCTTGCCCGGTTATGGAGTTGTTCAGGCCTCGCTGCGCTGCTGCGGGATGCCCGCGAGCAGAGCGCGCACCTCGGCCTCGCGGTAGCGGCGGTGCCCGCCGAGCGTGCGGATGGACGTAAGCTTGCCGGCCTTCGCCCACCGCGTGACCGTCTTGGGGTCGACACGGAACATGGTGGCGACCTCAGCCGGGGTCAGCAGCGGCTCGGCATCAGGGGTGCGAGCGGTCATGAGCGGCCTCCTCGGGAGAACCGAACCTTCTCGGTTCTTTCCTCTAAATTCTGCACCTTGACCCGCGTTGCCCGAAATGGCGGACGCGAGTCGAGTCGGTTATAGGACGAACGGCTTGTCCTCGGCACTACAACTACACCATCTGTCCAGCCCCGTCGGCCAAACCGATGGAATTGCCCTCCCAGGTGTTCATCAGCGACGGAAGCCGATGGACCATGCCATAGCGGACAGTCACGCCACTGTGACGATCAGTCACAGTGGCGATCAGGAGTCACCAGACCCCCCAAAGCGTGCAATGCTGAGAATCCGCCCACAGTGGAGCATAGTTGGACGGACGGAGCCCTCCCCGGACTCCTTGTCCTATTTTGGCATGAGGGGTGGCAAGAGGCGCAAGGGCCGGGTAAGTGCCGTCCATCACCCTTGGGACGAAAGTCCAGATCGGGACCAACGTCCCGTCAGATGGGTCAAGTGCCCTAGACCGTACGTCGTTCTCCGCGTTTCGGGCCGTGACGTACGTCACTCAGGGCGCCGGGAGTCGCCTCAGTTCGCGGAGCGCCGGTCCCGCACCGCCCGCCACCGCTCCACCAGCCGCCCGTACGCCTTCCCGGCGGCCGTCCCGTCACCCCGGCGCAGCGCCTCGATGCCGGCGGCCACGTCCGCCGCCGAGTGATCGTCCTCCAGCTCGCCCGCCGGCAGCACGTGCACCAGACCGCCGTAGTCCAGCTCCACCAGGGAGCGCGGGTGGAACTCCTCCAGCCAGCGGCCGACGTCCACCAGGCCGTCGATCAGCGGGCCCTCCTCCACGGTGTCCCTCAGCGTGCGCAGCGCCCGCGCCACCCGGCGCCTGGCCTGCACCATCGGCGTGCGGTAACGCAGCACCGGGGGCACGTCGGCGGTCCCCTTCTCGTACCGCCGCTCCTCGTCCGAGACCAGCACGAACCAGTTCAGCGGTACCTGCCAGGTCGCCGTACGGATCCACGGGCGGGCGTCGGGGTTACGGGCGAGCCAGCGCTCGTAGTCCTGGGCGGCCTGGTGACGCACCACCGGCGGCAGCACCGCGTCCAGCACCGGTGGGGGCAGCTCCTCGCCCAGCTCGCCCAGTGCCTGCCAGCCGCGCAGCCGGGTCCGCCAGGGGCACACACAGGTCACGCCGTCGATCTCCAGCACGAAGGCGTCGCCGCTCTCGTGCACCGGCACCGCGATCGGCGGGACGGGCAGCAAGTCGGCCAGGGAACGGCGGAGTTCGTCCTGGTAGGAGGGGCGGTCGGAACGGCGGGCGTAACGCGCCCAGTGGCTGCGCTCCGGCTCCGGGAAGGCGCCCAGCGGTTCGTACACGCGCAGATAAGCGGCATAGGGGACGACCACGGGGGACACCTTCGGCACGCCTGCTCCCTCCCCATCGGACCCGGCTCGAAACCACTGCAAATCGTGCCACGCTCATGCGTGCGCAGAGAGACCGGGAGAGTGATCCTGAACACTGCGCGGATGGTGAGGGAACCGAGGCTCTACGCTCATGCCACGGTTCCCCGCCACCCGTACGGGGACCGCACCCCACTCGCCGCTAGTACACAGGAGTCACCACAGTGACCGACGTAACCGGCGCGCCTGCCGATGTCCTGCACACTCTGTTCCATTCGGACCAGGGTGGCCATGAGCAGGTCGTGCTCTGCCAGGATCGCCCCACCGGCCTCAAGGCCGTGATCGCCATCCACTCCACCGCCCTGGGCCCGGCCCTCGGCGGCACGCGTTTCTACCCGTACGCGACCGAGGCGGAGGCCGTCGCCGACGCCCTCAACCTCGCGCGCGGGATGTCGTACAAGAACGCCATGGCCGGTCTCGACCACGGCGGCGGCAAGGCCGTGATCATCGGTGACCCGGAGCGCGACAAGACCGAGGAGCTGCTCCTCGCCTACGGGCGCATGGTCGCCTCGCTCGGCGGGCGCTACGTCACCGCCTGCGACGTCGGCACCTACGTCGCCGACATGGACGTCGTGGCCCGCGAGTGCCGCTGGACCACCGGCCGCTCCCCCGAGAACGGCGGCGCCGGCGACTCCTCCGTCCTCACCGCCTTCGGCGTCTACCAGGGCATGCGCGCATCCGCCCAGCACCTGTGGGGCGACCCCTCGCTGCGCGGCCGCAAGGTCGGCGTCGCCGGCGTCGGCAAGGTCGGCCACCACCTGGTGCGGCACCTGCTGGACGAGGGCGCCGAGGTCGTCGTCACCGACGTGCGCGCGGACGCCGTCCAGCGGGTCCTCGACCAGCACCCCGGGGTCACGGCGGTGGCCGACACCGACGCACTGATCCGGGGCGCCCACGTCGGCGGTCTCGACATCTACGCCCCGTGCGCCCTCGGCGGCGCCCTGAACGACCTCTCCGTGCCGGTGCTCACCGCCAAGGTGGTGTGCGGCGCGGCCAACAACCAGCTGGCCCACCCCGGGGTGGAGAAGGACCTCGCGGACCGCGGGATCCTCTACGCGCCGGACTACGTGGTGAACGCCGGCGGGGTCATCCAGGTGGCCGACGAGTTGCACGGGTTCGACTTCGACCGGTGCAAGGCGAAGGCGTCGAAGATCTTCGACACCACGCTGGCCATATTCGCACGTGCGAAGGAAGACGGGATTCCGCCGGCCGCCGCGGCCGACCGGATCGCCGAGCAGCGGATGGCCGAGGCCCGCACGAGCCGCGCCCCACGCTGACCCGATCGCACACGTGAGCGGTACCCGCCGGCGGGAACTTAGAGAGAACTCTCACTTCCACCGGCGGGTCGTTCCCCGATAAGTGGTTAAAATCGCCACTGACCAGCGAGGACGGGGCGCCTCGACGGTCCTGGGCAGACGCGCGTGCTGCGGGCGACGTACCGTATGGGCGCGGGCTCAGGTACCGTGGAAGCCCTACGGACCGGCCTCTCCATGGAGAGTCCGTTCCAGATCATGAACGCGTGTCAGACTCTGGGGCCGTCGAGCCCCGTCGTTGAGGGGGTCGAGCCATGGGGCGCGGCCGGGCCAAGGCCAAGCAGACGAAGGTCGCCCGCCAGCTGAAGTACAACAGCGGCGGGACTGACCTCTCACGCCTGGCCGAGGAGCTGGGCGCATCGACATCGAATCAGTCGCCGAACGGTGACCGCTTCGAGGACGATGAGCAAGACGACGACCTGTACTCCCGCTACGCCGACCTCTATGAGGACGACGAGGACGAGGACGAAGGTCCCGCACAGCATCGTCGAGGCGCTTGACCTTGCACTGAGCACCAGTCCGGTCGGTGGCACCGCCACCGACCGGCTTCTGTGCTGTCCGCAGGGTCAGACGGCGTAGTCGCCCACCAGCTCGGCGCCGGCCGTCTTCGCGCCACGCTCGGTGATCTCACCGGCGACCCAGGCGTCGACTCCCCGGTCGGCCAGGGTCGCGAGCGCCACCTCGGTCGACTCCTCGGGGACGATCGCGATCATGCCGACGCCCATGTTGAGGGTCTTCTCCAGCTCCAGGCGCTCGACGTCACCGGTCTTCCCGACCAGGTCGAAGATCGCGCCCGGGGTCCAGGTGGAGCGGTCGACCACGGCGTGCAGGCCGTCCGGGATCACCCGGGCCAGGTTGGCGGCGAGGCCGCCGCCGGTGATGTGGCTGAACGCGTGCACCTCGGCGGTGCGGGTCAGCGCCAGGCAGTCCAGCGAGTAGATCTTCGTGGGCTCCAGCAGCTCCTCGCCGAGGGTGCGGCCGAGCTCCGCGATCTCCGACTCCAGGGCCAGGCCGGCGCGGTCCAGCAGGACGTGGCGGACCAGGGAGTACCCGTTCGAGTGAAGCCCGGAGGACGCCATGGCGATCACGGTGTCACCCGTACGGATACGATCCGCGCCGAGCAGCCGGTCGGCCTCCACGACGCCCGTACCGGCGCCGGCGACGTCGAAGTCGTCCGCACCCAGCAGACCGGGGTGTTCGGCCGTCTCACCGCCCACCAGGGCGCAGCCGGCCAGCACACAGCCCTCCGCGATGCCCTTCACGATGGCCGCGACCCGCTCGGGGTGCACCTTGCCGACGCAGATGTAGTCGGTCATGAACAGCGGCTCGGCACCGCACACCACGATGTCGTCCATGACCATGGCGACCAGGTCGTGGCCGATGGTGTCGTAGACGCCCATGCGGCGCGCGATGTCGACCTTGGTGCCGACGCCGTCCGTGGCGGAGGCGAGCAGCGGGCGCTCGTAGCGCTTGAGGGCGGAGGCGTCGAAGAGCCCGGCGAAACCGCCGAGGCCGCCCAGGACCTCGGGGCGCTGGGTCTTCTTCACCCACTCCTTCATCAGCTCGACGGCGCGGTCGCCCGCCTCGATGTCGACGCCCGCGCTCGCGTAGCTGGCGCCAGTGCCCGCGTGCGCAGCACGCTGATCAGATTCAGCAGACATGGCTGTGAGAACTTTCGGGTCGTACTGCGTGGAACAGCGGGGATTACGGACGACGGATCGCGTCGGACGCGGCCGTGGCGGCCGGGCCCGCGGCCAGCTCGGTCTCCAGGAGCTGCTTGCCCAGCAGCTCGGGGTCCGGCAGCTCCATCGGGTACTCGCCGTCGAAGCAGGCGCGGCACAGGTTCGGCTTGGCGATCGTGGTCGCCTCGATCATGCCGTCGATGGAGATGTAGGCGAGCGAGTCGGCGCCGAGGCTGGTGCCGATCTCCTCGATGGTCATGCCGTTGGCGATCAGCTCCGCGCGCGTGGCGAAGTCGATGCCGAAGAAGCAGGGCCACTTCACGGGCGGGGAGGAGATCCGGATGTGGACCTCGGCGGCGCCCGCCTCGCGGAGCATGCGGACCAGGGCCCGCTGGGTGTTGCCGCGCACGATCGAGTCGTCGACGACGACCAGGCGCTTGCCCTTGATGACTTCCTTGAGCGGGTTCAGCTTCAGGCGGATGCCGAGCTGGCGGATCGTCTGCGAGGGCTGGATGAAGGTCCGGCCCACATAGGCGTTCTTCACCAGGCCGGCGCCGAACGGAATGCCGGAGGCCTCCGCGTAGCCGATGGCGGCCGGGGTGCCGGACTCCGGGGTCGCTATGACCAGATCGGCCTCGACCGGGGCTTCCTTGGCCAGGCGGCGGCCCATCTCCACGCGGGAGAGGTACACGTTCCGGCCGGCGATGTCGGTGTCCGGGCGGGCCAGGTACACGTACTCGAAGACACAGCCCTTGGGCTTCGCGTCCGCGAATCGCGAGCTGCGCAGACCGTTCTCGTCGATGGCGACGAACTCGCCCGGCTCGATCTCGCGGACGAAGCTGGCTCCGCAGATGTCCAGGGCGGCGGACTCGGAGGCGACGACCCAGCCGCGCTCCAGGCGGCCCAGGACCAGCGGGCGGATGCCCTGCGGGTCACGGGCGGTGTAGAGGGTGTGCTCGTCCATGAAGACGAGCGAGAAGGCGCCCCGCACCTTCGGGAGGACCTGATGAGCGGCCTCCTCGATGGTCAGCGGCTTGCCGTCCTCGTCGACCTGGGCCGCGAGGAGCGCGGTGAGCAGGTCGGTGTCGTTGGTCGCCGCGACCCGGGTGGAGCGGCTGTTGTTCTCGTTCGGCAGGTCGGCGACCATCTCGGCGAGCTGCGCCGTGTTGACCAGGTTGCCGTTGTGGCCGAGCGCGATCGAGCCGTGCGCGGTGGCGCGGAACGTCGGCTGGGCGTTCTCCCACACGGAGGCGCCGGTGGTCGAGTAGCGGGCGTGTCCGACCGCGATGTGACCCTGGAGCGAACCGAGCGAGGTCTCGTCGAAGACCTGGGAGACCAGGCCCATGTCCTTGAAGACGAGGATCTGGGAGCCGTTGCTTACCGCGATTCCCGCGGATTCCTGACCCCGGTGCTGGAGGGCGTAGAGCCCGAAGTACGTGAGCTTTGCGACCTCTTCACCCGGAGCCCAGACACCGAAGACGCCGCAAGCGTCCTGGGGGCCTTTTTCGCCGGGAAGCAGATCGTGATTGAGTCGACCGTCACCACGTGGCACACCACCGAGTGTAGGCGAGGTCGACCACTGGTCCGAATTGGGGATACGCGCCCCGGACCGGCCGGTCGGTGTCGATCACCTTGGCGGATTCTACGTTTGCGCTGGTCAACGCGGCGCGTCAGGGATCGTCGACGGTGTCGGGCACGCTGTGCGGGCAGGCCACGGGCATCTTTGCGGTGTCCGTGAGTGAGGTGTCGCACATCATTCGGGGGCGCTGCGGCTGAGGTGGACGCGGTCGCCGTCGCCGTCGGTGAGCGTCAGTTTCCCTGCGTCGGTCCTGGCGACGAGCGTGCCGGTGGTGAGGGTTCGGGCGAGGGCCCGCTCGAAGTCCATCCGGACCTGGTCGCAGGCCATGCGGGTGGCGCGGAGGTTCCCGATGGTGATCCGGTCGCCGTGCACGGTGGCGCGGGCGCTGAACCGGTTGCAGCCCAGGTTGCCGGCCGCCGTGCCGTCCTCGTCGATGCGGAGCCGGGCGGCCGCGGGCGCGTGCCGGGTCGTGCCGCCGACGGTGAGACCGTCGACGCGCCAGTCGATCCCGGTCACCGGCTGCTGGACGCTCACCGGACCACTGTCCCCCCGCTCGCCGCCGCCGGCCACCGTGAACGGGAGGAGCACGGCGGCCACCATCAAGGTCACGCGCTTCTTGTGCCGGTTCATACCGATTCGACGGGCCGGCTGGACGAGCGGTTCCGCTACGACATCAGCGGCAGCAGCCCGCCGATGTCCGCGCGCTCCCCGCTCGCCCTGACCTTGGCCTCGGCGAGGGCGTCCGCCCAGCCCACGCGGCCGGTGGCGAGCCGGATCCAGGTCAGCGGGTCGGTCTCCACGACGTTCGGCGGGGTGCCACGGGTGTGCCGGGGCCCCTCGACGCACTGCACGACGGCGTACGGCGGCACGCGCACCTCGGTGGAGCCGCCGGGCGCCTTCACGGCGAGGGCGTCAGCGAGCAGCCGGGTGGCGGCGGCCAGGGCCTGCCGGTCGTACGGCACCGCAAGGCCCGGGACGGCGGCGTTGAGGTCGTCGGTGTGGACGACGAGTTCGATGGTGCGGGTGACCAGGTAGTCGTCCAGCGGCAGGGCGCCCGCGTTGGTCCGCACGAGCCGGCTGCCGGGGTGCTCGGCGAGCCGGGCGCGCAGGCTCTGGTCGATGTCGGCGAGGTAGGCGTCGAGGTCCGGGTGATCCGCGGCGAGGTCCCGGGTGAAGTCGGCGATGGCGGCGGACCTCTTGGCGGTGGCGAAAGGCCATTCGGCCACCGGAAGGTCCTGCTTCGGCGGGGCCGGCCGGTCCAGGGCGCGGTGCACGGCGGTGGCGGCCATGCCGATGTGCGCGATCAGATCCCGTACGGTCCAGTCGTCGAGCCGGGTGGGCAGGGCGAGCTGCTCGGGGTCGAGGCCGCGGACGGCCTCCCGGACGTTTGCGAGCTGGGCGAGGACCGCGGCTCGGGTCTTGGCGGGGTCGTAGCTGCGGGCGCGCTTCTTGGCCGGTGGCATGAGAGCGACCTTATGCCTGCCGGACACGGCGCTTCGGCCGGTTGTCCCGGGACCGCGCGGCTGAGCCGCTTTTCGGCAAGTCGCACGTGTACCACGCGCGTTCGCCCGGCCCGCCTGCGGAGGGCCCGCCCGTGGCAACGGGCGGGCCCTCGCGTTTCGTACGGCGGGGCCGCTTACGCCAGCAGCGCCGGGATCGTGCCCTCGTGGGCCTCTCGCAGCTCGGCGAGGGAGAGGGTGAACTCGCCCTGGACCTCCACCACTGCGGTGGAATCAGACGCGGTGCCGTCCACGACACCGATGCGGGTGGCCGGCAGGCCGCGCGCACCGCACATGTCGTTGAAGCGGACCTCCTCCGAACGCGGCACCGCGACGATCGCGCGGCCGGCCGACTCGGACAGCAGGAAGGTGAAGGCGTCCAGGCCGTCCGGAACGATCAGGCGGGCGCCCTTGCCGCCGAGCAGCGCGGACTCGACCACGGCCTGGATCAGACCGCCGTCGGACAGGTCGTGCGCGGAGTCGATCATGCCGTCGCGGGAGGCGGAGATCAGGATCTCGGCCAGCAGCCGCTCCCGCTCCAGGTCCACCTGCGGGGGCAGCCCGCCCAGGTGGTCGTGGATCACCTGGGACCAGGCCGAGCCGCCGAACTCCTCCCGGGTGTCGCCGAGGAGGTAGATCAGCTGCCCCTCCTCCTGGAAGGCGACCGGGGTACGGCGGGCGACGTCGTCGATCACGCCGAGCACGGCCACCACCGGGGTCGGATGGATGGCGACCTCGCCGGTCTGGTTGTAGAGCGAGACGTTTCCGCCGGTCACCGGGGTGCCCAGCTGCTGACAGGCGTCCGCCAGACCGCGCACGGCCTCCGCGAACTGCCACATCACCGCCGGGTCCTCCGGCGAGCCGAAGTTCAGGCAGTCGGAGACGGCCAGCGGCTTGGCGCCGGTCGTGGCGACGTTCCGGTACGCCTCGGCCAGGGCCAGCTGCGCGCCCGTGTACGGGTCGAGCTTGGCGTAGCGGCCGTTGCCGTCCGTCGCGATCGCGACACCGAGGCCGGACTCCTCGTCCACGCGGATCATGCCGGAGTCCTCCGGCTGGGCGAGGACGGTGTTGCCCTGCACGAAGTGGTCGTACTGGGACGTGATCCACTTCTTCGAGGCCTGGTTCGGCGAGGCCACCAGCTTCAGGACCTGGCCCTTCAGCTCCTCGCTCGTCTGCGGGCGGGGCAGCTTGTTCGCGTCGTCCGCCTGGAGGGCGTCCTGCCAGTCGGGGCGGGCGTACGGGCGCTCGTAGACCGGACCCTCGTGCGCCACCGTGCGCGGGTTGACGTCGACGATCTTCTCGCCGTGCCAGAAGATCTCCAGCCGGTCGCCGTCGGTCACCTCACCGATGACGGTGGCGATGACGTCCCACTTGTCGCAGATCTCCAGGAACCGGTCGACCTTCGCCGGCTCGACGACCGCGCACATGCGCTCCTGCGACTCGCTCATGAGGATCTCCTCCGGCGAGAGCGTGGAGTCGCGCAGCGGGACGTCGTCCAGCGTGACGCGCATGCCACCCGAGCCGTTCGAGGCCAGCTCGGAGGTGGCGCAGGACAGGCCGGCCGCGCCGAGGTCCTGGATGCCGACGACCAGCTTCTCCTTGAACGCCTCCAGGGTGCACTCGATGAGGAGCTTCTCCTGGAAGGGGTCGCCGACCTGGACGGCGGGGCGCTTCGAGGGCTTGGCGTCGTCGAAGGTCTCGGAGGCCAGGATCGAGGCGCCGCCGATGCCGTCGCCGCCGGTCCGGGCGCCGTACAGGATGACCTTGTTGCCCGCGCCGGAGGCCTTGGCGAGGTGGATGTCCTCGTGCCGCATCACACCGATGGCACCGGCGTTGACCAGCGGGTTGCCCTGGTAGCAGGCGTCGAAGACGACCTCGCCGCCGATGTTGGGCAGGCCCAGGCAGTTGCCGTAGCCGCCGATGCCGGCGACGACACCGGGGAGGACGCGCTTGGTGTCGGGGTGGTCGGCCGCGCCGAAGCGCAGCGGGTCGACCACGGCGACCGGCCGCGCGCCCATCGCGATGATGTCGCGGACGATGCCGCCGACGCCGGTGGCCGCGCCCTGGTAGGGCTCGACGTACGACGGGTGGTTGTGCGATTCGACCTTGAAGGTGACCGCGTAGCCCTGGCCGACGTCCACCACACCGGCGTTCTCGCCGATGCCGACGAGCAGCGCGTCCGACTGGGGCGCCTTCTCGCCGAACTGGCGCAGATGGACCTTGGAGGACTTGTACGAGCAGTGCTCGGACCACATGACCGAGTACATGGCGAGCTCGGCACCGGTGGGCCGGCGGCCGAGGATCTCGACCACACGCTCGTACTCGTCCTTCTTCAGGCCGAGTTCGGCCCAGGGCAGCTCGACGTCGGGGGTCGCGGCCGCGTGCTCGACCGTGTCCAGAGGCGTCCGGCTCATGCGTTGACCAGCTTCTTGAGGATCGAGGTGAAGAACGGGAGCCCGTCGGTACGGCCCGTACCGATCAGCGGCTCGACGGCGTGCTCGGGGTGCGGCATGAGGCCGACGACGTTCCCGGCCTCGTTGGTGATGCCGGCGATGTCCCGCAGCGAGCCGTTCGGGTTGAAGTCGACGTACCGGAAGGCGACGCGTCCTTCCGCCTCCAGCTTGTCGAGGGTGTACTCGTCGGCGACGTACCGGCCGTCCATGTTCTTCAGCGGGACGTGGATCTCCTGGCCGGCGCGGTAGTCGCTGGTCCAGGAGGTCTCCGCGTTCTCCACCCGCAGCTTCTGGTCGCGGCAGATGAAGTGGAGGTGGTCGTTGCCGAGCATCGCACCCGGGAGGAGGTGGGCCTCGGTGAGGATCTGGAAGCCGTTGCAGATGCCGAGGACCGGCAGTCCGGCCTTCGCCTGCTCGACGAGGGGCTCCATCACCGGCGAGAAGCGTGCGATGGCACCGGCCCGCAGGTAGTCGCCGTAGGAGAAGCCGCCGCACAGCACGACGGCGTCGACCTGCTTGAGGTCCTTGTCCTTGTGCCAGAGGGCGACGGGTTCGGCCCCGGCGATACGGATCGCACGCTGGGTGTCCCGGTCGTCCAGGCTGCCCGGGAAAGTGACGACGCCAATACGAGCGGTCACTTGGCCGCCTCCGCGACTTCGTCGACCCGGACCGTGAAGTCCTCGATCACGGTGTTGGCAAGGAAGGATTCCGCAAGATCGCGGATGCGGGCGAGCGCGGCCTCGTCAACGGGCCCGTCAACTTCCAGTTCGAAACGCTTTCCCTGACGTACGTCCGAGATCCCTTCGAATCCCAGGCGCGGCAGCGCACGCTGGACCGCCTGGCCCTGGGGGTCGAGGATCTCCGGCTTGAGCATGACGTCGACTACGACGCGTGCCACTGGCACTCCCGGTGTGTGGTGCTGAGCAGGTTCCTTCAGACTACCCGCACAAAATTTCTACGCGGGTAGAGTTGGAGGAAACTACGTGAGGCGCATCACGATCGGGTGTCGAAGCGACACACCCATGAAAAGTTCTGGGAAAGTTCGACAGTCCGCCCGATACATCTATTGCGCCCCGGACACGCGGGCGGTTTTAGTCGGGCTTCACTTTGCATTGCCGGGCACTGTACAAATGAATTGGCAATAGCCGATACTCGGCATGTCGTCGGCGTTGAGCTGTAACGACGTGCCGCACGAAGGGACCGATATTCGTGGCGCAAAAGGTCGTGGTCACTCTCTTTGACGACATCGACGGCTCGGAAGCGGCGGAGACGATCGCCTTCGGACTCGACGGCAAGTCGTACGAGATCGACCTGAACGAAACCAACGCCGAGAAACTGCGCAAGGCGCTCGCGCCCTACGTCGAAGCCGGCCGCAAGCGGTCGCGGTCCGGCAAGGCGTACAAGCAGACGGAGGTCGCCCCCGACCCGGCGGCCGTCCGCGCCTGGGCCCAGGCCAACAAGATGGACGTCCCCGCCCGCGGACGCATCCCGAAGAAGGTCTACGAGGCGTTCAGCGCCGCCCAGTGAGCCCGCGAAGGGGCGAGCCCTCAGGGTCCGTCAGCGGACCCTGAGGGCCGTGCACTTGGGGCCGGCGGGTCGTCGGGGGGAGCCGACTTGCGCTACCCCCCTGCCGATCAGCTAATGTCTGGGACACGCCGAGGGGCGAGGCTGACAGGCCGGATCCCGAGGACATGCGGGTGTAGTTCAGTAGTAGAACATCCCCCTTCCAGGGGGAAGGCGCAGTGTGCAATTCCTGTCACCCGCTCTGCACCGCCGTCACGACCACTGCTGTGGATCAGGTAGGCTGGTGTTCGCACCGATCGGTGGGAGCCGGTCGGGAGCAGTGCGGACGTAGCTCAGTTGGTAGAGCGCAACCTTGCCAAGGTTGAGGTCGCGAGTTCGAGCCTCGTCGTCCGCTCGGGAATGAGACCCCGGTCCAATGGACCGGGGTCTTTTCGTTGTCCGCGGTGAGCCCTGACATCTGTCATGCCGAGCGATGACACCGCGCACTGCCGATCCGCCCCGGCCGCCGGGACGCTGGCCTCATGAACGACGACGGACACGAGCACGTGATCGAGGTCACCGACCTCCGGCGTGTGTACGGGGGCGGGTTCGAGGCCGTACGCGGAATCGGCTTCTCCGTGGCGCGCGGCGAGATCTTCGCCCTGCTGGGCACCAACGGCGCCGGAAAGACCTCCACGGTCGAACTGCTGGAGGGACTCGCCGCACCCGCAGGCGGCCGGGTGCGGATCCTCGGCCACGACCCCTACCGCGAGCGGGCCGCCGTCCGCCCCCGCATCGGCGTGATGCTCCAGGAGGGCGGCTTCCCGTCCGAGCTGACCGTCGCCGAGACCGCCCGGATGTGGGCCGGCTGCACGAGCGGGGCACGGCCGGAAGCGGAGGTCCTGGAACTGGTGGGGCTCACGGACAAGCGGGGTGTGCGGGTCAAGCAGCTGTCCGGCGGTGAACGCAGGCGCCTCGACCTGGCGCTCGCCCTGCTCGGCGACCCCGAGGTGCTCTTCCTCGACGAACCGACGACCGGGCTCGACGCGGAGGGCCGCCGGGACACCTGGGCGCTGGTGCGCCGGCTGCGCGAGGCGGGCACCACCGTGCTGCTCACCACGCACTACCTGGAGGAGGCCGAGGACCTCGCCGACCGGCTCGCCATCCTGCACGAGGGCCGGATCGCCGCCTCCGGCACCCCGGCCGAGGTCACCGCCGGCCGTCCCTCCCGGATGTCCTTCGAACTGCCCGACGGCTACTTCCCCGGCGATCTGCCGCCCCTCGCCGGCCTCGGCGTCTGCGGACACGAGAGCGACGGCAGGGTCGTCCGGCTGCGCACCCGTGAACTGCAGCGGACCGCCACCGCCGTCCTCCTCTGGGCCGAGCGGGCCGGTGTCGAACTGCGCGGCCTGGACGTGCGCTCGGCCTCGCTGGAGGAAGCCTTCCTCGACATCGCTCGGGCGGGCGTCCCCCCGCTCGGGCGAAGCCGGAAGTCGGGGAAGGAGATGGCGGCATGAGCAACCCGGCTCCGGGCGCCCTCGCCCCCTGCGTACGGCGGCTGCGCGCGCTGGCGCGGGCCGAGCTGACCCTCCTCGGCCGCAACCGCGGGGTCGTGTTCACCGCGCTCGTCGTGCCGCTGGCGCTGCCGTTCAGCGTGCGGCCGGCCCTCGACCAGCTGGATCTGAGGAAGCAGGGCATCAGCGTCGGCGCGGCCATGCTCACGGCCGCGATCGGCTTCTCCCTCCTCTTCGCCGTCTACACCTCACTCGTCAACGCCTACGTCGCCCGCCGCGAGGAACTCGTCCTCAAACGGCTGCGCACCGGCGAACTCACCGACACCGAGATCCTCACCGGCACCGCCCTGCCCGCCATGACGGTGGGCCTCGCGCAGGCGCTGCTGCTGTCCGCCGGATCCGCGGTACTGCTGGACGCCGGGGCACCGAAGGCGCCGTATCTGACCCTGCTGGGGCTCGCGGCCGGGCTGGTGCTGTGCGCCGCGCTCGCCGCGCTCACCGCCTCCTTCACCCGGACCGTGGAGAGCGGCCAGGTCACCGCGCTGCCGCTGGTGTTCGTGTCGATGATCGGCTCGGGGATCATGTTCCCCACCGAGGTCATGCCGGAGAAGCTCGCCTCCGTCTGCGAGCTGCTCCCGCTGTCCCCCGCGATCCGGCTCGTCCGGGCGGGCTGGACCGGCCAGTTGAGCGCGTACGGGGCTCTCGGCACCCTGGCGACCGCGCTGGCCTGGACCCTGGTGGCGGTGTTTGCTGTACGGCGGTGGTTCCGGTGGGAGCCCCGGCGCTGAGGAACGGGGGGGCGCCCATGGTGGGGCGGATACGGCGGTGGCAGCAGCGGCACTGGCGTGAGCGCAGCAAGGCGGAACGGGTCGAGCTGTACACGGTCGTCACCTGGTACGTCACCACCTGGCTCTTCTCGCTCGGCTGGCTGCTGCTGCCCTTGGTCGGCGGACTCGACCACCGGCCCGTGGCACTCCTCCTCGGGATCCCGCTGGTCCTGGTGGCGGCCCTGCAGTGCGCGGCCTCGAACCGGCTGACCCGGCCCGCGCTCGACCACTACCTGGGGCGCGCCCGGCTGCCGGCCGGCGCTCAGCGGGCCCCGGCGGTCCTGCTCGGGCTGGCGCTGATGCTGACCGTGGCCCTGGCCGCGCTGGACGCGGCCGACCCGGTGACGGTCCGGCTGGCGCTCGGCGCCTCGCTGCTGCCGTTCGCGGTGCTCCACGGACTCACCGTTCCGGTACGGGTGTTCCTGCGCGGGGCGGTGATCCTCGGGGTGCTGCTCATGGCCGCCGTCGGGCTCGCCGACCGGGACGGGGTCGGCATCCTCGCGACCGGCGCGATGGTCGTCTTCCAGACGGTGTTCCCGTTGCTCGCCTGCCGCTGCGGTGCCTGGACCCTGTCCGTGCTGTGGGAGGCGGAACGCGCCCGTGAGGTGGAGGCCCGGCTCGCCGTCGCCGAGGAACGGCTGCGGTTCGGCCGGGACCTGCACGACGTACTGGGCCGGAACCTGTCGGTGATCTCCCTCAAGAGCGAACTGGCCGTCCAACTGGCCCGGCGGGGACGGCCGGAGGCCGTGGAGCAGATGATCGAGGTGCAGCGCATCGCGCAGGAGTCCCAGCGCGAGGTGCGGGCCGTCGTACGCGGCTACCGTGAGGCCGACCTCGGCGCCGAACTCGCCGGCGCCCAGGGCGTGCTGGCGGCCGCCGGCATCGACTGCGAGGTCCGCGCGGAGACCGGCGGACTGCCCGCCGAGGTGCAGTCCGCGCTCGGCTGGGTGGTACGCGAGGCGACCACCAACGTGCTGCGACACGGGGACGCGGGCCGGTGCCAGGTGGGGCTGTCGGTACACCAGGGGCTCGCGGTGCTGACGGTGGAGAACGACGGTGCCGTGGCGGCGGGCCGTGGCGGGGGCGGCTCGGGACTCGCCGGGCTGCGGGAGCGGCTGGCCGCGGTGGGCGGGACCTTGGAGGCGGGACTGGTGGAGGCCGGCCGGGACCGGTTCCGGCTGGTGGCGGAAGTACCCCTGACGACCATGAACTCCTGAGGACCATGAACTCCTGCCGACTGTGAACCCTGGCGCCTGTGGCCCTGACGCCTGTGAACCCTGACGCCTGTGATCCCTGACGCCTGTGAGAGGAGTCACCTCGTGAGCACTCCGGTACGGCTGTTGCTCGCCGACGACGAGCATCTGATCCGGGGCGCGCTGGCCGCGCTGCTCTCCCTAGAGGACGATCTGCTGGTCGTCGCGGAGGCAGCGACCGGGCCGGAGGCGCTGGCGATGGCCCGCGCGCACACACCCGACGTGGCCGTGCTGGACCTCCAGATGCCGGGCGCCGACGGTGTGAAGGTCGCCACATCCCTGCGCGCGGAACTGCCCGGCTGCCAGGTCCTGATCGTCACCGGACACGGGCGGCCCGGCCATCTCAAGCGGGCGCTCGCGGCCGGTGTGCGCGGGTTCGTCCCGAAGACCGTCAGTGCCCAGCGGCTCGCCGAGATCATCCGGACCGTGCACGCCGGAAACCGTTACATCGATCCGGAGTTGGCCGCCGACGCGATCAGCGCCGGGGACTCGCCGCTGACCGCGCGGGAGGCCGAGGTGCTGGAGCTGGCCGCCGACGGAGCGCCGGTCGCGGAGATCGCCCAGCGGGCCGCGCTGTCCCCGGGGACCGTGCGGAACTACCTCTCCTCGGCCGTCACCAAACTCGGCGCGGAGAACCGTCATGCGGCAGTGCGTCTCGCACGCGACCGAGGTTGGGTATAGTTGCTCTCGCGCCACGGCGCAACGCGGACGTAGCTCAGTTGGTAGAGCGCAACCTTGCCAAGGTTGAGGTCGCGAGTTCGAGCCTCGTCGTCCGCTCCATGTCAGAAGCCCCCGGTTCCGGCCGGGGGCTTCTTGCGTTGCCCCCGGCTCTCGCCGGGGGCCTGTTCCGCTACGACCAGCTGGTGCCGGTCAGCCGCTCGTACGCCTCCACGTACTTCTGCCGGGTCGCCTCGACGACCTGCTCCGGCAGCGGCGGCGGGGGCTGCTCGCTCTTGCGGTCCCAGCCCGACTCGGCCGAGGTCAGCCAGTCACGCACGAACTGCTTGTCGTACGACGGCTGGGCGCGGCCCGGCTGCCACTGGTCGGCCGGCCAGAAGCGGGAGGAGTCCGGGGTGAGGACCTCGTCGGCGAGGACGAGCGTGTCGCCGTCGAAGCCGAACTCGAACTTGGTGTCGGCCAGGACGATCCCCCGGTCGCGGGCGATGTCCCGGGCCCGCGCGTACACGGCGAGCGTGGCCTGGCGCAGCTGGGCGGCGGTCTCCGCGCCTACCTGGCGGGCCACCTCCTCGTATGAGACGTTCTCGTCGTGCTCGCCGACCGCGGCCTTGGTGGCCGGGGTGAAGATCGGGGCGGGCAGCTCGGAGCCGTCGACGAGACCTTCGGGGAGGGCGAGGCCGCAGACCGTACGGGACTCCTGGTACTCGGCGAGGCCGGAGCCGGTGAGGTAGCCCCGGGCCACGCACTCCACCGGGACCATCCGCAGCGACCTGCACACCAGCGTGCGGCCCGCCCAGTCGGCCGGGGCGCCCTCGGGAAGCTCGGTGCTGAGCACATGGTTGGGGGCGAGGTCGCGCAGCTGGTCGAACCACCACAGGGAGAGCTGCGTCAGGACGCGGCCCTTGTCGGGGATCTCGGTGGGCAGCACCCAGTCGTAGGCGGACATGCGGTCGCTGGCGACCATCACGAGGTCGCCCGCCTCGTTCCGGTACAGCTCGCGCACCTTTCCGGTGTGCAGGTGCACCAGGCCCGGAACCTCGATCGGCTCGGGCTTTTCTACGAATCCGGACACGGTTCCTCCCCGTGGTTCTGTCCAAGTGCCTCGATTCTCCCGTATCCGGGTGATCGGGGTGCGGCCAGGGGTCAGTCCCGTTTGCAGATGCGGTCCAGCAGGTTCGCCGTGGCCCGCTGGATACGGGGGTCCACGTGCTCGGGCCGGTCCAGGGCCGGGCACCACGCGAAGGTTCCGGAGGCGAACACCCAGGCGCCGGAGGGGGACCGGTAGAGGGAGGTCTCCTGGTGGCGCAGGGCGCCGTCGTTGTCGGTGTAGGGGGAGTGGGCGAGCAGGACGCGCTCGTCGTGCTCGGGCAGCGGGGTGCGCGGGAAGTACCGGTCCGCCTCGCCGGCGACCAGTCCCTCGATCTCGTCGCCCTCGTGCGCGCCGGTCGCCTCCCACAGCCAGTGGCCGCCGTTGCGGACGATCAGCGGGTACGGCTCGGGCACCCGGCCCGCGTACTGGATGCCGACCAGCTGCTGCTCGGGCCGGTCGATCTCCCGCCACAGCACCGGCCGGCCCGGGCCTTTGCGCTTGCGGCAGGTCAGCAGCCGGTCCGGGACTCCGGACGGGGACGGCCCCAGGTCGACCTGCCAGTACATGGTGTTCGCGGAGAGGAAGACCAGCGAGGTGCCCCGGTCGCGGGCGTCCTCGACGGCCCGGCGCATCGGCACCGACCAGTACTCGTCGTGGCCGGGGAAGACCAGGCCCCGGTAGCGGGTCGGGTCCACCCGGCCGGCGTGCAGGTCGCGGGCGTCGGCGTAGGCGAGGTCGTAGCCGTAGCGCTCGGCCCAGCGGATGAAGTCGTAGGCGTGGCCGACGTGCAGGGGCAGGCCCGCGCCCGCGTACGGGCGGTCGAAGGAGACCGTGGTGGCCGCCTCGGCCTCGCCGAGCAGCCGGCCCCGGTCGTCCCACGCGTGGTAGAGGCTCGCGCCGGTGCGGCCGTCCTCCGGATACAGGTTGTACGCCTGCCAGGTGATGTCCGGCAGCAGCAGGAGCAGGTCGGCGGGGTGGTCGTCGCGGACCGTGAACGGCACGTGGGAGCGGTAGCCGTCGGCGGTGGTGAGGACGGCCACATAGGCGCCGACGTCCCAGTAGGAGGGCACCTGGAGGCGCCAGGACAGCCACCAGTGGTGGCAGGAGACCGTGCGGTCGGCGGTCAGCGGCGGGGGCTGGACGATGCCGGAGAGCCGGGGGCTCGTGGTGGTCTTGGCGGCGCCGTCACCGCCGTAGTGGCCGATGCGGTAGATGTCGACGCCGAACTCCTGCGGCGGGTCGACCGTGATGCGGAAGTCGATCGCCTCGCCGGGCGCGACCGCGCCGGTGGAGGTGAAGCCCTTGATCTGGCGGTGCACGTCGTCGGCCGAGCGGGGCCCGGCAGCTTCAGCGCGCGGCGCCGGGACTCGCGCGCCGGGACCGCCGGTGAGCTGCGGCGGGCTGGGGTCGACGTACCAGGGCACGACATGACCGGTGTCGTCGAAGTACGTCTCGCTGCCGCGCAGCCAGGGCACAGGGCCCTGACCGAAGGGGTCCGTGACGGCGTGCGCGAGTGCTCCGGACTCCCAGCGGCGGATGTGGTCCGAGGCCATGGTCGCTCCCCTCCCTCATGCCCCCGTGCCTGTCTCGTGGTGCTCGGGTCGTTCTTCGCGGTGTGCGTGGGGCGTGCTCGCTGCTCTCGCTGTACTCGACAGGCCCTCGGCGTGCCCGGCCGTGCTGTCGTATGTCGCGTGCCTTTGCCAAGGGCGTGGTCGGTCCCAGCACATCACATAACGCACCGGCACGGTCACTAGTCGTTGCGAATTGACCTGAAGTGGAAGTCGCGTTTCCGTTACGGCGGTGACGGGAGGGCTATAGCGGGTTCAGACGAGCCGTACGGGCTTCTCGGGACGTATCCCGGACGCGGCCAGCCACTCGCGCAGCGGGCCCGGGTCTCCCTCCTCGATCAGGGTGAGCACCCTGGGCGTCAGATCGGCCGCCCGCTCGCCGCCCAGCAGCAGGGACGGCCCGTCCAGCCAGTCCAGGGCGGGGGCCGCGCCGGCGGTGTCGACGGCCGCACAGCACACCATCGCCGTGACGTGGTCGGTGAGCAGCTCACGGGCCGTACGCGCCGGCTGGAGCGGGAACAGCGGCAGCCCGCAGTCGTCCCACAGCGCGCTCTCCGGACTCCGCGCGGCCCCGTTGCCGACGCCCGGAACGGCGGCCTCCTCCCGGGCCAGCGCGGCACTCAGCCCGGCGGCGAGAGCGGCACTGCGCTCGGTGGCGGGATCGGGGTCTTCCTTGTCGTCGTAGAGGGTGCCGTGGGCGGTGGGGGAGGCGGGGTCCCGGGGTGCTGCGGGGGCCGGCTCGGGGACGGCCTCAAGGGCGCCGTAGGGGGCGGCGGGGGCCGGCTCGGTGGTGGTGGGAGGGGTGGTGTCCGGGATCGCCATGGGAGGCTCGCCGGGGGCGCGGAGGGCCGGCTCCCAAGCGGTGGAGGGGGTGGCGTCCCGAGCCGAGCCGGGGGTGGCCGCGTGGCCGCGCGGCAGGGTGCCGGCGCCGGGCGTGCGGGGGGCGGCGGCCGGCTCCGCGAGGTGGTCCAGGACGCGGGCCAGGGTGGGGCCGCCGGGGTCGGGCGTCGCGGGGTCGAGGGAGGGGCGGACGCCCAGGGAGTCCAGGACCCGGTGCAGGCGGGCCGCGTCGGCGCGCCAGGTGCGGTCCACGACCTCCTCCGGATACGCCTGCCAGTCCACCGGGGCCCAGTCGGGGCCGGACTCGGCGGGCCCGCCGTGGAAGAGGCGGGCGGCGAGCAGCGAGGCGGCCTCGTCCACCACCCCCGGCTCCTCCAGCAGGTCGCACGCGGGCCGCTCGCCGAGCCGGGAGGCGAAGCCCTCGGCGAGCCGGTCCCGGCGGGACAGCTCGGTGAGCGCCGCCACCACGCCCGCGTCCAGCCGGGACGGCCACCGGCCCATGCGCCAGGCGGGCAGCGCGACCCTGGTCAGCAGCCGGTCCCAGCCGGCGTAGGCGAGTCCGACCTGCTCCTGGGCCACGATCCGCAGGCCGTAGTCCACCGTCTGGGCGCGCTCGGCCGCCGCCGCCGCGACCCCGCGCTCCATCTGCGCCGCGTGCTCCCGGCAGCCGCGCAGCAGCAGCCGGGCCACCCAGCCGAGGGCCGCGCACAGCACGCGGGTCGGCGCACAGCGGCCCGGTGTCGCGGCGACGGCCACGGCCGCGTCCAGCCCGCGCACGAAGCGGCGGGCGGCGGCTATGTCGGGGTGCGCCGAGGGGCCCGTACCCGCGATGACCGGGGCGAGGACCGCGCGCAGCTCGCCGACGCGCATCCACCACAGGAACGGGGAGCCGATGACCAGGACCGGCGCGACCGGAGTCCGGCGGCGGACCGGGTCCGCCACCTCGTCGGGCGCCGGACGCGGGGGCGGACCGTGCGCCGAGTGGGTGCGGTCCTCCAGCCAGCTGTCGCAGTCCGGGGTGAGCGCTATGGCCGACGGCGCCGGCACGTCCAGCCGCTCGGCGAGGTCGCGCACCATCCGGTACAGGTCCGGGGCGGACTGCTCCGGGATCGGCACCGTGGGGCTCGTGGCGGGGCGGGCCCGGGCGACGACCAGGGCGATGCCGGCCGCGGCCAGCAGCACCAGCACGGCGAGCGCGCCCACGGCCCAGCGGGCGGCGTCCCAGCCGTGCCCGACGAGATGGCCGGAGGACGCGCCGGTCAGCAGGATCACCGCGGCGCCCGCCGGCAGCAGGGCCACGGCCAGCGCCCGGCCCCGGACCCGCAGCACGGCGAGGGCCCGGGAGCGCGCGGCCTGCGCGCCCACCTCCACACCGATTCCGCTCACGTGCCGACCTCGCCCCCTCCCCGATCGCGTGCAGTCCGTGCAGTCGTCGTCTTGCTCACTCCCCCACTGTGGCACCCGCCACTGACATCGCAATGCCGGTGAGCCAAGTGCCGGAACACTTGCGCGGCACCCTAGTTGGGGCCCCGGCCCCCGTCAGCCGGATGGGCGATTGCTCACTCGATGGAATGGCTTTGGTCAGAGCTGGGTGACAGAAAGCAAAGATCAGGCCCCGGATTGTGGTCCGGGGCCCGGCGCAGTGTGCGTGCAGGCCGGTCGGGTCAGGCGCCGGCGGACTCCGCCGCCTTCGCCGCGATGTCGGTGCGGTACTGCGAGCCGTCGAGCCGGATCCGGCCCACCGCCCGGTACGCCCGCTCGCGCGCCTCGGTCAGGTCCTTGCCGGTGGCCGTGACGGACAGCACCCGCCCGCCCGCGCTGACGACCGCGTCCCCGTCCCGACGGGTGCCGGCGTGCAGCACGTACGCCTGCGGGGCGTCCTCGGCGGCCACCTCGTCCAGACCGGTGATCGGGTCGCCGGTACGGGGGGTGCCGGGGTAGTTGTGCGAGGCGACGACGACGGTGACGGCCGCGTCCTCGCTCCAACGCAGCGGCGCCAGGTCGGCGAGGTTGCCGGTGGCGGCGGCCATCAGGACGCCGGCCAGCGGGGTCTGCAGCCGGGCCAGCACGACCTGGGTCTCCGGGTCGCCGAAACGGGCGTTGAACTCGATCACCCGGACCCCGCGCGAGGTGATCGCGAGACCGGCGTAGAGCAGCCCGGAGAAGGGCGTGCCCCGGCGCTGCATCTCGTCCACCGTCGGCTGGAGCACGGTCTCCAGGACCTCGTCCACGAGCTTCGGGTCGGCCCACGGCAGCGGCGAGTACGCGCCCATGCCGCCGGTGTTCGGGCCCTCGTCGCCGTCCAGGGCCCGCTTGAAGTCCTGGGCGGGCTGGAGCGGGACGACGGTTACGCCGTCGGTGACGGCGAACAGGGACACCTCGGGGCCGTCGAGGAACTCCTCGATCACCACGCGCTCGCAGCCTGCGGCGTGCGCCTTTGCGGCCTCGATGTCGGAGGTGACGACGACACCCTTGCCGGCCGCCAGACCGTCGTCCTTGACGACGTAGGGGGCACCGAAGGCGTCGAGGGCCTCGGCGACCTCCGCGGCGGTGGTGCAGACGTAGGAGCGGGCGGTCGGCACCCCGGCCGCCGCCATGACGTCCTTGGCGAAGGCCTTGGAGCCCTCGAGCTGCGCGGCCTCCCCGGAGGGACCGAACACCGGGATGCCCGCCGCGCGGACGGCGTCGGCCACGCCGGCGACCAGCGGGGCCTCCGGGCCGACGACGACCAGCTCGGCGCCGAGGCGGGTGGCCAGGCCGGCTACCGCGGCGCCGTCGAGCGCGTCGACCTGGTGCAGCTCGGCGACCTCGGCGATGCCGGCATTGCCGGGGGCGCAGTGCAGCGCGGTGACGTCGGGGTCGAGGGACAGGGAGCGGCACAGGGCGTGTTCGCGGGCGCCGCTGCCGATGACGAGGACCTTCACGGGGGTCAGCCTAATGGCAAGGTTGCCGAAAGCCGGGGCCCGGGCAAGCTGTACGTTCCTACCAAGGGTGGCCGGTGCCGGGGAAACCACCGGCTCTCCGGCCGCCGTCGGCTACTCGTTGGAGAACTCCTCCACCACGGTCGCCCCCAGCTCACGCACGATCAGCTCGTGCCCGGACAGGGCGGACTCGTCCAGATCCGGGTCGTCGTCCTCCGGGATGTCGTCCTCGGGGGCGACGGGCGGCGGCTCGGGAGCGGCGGCCGGCCGGTGAGCCGGAGCGGGCGCGGCCGAGGCACCGCCCTGGGGGGCGGAGGGCGCCGTCGGGGCCGGCTGGGGAGCCGCGGGGCGGGGGGCGGCCGGGGCGCCGTAGCCACCGCCGGGCGCGCTGCCGTAACCGCCGGCGGAGGAGCCGTAGCCACCCGCGGAGGAGCCGCCGTAGCCGCCACCGCCGTGGCCGGAGCCGGCCGCGGGCGCCGCGCCGCCGCCGGACGGGTCGACGACCGCCTCGATCTTCCACTGCACGTTGAACTGCTCGGTCAGCGCCTGCCGCAGCACGTCCTCGCTGCCGCTGCCGGCGAAGTTGTCGCGGGCGCCCGCGTTGACGAAGCCGAGCTGGAGGGTGGTGCCGTCGAAGCCGGTGACCTGGGCGTTCTGGCTGAGCAGGATCCAGGTGAAGCGGCGGCGGTTCTTGACGGCCTCCAGGATGTTCGGCCAGAGGGCGCGGGGGTCGAGACCGCCGGCGGCCGGGGCGGGCGCCGGGGCGGCGGGCTGTCCCTGCTGGTGCGCCGGCTGGGGCTGCGGCTGTGGTTGCGGTTGCGGTTGCGCGGGAGCCGTCCCGCCGGGGCCCTGACCCGGGCGGCCACCCGCCGGAGCGGCGGCCGTGGGCCAGCCGCCGGGGCGCCGGCCGCCGCCGGCGGGGGCGGCGGTGGGCCAGGCGCCGGGCGCGGCCGGGGCGGCCGGCGCGGGCGCGGGGGCCTGGGCGGCGGCAGGGGCGGGAGCCGCCGGTGCCGGGGCGGGTGTGGGAGCGGGAGCCGTGGGCGCGGGAGCGGCCGGAGCTGCGGTGCCGCCCGGACCGGCGGCGGGATCTGGGGCGCCCGTGGGAGCCGGGACCGGAGTGGGAGCGGAGGCACCGGTGGGAGCCGGGGCATGGGCGGGTGCCGAGCCGCCGGTGGCAGCCGGCGCGTGGCCGGGTGCCGGGGCAGCCGGAACACCCGGGGCGCCCGGAGCACCCGGGGCTCGTACGGCCGCGCGGGCCGCCGCGGGCCCGCTGCCGGGCGGGACGGACACCGCACCGGCCGCCGGGGCGCCGCCGTGGGCCTCGGGCCCGGGCACGTACCCCATCGCGGGCGCGCCGGCACCGGCCGAGAAGCTGACGCCGCGCTCCAGCCGGTCGAGGCGGGCCATCACGGACCGCTGGTCGCCGTAGGCGGCGGGGAGCAGGACGCGGGCGCAGATCAGCTCCAGCTGGAGGCGGGGCGAGGTGGCGCCGCGCATCTCGGTCAGGCCCTCGTTGACCAGGTCGGCGGCGCGGCTCAGCTCGGCGGCGCCGAAGGTCCCGGCCTGGGCCTGCATCCGCTCCAGGACGTCGGCGGGGGCGTCGATGAGCCCCTTCTCGACGGCGTCCGGCACGGCGGCGATGATCACCAGGTCGCGCAGCCGCTCCAGCAGGTCGGCGACGAAGCGGCGCGGGTCGTTCCCGCCCTCGATGATCCGGTCGACCACCTCGAAGGCGGCGCCCCCGTCACCGGTGGCGAAGGCTTCCACGACGGAGTCGAGCAGGGAGCCGTCGGTGTACCCGAGGAGGGAGGTCGCCATGGCATACGTCACACCCTCCTCTCCGGCACCGGCGAGGAGCTGGTCCATGACGGACATGGAGTCACGCACGGAACCGGCACCGGCGCGCACGACGAGCGGGAGCACGCCGTCCTCGACCGGGATGTCCTCCTTCTGGCACACCTCGGCGAGGTAGTCCCGCAGGGTCCCCGGGGGCACCAGCCGGAAGGGGTAGTGGTGGGTCCGCGACCGGATGGTCCCGATGACCTTCTCGGGCTCGGTGGTCGCGAAGATGAACTTCAGATGCTCGGGCGGCTCCTCGACGACCTTGAGCAGCGCGTTGAAGCCGGCCGACGTGACCATGTGGGCCTCGTCGATGATGTAGATCTTGTACCGGCTGCTCGCGGGTCCGAAGAACGCCTTCTCGCGCAGCTCACGGGCGTCGTCCACACCACCGTGAGAGGCCGCGTCGATCTCGATGACGTCGATCGAGCCCGGCCCGTTCCGCGCAAGGTCCTGACAGGACTGGCACTCACCGCAGGGGGTCGGGGTGGGGCCTTGCTCACAGTTCAGACAGCGGGCCAGGATGCGCGCGCTGGTCGTCTTGCCACACCCGCGCGGCCCGCTGAACAGGTACGCGTGATTGACCCGGTTGTTCCGCAGGGCCTGCTGCAACGGGTCGGTGACATGCTCCTGCCCGATGACCTCGGCAAAGGTCTCCGGGCGATAGCGGCGGTACAGCGCGAGAGACGACACGCATACGAGGTTATAGGCGCCCACTGACAACCGGCCCCGCCCGAAGATCCCGGGAACGCAAGCGCCCCCCACGCACCCGCCAGAGCCGACCTACCCTTGCTGCCTTCCGGCCCTGGGGGAGTTCAGTCAGATAGCGCCGCGTGAGGGGCTGTGCCCCACAGTACCCGATGCCGGCCCCCGGGCAGTACCCGAGGCGGGCCTGCGGGAACGGGTTCGCGAGCACTCCCCTCGGTCATGTAATGTTTCCGGCGGAGGATTCGCCTAGAGGCCTAGGGCGCACGCTTGGAAAGCGTGTTGGGGGCAACCCCTCACGAGTTCGAATCTCGTATCCTCCGCCAGTGCCTCACCGGGCACGATGTCGAAGGGCCCCACCGTTCGCGGTGGGGCCCTTCGACGTTCTCCGTCTCGGTTTCCGTCCCCGCCGGATTTTTCTCGGGGGCCGGGCGGTGCCCAGAGCGCGTCTCCGGCTTGCTGGGCGACCTTGCGGAGCATGACTCCGGTCACATGCGTGTGGCGAGCGCGCAGCCGTGCCGCTCCCCCCATCGGCTCGCGCGGTCGACTCGCATCCGCCGGGCGCATGCGCCGGTGAGAGTGAACGGCACGAGATGACCGAGTGACGCGGCATGACCTCGCGACCACGTGCGGGAAAGGCCAGCGGCTACCACTCCTCACGCGTTCGAATCTCGTATCCTCCGCCAGCCCAGAGAGCCGGACCATGAAAGTGGTCCGGCTCTCTGGCGTTTGTGCGTCCCGGTTCGGCGGCGACCTTCCGCCGTATGGCGCCGGTCACATCCGGAAGTCAACGCCGGGCCACTTCCCCGGTTCGCGACCGGCGTGGGCTGCTCGGCATCGACCTATCGCGTCACCCGCACCGGTGTCGACACCGTCACCTGGTCCACGTCCGAGATGCGGATCGTCGTCTTCAGGGTCCAGGTACCGGGGAGGGGGAGGGTGAAGGTGTCGGTGGACCAGTAGCCGCCGTGGTCGGTGACTTTGGTGTCCAGAGGGCCCAGGCGCTTGGCCGGGAGTGTGAGGGTGACGCGGAGTTCGGGGACCGTGGAGAGGCCGCCGTCGGGGCCGTAGACCACCGCCTGGACCGAGTTGGTGCCGACGCGGCCGGGGTCCAGGGTGATCTGGACCTTGCCATGGCCGCCGGGGGTGTCGACGTCGAACGGGATCGTGGTGACGGAGGCCGTGGGGATGCCCGCCGTCGGCGGGAGGGCGGGCGACGCGGACTCCGTGGCCGCCCGGCCCGGCACCGTGCTGGTCAGAAGCGTGGTCACGGCCAGAACCACCACGGCCGCCGTCGCCTCCGCCAGGACCGAGCGGCGCAGCAGGTGGCGCGGGATCGCCGGGGAAGGGGCGGAGGGGCGTTCCGGGGGGAGCGGGGGACCGGTCGCCGGTTCGGGGACGCGGAGGGGGGCGGGTGCGGTCGCCCGGGTCAGGCGGGCGGTCCAGGTGCGGGAGCAGGCCGCCGCGAGCAGGAGCGCGGCCACCACCGCCAGTTTGGCCAACAGGGTCCGGCCGTACGTGGTGCCCGTGAGCGCCTGCCAGGAGCCGAGGCCGCGCCAGGACTGGTAGACGCCGGTCACCACCAGAACCATGACCGAGGCGGACGCCAGCCGGGAGAAGCGGGCCGGGACCGAGGCCGGCAGGTCGTCCGATGCCGGAGTGCGGCGCAGTGTCCACAGCAGGGCGGCCAGACCGCCCAGCCAGGCCGCCGTCGCCAGCAGGTGCAGGGTGGCCGAGACGATCGCCGCCGGCACCTGGATGCCCGCCGAGGCGTGATCGGACGCGGACCAGGTCAGGGAGAGCGCGAGGGCGAAGACCACGCCCGCCGCGAAGGTGGCGCGCCGCGGCAGCCGGGTGCGGCGGGTTCTCAGCAGGACCGCGGCGGCCCCGGCGAGGAGCAGCAGCGCCAGGCGGGCCAGCAGCAGCAGGCCGGGGCGGGTCGTCGCGGTGTGGGTGACGGAGGAGAGCGTGAGGGCCGTCGCCGGGGCGGTGCCCTCCTCGTAGGACGTCCGCAGGAGGTAGAGGGCGGTCGTGGACACCAGGAGCGTGCACATGGCGGCCAGGGCGGGGACGCGCAGGTGGGCCGTCGTCGGCGGACGGCAGTACGCCACGAACGCGGCCGTGCCCAGCAGCAGTGCCAGGGAGAGGTAGGAGAGGTAGCGCGCGATGGTGTGCAGGGCCGTGGTGACCGGGTTCTCCGTACGCTCCGGGGGCGGGCTCGCCGGTGCCGCCGTGCGCTTGCCCACCGAGAAGATGAGGGCGCCGGACACCGGGTGGCTGTCGGCCGACACCACCCGCCAGGCCACCGTGTAGGTGCCGGTGGCGAGCCGGGCGGGGAGGGCGACCCGGGCGGTGTCGGAGCGGCCGGGGGCGTGGCCGGCGGGACCGGTGCGGACGCGGTGGTTGGCGGGGTCGTACACCCGGAAGGAGTCGGTCAGCAGACCGACCGACTCGGTGAAGGTGAGGGTCACCTGGCGGGGGGCGGTGCGCAGGACGGTTCCGTCGCCGGGATCCGTCGCGCGCAGCACGGCGTGGGCCGAGGCGGGGGCCGCCGTGCCGAGGAGGAGACCGAGCAGGAGGGCGGGGAGAAGGGCGGGGAGGAGCAGGAGCGTACGGGGGCGCGGGAGCGTACGGAGGTGCCGGAGCGCACGGAGGTGCCGGAGCGCACGGAGGTGCCGGAGCGTCGGGAGGTGCCTGATCACGCCCCCGGGCAGCCGTACTCGTCCTGCTCCTCGGTGTCCGTTCCGCAGCACCCTCGGCCTCCGTCCCGTCCAGCGCCCGTGCCTCCGTATGGGTACGAGCGGAACGGCCCGCTTGCTCACCAGCTCGGCCGGCCCGTCACCCCACCGCACCGACCCACTCGCTCACCAGGTCGGCCGGGCCGTCGCACCGCCGTCCACCACCAGGTCGTGACCGGTGATCCAGGAGGCGAGCGGGGAGGCCAGGAAGACGCAGGCGCCGGCGACGTCCCGGGGGTGGCCGAGGCGGCCGGTGGGGGCGGCGGCCAGCCAGCGGTCCACGCCTTCCGGCCAGGACTCGGCCAGTCCGGGCCGGTCGATGAGGCCGGGCGAGACCGTGTTGACGCGGATGCCGGCGGGGCCGTACTCCAGGGCCGCCGCGCGGGCGTGCATGACCACCGCCGCCTTGGCCGCGCTGTAGTGGGCGTGGCCGGGGGCGGGGTGGCCGGCCTCGATGGAGGCGATGTGGGTGATGGTGCCGCCGCCGTGGGCGCGCATGTGGGCGGCGGCCGCCTGGGTGCAGGCGAAGACGCTGGTGAGGTTGGTGTCGACGACCGTGCGCCAGTCCCCCGCCGTCATGCCCGACAGCGGTTGGACCGGCTGTACGGCCGCGTTGTTGACGAGCGTGGTGAGGCGGCCGGCCGACCAGGCGGTCGTCTCCTCGATCAGACGGTGGCAGGCGGCCTCGTCCGTCAGGTCCGCCTGGAGTACGACCGCCTCGCCGCCCGTCTCCCGGATGCGGTCGGCCACTTCGGTGGCCGCGGCGAGGGCCGTACGGCAGTGGACGGCCACCGCCGCGCCCTCCTCCGCGAAGCGCAGGGCGATGGCGCGGCCGATACCGCCGCCCGCGCCGGTCACCAGGGCGGTCTGTCCGTCGAGCAGGCTCATGGGCGGCAGAGTTCCGTGATGAGGGCGGCCTCGGCCGGGTAACGCGCCGTGAGGTCGGCGGCGTTCCCGTGCTCGTAGTCCGCGTAGGTGAATCCGGGGGCCATGGTGCAGCCGAAGAACGTCCATGACCCTCCTGCGGCCACCCGCGCGCCCATCCAGGTGCGGGCCGGCACGGTCAGCTGGAGGTGCTGTCCGGAGCGCAGGTCCGGGCCGAGGACGGGGGTGCGGGTGGTGCCGTCGGGGGCGAGGAGCAGGAGCTGGAGCGGGTCGCCGAGGTGGAAGTGCCAGACCTCGGCGAAGGGCAGGCGGTGCAGGGCGGAGAAGTCGTCGGCGGTGAGCAGTACGACGACGGCCGACCCCTCGGGGCGGCCGTCAGGGCGCTCGGGCCCGGCCCAGGTGCGCCGGAACAGGCCGCCCTCGCGGGGGATGGGTTCGAGTCCGTAGTGCGCGATCAGCTCTTCGGGCGTCGTCACGCCGGGAAGGCTACCGCCCGGTCGAGGAAGGCGAGTTGGGCCTGCTTCTCCGGCAGGTACACATCGGGGAGGTCGACCTCGGGGAGGACGACGGCGGGACCGCGGGTGAAGCCCTGGCGCTCGAAGCGGGCGATCGCCTTCGTGTTGCGTACGTCCGGGTCGACCACGATCCGCTGCCGGTCCAGGACCAGCAGCGCGTACGTCGTCATCACCCTGAGCAGGGCGGACGTCCAGCCGGGCCGGCGGCCGTCGGGGCCGGCGGGGGCGAGGAGGAGGTGGCAGCCGAGGTCGCCGGGGAGTACGTCGTAGCACTCGCCGACCCGGTCGGCGGACGGCTCGTAGGTCTGGAAGAGGGCGACCGGCCGGTCGTCCTTGGTGACCAGGTGGGCGTGGTGGGTGTCGAGCGTGGCCATGTGGGCGTAGATCTCGGCGACTTGGTCCCTGGTGAGGCCGTTCATGCCCCAGAAGGCGGCGCGTTCGTCGCTCACCCAGGCGTGGACCACGTCCGCGTCGCCCTCCGGGTCGAGAGGGCGGATGCGGACGGTGCCGTAGCCGTCGACGTGCTGGACGTGCAGGTCAGTCATCGGATTCCTCGGTGGGTGCGGTGCTGGTCGGCTCGGTGGCGTGCCCGGTTGCGCGCTCGGTGGTGCGCTCGGGCGTGAGCAGGGTCCAGTCGGTGACGACCGGGGCCAGTTCGCCCTCCAGCCACAGGGGGAGTTGGTCACGGTGGTGGGTGGTGCCGGGTACGCCGTCGGCGCCGAAGGGGACGACCCAGCGGCTGTTGCCGCGGTCGGCCAGGTCCCAGACGTAGCGGGCGGCCGGGCCGCGGGCGGCGCGGTCGGTGAGGCCGGGGACGGCCGAGGTGCAGAGCACGCAGTCGTGGTCGCCGGCGAGACCGGGTTCGGCGGGTGCGTTCGCGTGGTCGTCCGGGGCGCCCGGGAGCGCCTTCCAGGGGGCCAGGCGGTGGGTGGCGGACCAGGGGCCGGTGGGGGGCGCGGCGGCCACCTCCTCCAGGGCGGCACGGACGGCTGCCATGCGGTCGATGCCGTACAACTCATCGGCACGCAGGAGGTGTTCCAGTGCGTAGCCGACGCGGGGGACCAGGGCCAGCCAGGGGAGCAGGACCTCCGGGTAGGCCGGGGGCTCGGTGAGCGGGGCGAAGACCGGGTGCGCGGCGAGCCGGCGTACGACCGCGCCGCGCACCGCCGCGTACACAGCCGCCTCGGTGCTGTCGGCCTCCATCCGGCGGTCCCAGGCGAGGAGGCGGTCGCGGAGACCGGCCGCGGCGGGGGTGAGGCCGGTGAGGGCCGCGAGGTGGTCCAGGAGCGGGCCGGCCGAGGCGAGGTGGGTGTCGGTGTGGATCGCGGGCATGCCGTCGGCGGTCCAGGTGCGGCGGGCGTCGAGCAGGGCGCGGATGCGGGCGGCGCGGTGGGGCGGGGCGAACTCGACGCCGAGCGGGGTGGCCAGGCCGCGGGCGTTGGCCATCACCGCGATGCCGTCGTCCGGTTCGGCGTACGGCGTGTCGTGCGTGCCGTGCCAGTCGTGGCCGGGCTCCCAGGCGGGGACCGGGCGGAGGCGGTTGGCCTCGGCGCGCACGGGGACCTTGCCGGCGACGCGGTGCAGGGTGCCTCCGGCGGTGTCGGCGGCCTGTACGACGTTGACCGGCTCGGTCCAGGCGTCCAGGGCCCTGTCGATGTCACCGACGGTGCGGGAGCGGAGGAGGGGGAGGAGGGCGCTGAAGCCGAGGTCTTCCGTCACGCGGGGCGGGTACCGCAGCGCGAGCGCCTCGGCTTCGCCGCCGATCCCCGTTTCCTTTCCGCCGGCACCCCCTGCGCGGCTCTCGTCGCCGGGTGCGAGCAGCTCCTGCGGGAGGCCTCCACGGCCGGCGGCCTCGGGCCCGTGGGTGGCCGTGCCGTCCTCAAGGCCCTCCGGTCCCCCGGCGATCACCGGCCCCCGTTCCGTTTCGACGACCTCGATCTCGAACGGTGGCTCGCCCGCTGCCCGCACCGTCTCCGTGTGGCGGGTGGCTCGGCGCCAGGTGCCGTCGGGGGACAGGGCTTCGATGCCCGCGCCGGTGCGGCGCAGGCGCTCTCGGTAGAGGTCCTGGTAGTCGGCCATGGCGTTGGTGATGGCCCAGGCGGCCGTACCGGTGTGGCCGAAGTGGGCGATGCCGGGGACGCCGGGTACGGCCAGGCCGACGACGTCGAACTCGGGGCAGGAGAGCCGGATCTGCTGGTACACACCGGGGTCTTCGATGAAGCGGTGCGGGTCGCCGGCGATCAGGGCCTGGCCGGTGGCGGTGCGGTCGCCGGTGACGAGCCAGCCGTTGCTGCCGGCGGTCCCGGGCCCGTCCATGGCGAACAGACCGACCGCGTCCGGACCGAGGTGGCGTATCGCCTGCTCGCGCCAGAGTTTGGCGGGGAAGCCGGCGAAGAGGATGTGCGTGGCGAGCCAGACGCCGAGCGGCGTCCAGGGCTCCCAGCGGCCGGGAACCAGGCCCGTGCGGGTGAATTCAGGGGCGCGGCGGGCACCGGCGGCCAGGCCCTCGTTGACGCCGTCGACGTACGCGCGGACCCAGTCGGCCGTCTCCGGGTCCCGGCGTTCCAGCGCGGCGAAGCAGCGGCGGGCGGTGTCCTCGAGCCGGGCCCGGCGGGCGAAGACGTCCCAGGAGAGGGCTCCGGCGCCGAGGAATGAGGCGGAGGTGCCCTGGGCGCGATGGCGCTCGACCTCCAGTTGCCAGGCCCGGTCGTGGGCGGTGACCCGGCCCTGGGCGTGGGCGAGTTCACGGGCGCTGGACGCGCGCAGGTGGGGGATGCCCCAGGTGTCGCGGTAGGTCTCGGTGGTCACCGGGAATCCCCCCCATGCTTTAGGTTAGCCTTGCCTAAGTTTTCTGTGGCGGAATCGTACGCGAACGACGGAGGGGTCATGGGGCAGGGGCGGGGTTGGGAAGGCGCGGTACTCAAACTGCTGCGCGCCAAGGACTTCATGCTGACCGTCCTCGACGCCGAGGACGTGACCCCGCACTACCGACGGCTCCGGATGAGCGACGGCGGCCTCCTCGCCGCGACCGGCGTCCACCCCACGATGTGGGTACGGCTGTGGTTCTCCGACGACGGCCGACCGCACCAGCGCGCCTACACCCTGGTCGACCCCGACCCGGCGGCCGGCACCTTCTGCCTGGAGTTCGCCCTGCACGAGGGCCGGGCCTCCGACTGGGCGCGGGGCGCGCGGTCCGGCGACACCATCGAGGCCACCGTGCAGGGCACCGGCTTCCGGCGCCCCGACCCCGCGCCCTCGCACCTCGTCGCGATCGGCGACCCCGCCTCGCTGCCCGCGATCAACTCCCTCCTCGGCACCCTGGACCCGGCTCCGGCGACCGTCTGGTTCGAGGGGGATCCGGCGGGGCTGCCCCGCCGGGCCGCGGAGGGCCGGCACGAGATACGGCCGGTGCCCCGCCGGGACGCGGGCGCCCACCTGGTGGAACAGGTCCGCGCCGAGCTGCCCGCCGTCCTCGCCGGCACCCCGCACCCGTACGTCTGGATCGCCTGCGACACGACGACCACCCGCACCCTCGCGGCTTACGTCCGCAAGGAACTGGCCGTACCGAAGCACCGGGTACACGCGCTGGGCTACTGGCGCGCGGACTGAGTGGAGTCCCCGACCGGCCCGGCTCCCGTCACCACGCCACCACGCCACCACGCCACCAACCCTGCGCGCGCGAACCGAGTCGGTGCGCGGGATCATCGGCCCATGGACGTCACCCTGCACCTCGCCCAGGACCCCGCGGCCGACGCGTTGCTCGGGCGGTCGCCGCTCGCCGCGCTGACCGGGATGCTGCTCGACCAGCAGATCCCGATGGAGTGGGCGTTCAAGGGACCCCGGACCATCGCCGACCGGCTCGGCGCCGAGGACCTGGACGCGCACGACATCGCGGCGATGGATCCGGAGGCATTCGCCGCACTGCTCTCCGACAAGCCCGCGGTGCACCGCTACCCCGGCTCGATGGCCAAGCGGATCCAGCAGCTGTGCCAGTACCTCGTCGAGCACTACGACGGGGACGCCGAGGCGGTCTGGCGGGGCGTCGCCGGCGGTTCCGAACTCCTGCGACGGCTGGAGGACCTGCCGGGGTTCGGGAAGCAGAAGGCGCAGATCTTCCTGGCCCTGCTCGGCAAGCAGCTGGGGGTCGCCCCCGAGGGGTGGCGGGAGGCCGCCGGAGCCTACGGCGAGCCCAAGTCCTTCCGGTCCGTCGCGGACATCACCGGCCCGGAATCGCTGGCCAAGGTACGCGCCCACAAGCAGGAGATGAAGGCGGCGGCCAAGGCGGCGAAGAAGTAGCAAGAAGGAGTGGCCGGAAGAAGCAGCGAAGAAACAGGGGGCGCCGGAGAACGGTTCGCCTGACGTCTGCGGACACCACCCGCTCGGCCCACCCCGCTGGCCCGTGCCGTTCCGGCGGTCCAAACATGGGGCATGAGCGACATACCGAGCAGCGGTCCCGAGCAGGACCGCGCATACGACGACCGGCGCGTCCACGGAGCGGCGCCGCCCGGTGGCCACACGGCGGCGCCGTCCCGCGGGGGCCATGAGCCCGAGCCGCCGCTCGAGGGCCCTCTGCACGCGCTGTCCCGGGCGGCCTGGCAGATCGTCCTGGTCACCGGGATCGGCTCCCTGATCCTCGGCGTCCTGGTGCTGATCTGGCCGGGCGCCTCCCTGCTCGCCGTCGCTGTGCTGTTCGGCCTCTATCTGGTCTTCAGCGGGGTCTTCCAGCTGGTGTCCGCGTTCGGCACGCACCAGCGAACCTCGCTGCGCGTGCTGGCCTTCATCAGCGGTGCCCTGTCGATCCTGCTCGGCCTGCTCTGCTTCCGCGGGCCCATGCAGTCGATCCTGCTGCTCGCCCTGTGGATCGGCATCGGCTGGCTGTTCCGCGGGATCACGCAGACCCTGGCCGCCGCCTCCGACTCCCGGATGCCCGCCCGGGGCTGGCAGATCTTCCTCGGCATCCTCACCTTCGTCGCCGGGATCGTGCTCATCGACTCGCCGTTCGAGTCGGTCGCCGTGCTGACCGTCGTCGGCGGCATCTGGCTGGTCGCGGTCGGGATCGTGGAAATCGTCACCGCGATCGGCATCCGCGGCCGGGCACACCGGGTGCCTCGGACGATGTGACGGGCCGTCAATCCGGCGTGCCGCTGGTACGCCGAGCGGGCGGATCTCGCACCCGGCGTGCTGCCCTCCCCGCACGCCCCGGGGAAACAGAAGCCGTGAGCAGCAGCAGGAGCACACCGCGCAGCCGTACCTGGCCACGGATGCTCGTGCTGCTCCTCGCCCTGTGGGTGCCCGGCGCCCATGCGCAGGCCCAGGCGGCCCCGGCCGTCGCCGTGGCCGCGGACACCGCCGAGCACGACGTCCTCGACACGGCCCTGCGGCCGGCCGCCCGCGCCGCCCACCGGGCCGACGTACCCGAGCGCCCCGCACCCCTGCCCGTCCCGGCCCCCGCCCGGCCGGCCGCCCACCCGTGCCCCGCCACGCCCCGGGTGCCGTCCGCCGCGGCCCTGCCGCCCACGGTGGTCCTGCGCTGCTGACAGACCCGCGCCCCCGCCAAGGTCAGTCGGCTCGACGCAAGGAGCAGTACAGCCATGCCCAAGGATCCCTACGCCGTCCTGCGCGCCCTGCTGCGCGCGGAGGCCCGGCGCGGTGCGGCACCGAGGCCGGACCACTCGGCACCCCAACCGCAGCGGACAGCGCAGAACCGGGACCGCTGAGCGGACCCCGGCGGGGGCGGCCCAGCGCCTCCGCCGGGCGGTGCCGCCGCTTCCCGGGGGCAACACGCACCCGGCCTCTCGTACGCCGACTCGCGGTCCACAGCCTGTGCACAACGGCCCTGGCGGGCGGAGCCGGGGACCGCCTCACCCGGACAGGTGAGCAGTTCCCCCAAGTCGTTTCCCCAAGTCTTTCCCCCGGTCTTCCCCAGGCCGTTCCCCCAGGTCGTACGCCGATTTCGCGCCCGTAGCGGCCCGTATGCCTCTTTTGATCCAACTTTTCGCGCGGCGCACTCGGCCGCCATGGCTGCGCCCGGAACGTCTTGACCGGTAGGCTTTCCGTGTGATCTTCAAGCGCATCGGAAACGGCCGGCCGTACCCCGACCACGGCCGGGAAAGCACCCGGCAGTGGGCGGACGTCGCGCCGCGCCCGGTCCGCCTCGATCAGCTCGTGACCACCAAGCAGCAGCTCGACCTGGAGACCCTGCTGGCGGAGGACTCGACGTTCTACGGCGACCTCTTCGCGCACGTCGTGAAGTGGCAGGGCGACCTGTATCTGGAGGACGGCCTGCACCGCGCGGTCCGCGCCGCCCTTCAGCAGCGCCAGGTGCTGCACGCGCGCGTGCTCGAACTCGACTGACCCGGCGCGACACGGCCGTTGGCCCTTTCGGGTACCGCTGAGCGGCAGAGACTGATCATCTGATAGGCATCGCCGCTCGGGCGCACTACGCTGCGCTCATGAGCATGCTCACTCCCCCTGGCATGGGCGGCCAGTACCGGATCACGGGGGACAAATACCCTCGGATGCGTCCGCCCCGGCGGCACGGCAGGCTCGTGGCCGTCGTCGCGGCGTCCGCCGCCGTGCTCGGCCTGGTCGGCTGGGGCACCGCGCAGCTCATCGACGTCTTCACCGGCGGCGGCGACACGTCCACGGCCGCCGGAGCCGGGACCAGGTGCCGGACCAAGACCGCGGCGGCCCCCGCGGCCCAGCTGAACGCCCTGCCCAGGCCGGGCCGGATCACCGTGAACGTCTACAACGCCACCAAGCGCACCGGGCTCGCCAAGACCACCGCGGACGAGCTGAAGAAGCGCGGCTTCAAGATCGGTGACGTGGGCAACGCCGGTGCGCAGTTCGACAAGAAGGTGAAGGGCACCGGGATCCTTCTCGGCCCGGCCGCCGCGCGGAACACCTCGCTGCGGGTGCTCGGCACCCAGCTCGGCGGCGCGGAGCTGCGCACCGACGGCCGCAAGGGGGCCGACGTCGATCTCATCCTGGGCGACACGTTCAAGGGCCTGGCCGCGCAGGCGGCCGCCGACCGGGCGATGACGGCCTTGACCGCACCGGAGCCGACGGCATCCCCGAAGAAGGGCTGCTGAAGGGCGCCCCGGAAGGGGCCCGGGGAACGGAGCGATCGACCGGACCGCACCCGCACCCGCGAACGGCGATCAAGCCGCACCCTCCAGCAGGCGCAAGAACTACTCAGCCGCCCCGTACAGGCGATCCCCCGCGTCCCCCAGCCCCGGCACGATGTAGCCGAGCTCGTTGAGGTGGTCGTCCACGGCCGCCGTGACGACCGTCACCGGCGTGCCCGCCAGCTCGCGCTCCATGACCTCGACGCCCTCGGGGGCGGCGAGCAGGACCACGGCGGTCACGTCGTCCGCACCGCGCTTGATCAGCTCCTGGATCGCCGCGACCAGGGTGCCGCCCGTGGCCAGCATCGGGTCCAGGACGTACACCTGGCGGCCCGAGAGGTCCTCCGGCATGCGCGAGGCGTACGTCGACGCCTGGAGCGTCTCCTCGTTGCGGATCATGCCCAGGAAGCCCACCTCGGCGGTCGGCAGCAGCCGGACCATGCCGTCCAGCATGCCGAGGCCGGCGCGCAGGATCGGTACCACCAGCGGACGGGGGCGGGCGAGCTTGACGCCCGTGGTCTGCGCGACCGGCGTCCGGATGTCGACGGCCTCGGTGCGCACGTCCCGCGTCGCCTCGTAGGCGAGCAGGGTGACCAGTTCGTCGGCGAGCCGCCGGAAGGTCGCGGAGTCGGTGCGCTGGTCGCGCAGCGTGGTGAGCTTGTGGGCGACCAGGGGGTGGTCGACGACGTGGAGACGCATGCCCCTAACGGTACCTGCGCCGCGCGTCACCCTCGCCCTGGCGTCAAACCGGCCATCCGGGGGAAAGTGGGAAGGACGGATGGGGTGGTGTGACGTGTCCGACCTGCCTGACCTGCCCACGGACCCCTCCGGGCGCACCGGCGACGCGGCCGGTCCCGGAGCGAAGTCCGCGAGGACCGATCCCGACAAGCCCGAGAGCGCGGCCGAGCGCCGGCGGCGGCGCGCCCAGTTCCTGCGCGATCTCGCCGAGGCCCGGGAGCTGCGCGCCCGGGTGCAGCCCCGGCGCGCCAAGGCGGCCCGGCTGCGCCACGAGATGCGTATGCGGACGTTCCGCTGGTAGCCCGCGCGCTCCTCCATCCGGTGCGGAAGATCCACGCCCGCACCGGTGTTGGGGACGTGGGGCGTGCGTGACCGCGGGGAAAAGCCGCGTACGATCCGCAGGTGGTGGCAATGAGTGCGCTGGTGAGCCGATCACGGATCCGCGATCGAAACAGCCGGACACAGGGAGCCGAAGACGTCCCCTGAACGCCTTGTTTCTGCCACGATTCCGAGTGGGTGGGGCTCGGAGCCCAGCTCTCTCCGCCCAGTACCTCCGCCGGGGGGACCTCCAACCGGCACGCCTATGACCAGTGGGAGAGTCACGGTGTACTTCGCCGCACTGCTCGCGCGCACCGAAGACGGGTGGGAAGCGAGCGACACAGAGCTCGACGATGTGGAGACCCTGTCGGATCTGGCCGACCTGGCCCGGGAAGCCTCTCCCGACGAGGACACGGTGCTCGTCCTGATCGAGCAGGAGGACGCATGGTTCGGCGTCGTCCGCGTGGACGGCGAGGACGACCCTCGCATCTACGTGTCGGACGCCGCCGCCGCCCAGCGCAGCGCGTACGGGGAGCTGCTGCTCACCGACGAGCTGCTCGGCCGGGAGCCCGGCGCGGACGACGGACCGGACCTGGACTCCCTCGACCTCGACGGCACGGAGGACGGTGAGTCCGACGACGACGAGGAGGGTGCCGCCGCCGCCGACGCGGTGCCGCACAGCCCGGTGGGCGACAGCGCGATCCTGGACGACCTGGGCATCAGCGAGAAGGAGCTGCGCACCCTGGACGCCGACGACGCGCTGAACACGATCGCCGAGGCTCTTGGCGCCTCGGAGGTGCTGGAGACCGTCCGCTGACCACGGCACAGGACCCGCGGAGCACACCCGACCCGGTACGCGACCCCTGGCGGGCCGCGATGCGGCTCGCCCTGGACGAGGCCGAGCTGGCCGTGCGGGGCGGGGACGTACCCGTCGGTGCCGTCGTGCTGTCGCCGGACGGTACGACGGTGCTCGGCGCCGGGCACAACGAGCGTGAGGCCACCGGTGATCCCACGGCCCACGCGGAGGTCCTCGCCATCCGGCGGGCGGCGGCCCGGCTCGGCGAATGGCGGCTGACCGGCTGCACGCTGGTGGTCACGCTGGAGCCGTGCACGATGTGCGCGGGCGCGCTCGTCCAGTCCCGGGTAGACCGGGTGGTCTACGGCGCCCGGGACGACAAGGCGGGCGCGGCCGGCTCCCTGTGGGACGTGGTGCGCGACCGGCGGCTCAACCACCGCCCGGAGGTCATCGAGGGCGTGCTCGCGGCGGAGTGCGCCCGGCTTCTCACCGGGTTTTTCAGGGATCGCTGAGCCGCTGCCCCCTATCGATTTCTGACCACGCCCCACCGTGGGGTAGGGTCTCCCTCGGTAGCGTGTCCGAGCGGCCGAAGGAGCTCGCCTCGAAAGCGAGTGTGGCGCAAGTCACCGAGGGTTCAAATCCCTCCGCTACCGCTTGCAGAAAGGCCCCGCCGACCGGCGGGGCCTTTCGCGTGTTCCGGGCGGAACACGGGCATAACGGCCCCGCACCTGCGGGCTGTTGGCCGAGGCAAAAGACCCGGAGGTTACACTCGCGGCCGGCAACAGGGGGCCCTCGGGGCACTGGTACAGGGGAGGCCGCGGTGGCGGTGAACGCCAAGAAGATCGCCGTGTACGTGCTCGTGGTCTTCGCGCTGTACGTGATCATCACGGACCCGGCCAAGGCGGCCGACTACGTCCAGATAGGCTTCGAGGGCATATCGGACGCGGCCAAGGCCATAGGCGACTTCATGACCTGGCTCGCCAACGGAGGAAAGAGCTGAGGTACACCCCATGATCCGCCATCTGGTCCTCTTCAGGCTCAACGAGGGTGTCGAGCGCGACGATCCGCGGGTCGTGGCCGGTGTGGAGGCCTTCCGGGCGCTCGGCGGCCAGATCGAGGAACTGCGCGTCTGGGAGTTCGGCTGGAACATCAGCGACCGGCCGATCGCCTACGACTTCGCGATCAACTCGGCCGTCGAGGACCCCGACGCCCTCAAGCGCTACCTGGAGCATCCGGCGCACCAGGCGGGCGTCGCGCTCTGGCGCGAGTTCGCCACCTGGGTGATCGCCGACTACGAGATCTGAGCCCTTCGCCCCCCGGAGCCCCCCGCCATTCGGGCGGGGGGCTTTCGTGTGATTTCGTGCCCCAACTTGTGGATGTTTGACGACAACACGGTGTTATGCGGTGCTTGCACACAGTGCACATGTCTTGTGATGCTATGACCGCTTTTGACGGATGATTGACCGATGAAGAGGTGGCGTTGACCGTGTCGGCCAGTACTGCGCCGCCCCAGGAAGAGGCACCCGCCGAGACTCCACCGGCCCCCGAGAAGCGCCGTGGCGCGGACACCCGGGCCCTGACCCAGGTGCTGTTCGCCGAGCTGAAGGAGCTCACCCCGGGCACGCCGGAGCACAACCGAGTGCGCGGGGCGCTGATCGAGGCGAACCTCCCGCTCGTGCGCTACGCCGCCGCCCGCTTCCGCTCCCGCAACGAGCCGATGGAGGACGTCGTCCAGGTCGGCACCATCGGGCTGATCAACGCCATCGACCGCTTCGACCCGGACCGGGGCGTGCAGTTCCCGACCTTCGCGATGCCCACCGTGGTCGGCGAGATCAAGCGGTACTTCCGGGACAACGTCCGCACCGTCCACGTCCCGCGCCGGCTGCACGAGCTGTGGGTCCAGGTCAACAGCGCCACCGAGGACCTGACCACGCTCCACGGCCGCTCACCGACCACCGCCGAGATCGCCGACCGGCTGCGGATCAGCGAGGAGGAGGTGCTCAGCTGCATCGAGGCGGGACGCTCGTACCACGCCACCTCGCTGGAGGCCGCCCAGGAGGGCGACGGACTGCCCGGGCTGCTGGACCGGATCGGCTACGAGGACCCGGCCCTGGACGGCGTGGAACACCGCGACCTGGTCCGCCACCTCCTCGTCCAACTCCCCGAACGCGAACAGCGAATCCTTCTGCTGCGCTACTACAGCAATCTCACCCAGTCACAGATCAGCGCGGAACTCGGCGTCTCCCAGATGCATGTGTCACGCCTGCTCGCCCGTAGCTTCCAACGGCTGCGCTCCGCAAATCGGATCGACGCCTAGCAGGTGCCCGACCGAAGCACGGCGGAGGCTCGGCCGATGCATAGCGGGCGCACGGAAGCACGGCCCGAACAGCACTGCATCGCAAACTCGATCGATCGGTAACCGGCGCGAGCGAATCGCTCACCTGGGGGGATGCCGACAGTTGCGACCCGAATACCCGTCAGGCCCCTTGTTTCCAGGGGCGATTCGCATCTCGCATGTCGACATGTCGGTACAGCGTGTTGCCGACATGTGACATTCTGCGGGAAGCGCGTTTGCCGTGGCTCCGGCTCCGGTATTCAGGTGAAGGCTGCGTTGCTCGAATGCGACGCCGCCGCGACCGTCCCGCGACCCAAAGGGGGTGGCATGTCCGCAGACCAGGGCAGCTCGAAGGTGCTGACGCCCACGAAGAGCGAGGCAGCGCCCAAGGAGCTCGACGCTCTCGACGTCCTAGACGGCTTCGAGGGCGTCACGGCCCTCGAAGCCGTGCCGTCCCCGTCCCTCGGCCCGGCCGCCGAGGCGATCCCGGCCGAGCAGGCCACGGCGAACCTCGACACCCGCACCCTGTCCCGGTCGCTGTTCCTGCGCCTGGCCGCGCTGGACGAGCACAGCCCCGAGCGGGCCTACGTCCGGGACACCCTGATCGAGCTGAACCTTCCGCTCGTCCGGTACGCGGCGGCGCGCTTCCGCTCCCGCAACGAACCGATGGAGGACATCGTCCAGGTCGGCACCATCGGCCTGATCAAGGCGATCGACCGGTTCGACTGCGAACGGGGCGTGGAGTTCCCGACGTTCGCGATGCCGACGGTCGTGGGCGAGATCAAGCGCTTCTTCCGCGACACCTCCTGGTCCGTGCGCGTCCCGCGCCGGCTCCAGGAGCTGCGTCTGGCCCTCACCAAGGCCAGCGACGAGCTGTCCCAGAAGCTGGACCGCTCCCCCACGGTGACGGAGCTGGCCGCGGTGCTCGGTGTCTCCGAGGAGGACGTGGTCGACGGTCTCGCGGTGGGCAACGCCTACACCGCCTCCTCCCTCGACTCCCCGGCCCCCGAGGACGACGGCGGCGAGGGCTCCCTGGCCGACCGGCTCGGCTACGAGGACACGGCCCTGGAGGGCGTGGAGTACCGCGAGTCCCTCAAGCCGCTGCTGGCCAAGCTCCCGCCCCGGGAGCGGCGGATCATCATGCTGCGCTTCTTCGCCAACATGACCCAGTCGCAGATCGGCGAGGAGGTCGGCATCTCCCAGATGCACGTCTCCCGGCTGCTGACCCGGACGCTGGCCCAGCTGCGCGACGGGCTCATCTCCGACTGAGCGCCCCGCTGGACAGCCGACGCCATCCGGGGTGCCGCGGTGTGCCGTCGGACGGCTGCGGCATCGTCGTGGCTGGTCGCGCAGTTCCCCGCGCCCCTTGGGGGCGCTGGTCCTGCACCGGGGTTCCCATCTGACGTGGCGTCAGCCACCATGAACCGATGCTTTCCACGACATGGACTCGTGGCCGCCGAGGCGCCGTTACGGCAGCGTCGGCGGCCGTCGTCTGTCTGGGCGGAGTGCTGGCCGCGTGCGGCGGTGACCCGGGCGGTGGCTACACCGCGGTCGGCTCGGGACCGGGCGGCCCGACCGCCGTGGCCCCGACCGGGTCGGTGTCGCTGGTGCCGCTGGACGGGGAGAAGGGACACGGCAGCGGCAGGGCCGCCCCACGGGTGTCCAACTCCGGGTCGACCCGGCGAAGTTCACCCGGCACAGACTCCGCCGCACCGGCGCCGACCGCCGCGGACACCCCCGCCGGCCACACCGGTGCCCCCGCCTCCGGTACCCCGCAACCGGGCGGTGACCAGGACGGACGTACGACATCGCCGACCGCCTCGCCCAGCCCGGCTCCCAGTCGCACGACGCCTGCTCCCGCGCCCGCCGAGCTCTCCTGGGGGGAGCCGGCGACCGAGAAGACCGACAAGCGCTGGTGCCAGAAGGTGACCGTCGCCTTCCGCAACTCGGGAGGTACGGCGGTGCGTTCGGGGTCGGTGACGCTCGGGACGCACGTCATCGGCGCGCTCGGCGTCGACTGGGCGACGGTCGAGTCGACCGTGGAGCTGCCGGTGCCGCTCGCGCCGGGTGCGGGCGAGAGCCCCACGTGGACGGTGTGCGTGGACGCCTGGCGGGTGCCGCTCGGCATGCACATCGAGACGCGGGACGTGTCGGTGGAGTGGGGCTGACCCGTGCGTCAGCCCTTCAGCGCCAGCCAGGCGACGCCGGCGACCACGGCGAGCGCCACGACGACGCCGATGATCAAACCGACGCGGGGGCCCGAGGAGGCCGCCTGCTGCTGCCGGCCCTGGGGGGCCTCGTCGACGAACGCGCGGAACATCTGGGTGCTGCCGGCGGGGTCGTAATTGCCCTGGGGGCCCTGGGTGTTAGCCATGCCCCGAGACCCTAGCGAATCCCGCCGACCGGCCCAAGTGCGGGGCCACCGGGACAGACGGGGGCACGCCACCCGCACTCACCTGCATATTTACGGTTGCAATACTTGCCTTTGTCAAGTTTTTACGTCGCCCACCCCCCTGTTTGTTTGCCTTCAGCAACCAAGCAGTTCTATGGTTGCCCCAAGCAACGAATACGGGAGGTGTGATGGCCGAGCGGGCCCAGTTTGAAGAGCTGGCGCGTCAGCTCAGTGCCGTCGGAGCCGTGAAACGGGACATGGGGCGGATCCTGCCGCCCGACTGCCCGGCCGGGTCGGCCGCCGTGCTGACACTGCTCGGCCGCCACGGCGACATGCGCATGAGCAAGCTCGCGGAGCTGCTCGCCGTGGACATGTCGGTCACCAGCCGGCATGTCGCGCACGTCGCCGCGCGCGGCTGGATCGAGCGGCACCCCGACCCCGCGGACAAGCGCTCACGCATCCTGCACCTGACGCCCGCGGGCCTGGAGCAGCTCGACGAGCTGTCCCGGCGGACCACGCATCTGCTCGCCGAGCGGCTCGCGGACTGGACCGACGAGGAGGTCGGCCAGCTGATCCGGCTGATGACGCGCCTGCGCGCGTCCTTCGGCGACTGCCGGTCCGCCCCGCTCCGGCACGCCCCCGTATTCGAAGAGACCACCCGTACACCCGCAAGCACGTAAGAAAAGGAAGCCCATGGCAACGACCACACCAGCCGGTGTGCGGGCTCACGCCAAGCACGGGGGAGGCACAGGCCACGCCCCGATGACGCACCGGCAGATCATGGAGGCCCTGTCCGGGCTGCTGCTCGGCATGTTCGTGGCGATCCTGTCGTCCACGATCGTCTCCAACGCCCTGCCGGAGATCATCGGGGACCTCGGCGGCGGTCAGTCCGCCTACACCTGGGTCGTCACCGCGGCCCTGCTGTCGATGACCGCGGCCACTCCCCTGTGGGGCAAGCTCGCCGACCTGTACAGCAAGAAGGCGCTCGTCCAGATAGCCCTGGTCATCTACGTGGTCGCCTCGATGGCGGCCGGCCTGTCGCAGAACCCCGCCATGCTCATCACCTTCCGGGTGTTCCAGGGCATCGGCGTCGGCGGTCTGTCCGCGCTGGCGCAGATCGTCATGGCGGCGATGATCTCCCCGCGCGAGCGCGGCCGGTACTCCGGTTACCTCGGTGCCACCTTCGCCGTCGCCACCGTCGGCGGCCCGCTGCTCGGCGGTGTCATCACCGACACCTCCTGGCTGGGCTGGCGCTGGTGCTTCTACGTCGGTGTCCCGTTCGCGATCATCGCGCTGATCGTTCTGCAGAAGACCCTGCACCTGCCCGTGGTCAAGCGGGAGGTCAAGGTCGACTGGGGCGGCGCGTTCTTCATCTCCGCCGCCGTCTCCCTGCTGCTGGTCTGGGTCACCTTCGCCGGTGACAAGTACGACTGGCTGTCCTGGCAGACCTACGCGATGGTGGGCGGTTCGATCGCCCTCGGCGCGCTCTTCGTGCTCATCGAGTCCAGGGCGAGCGAGCCGATCATCCCGCTGCGCCTCTTCCGCAACCGCACGATCACGCTGGCCTCGCTGGCCTCGCTCTTCGTCGGTGTCGCGATGTTCACCGGCACGGTGTTCTTCAGCCAGTACTTCCAGCTGGCCCGTGACAAGTCCCCGACCATGTCGGGCGTCATGACCATCCCGATGATCGGTGGTCTGTTCATCTCCTCGACCGTCTCGGGTCAGTTCATCACCCGCACCGGCCGCTGGAAGGCGTGGCTGGTCAGCGGTGGCGTCCTGGTGACCGCCGGCCTGGCCCTGCTGGGCAGCATCCGGTACGACACCGAGTACTGGAAGATGGCGATCTTCATGGCGCTGCTGGGTCTCGGCATCGGCATGATGATGCAGAACCTGGTGCTCGCCACGCAGAACCAGGTGGCGCCCTCCGACCTCGGCGCGGCGAGCTCCACGGTCACCTTCTTCCGCTCCCTCGGCGGTGCGGTCGGCGTCTCCGCGCTGGGTGCCGTGATGTCCCGCCGGATCACGCACTACGTCGAGGACGGCGTCTCCGCCCTGAGCCCCAAGTACCAGGCCGCCCTGGCCGGCAGCTCGGGCTCGACCGACAGCATCCCGGACATGGACAAGCTCCCGGCGCCCATCCGGACGCTGCTGGAGAGCGCCTACGGCCACGGCATCGCCGACGTCTTCTTCATCGCCGGCTGCCTCGCCGCCGTGGCCTTCCTGATCACCCTGTTCATCAAGGAGGTCCCGCTGAAGACCCAGGGCGCGCTCGCGCAGGCCGCCGCCGGCGACACCCCGGCCGGGGCCCAGGCTCCGGCCGCCGCCGAGACGGCCACCGAGGCTCCGGCCACGGAGCGGGTACCCAGCTGGGCCACCCCCGTGGTCGGCGAGAACGGCAGCACGACCACCGCGACCACGCAGCTGAGCGCCGTCGCCACGGTCGCCGAGTCCGGCGGCCCCGGCGGCACCCCGGTGCACGGCTTCGTCCGCGGCGCCGAGAGCGCCCCGGTCCCGCAGGCCGCGGTCACGCTGATCTCGCTCTCCGGCCGCCAGCTGGGCCGCTCGGTCGCCCAGGCCGACGGTTCCTACGCGCTCGACGCCCCCGGCACCGGGTCGTACGTCCTGATCGCCTCCGCCGACGGCTACCAGCCGCAGGCCTCCACCATCGTGGTGGGCGAGGAACCGCTGGCGTACGACATCCTGCTCAGCGGCACCAGCGGGCTGACCGGTGTGGTCCGGGCGGCCGGGAGCGCGCTGCCGGTCAAGGGCGCCATGGTGATCGTCACCGATGTGCGCGGTGACCTGCTGGCCACCGCCGCCACCGGCGAGCAGGGCGACTTCGCCCTCACCGAGCTGGTGCCGGGCACGGTGACCGTCGCGGTCAACGCGACCGGGTTCCGGCCGCGCGCCCTGCCGGTCGAGGTCGGCGCCACCGGTGTCACCCGGATCGAGGTCGACCTGGACGCCGGCGCCCGGCTCCAGGGTGTCGTCCGGGCCCCGCACGGTCCGCTGGCCGATGCCCGGGTCACCCTCGTCGACCAGGCGGGCAACGTGGTCGGCAGCGCCACCACCGGGACGGACGGCGCCTATGCCTTCACCGACCTGGACAGCGGCGAGTACACCGTGATCGCGACCGGCTACCCGCCGGTGGCCACCGCGCTGACCGTCGCCGGCCCCGGAGTCGACGGCCACGACATCGCACTCGCCCACCCCGGCGAGTAGTCCGGACCCCGGCCCGTGGCGGCGCGCGCCCTGAGCGGAGGGCGCGCCCGCCACGGGCCGGTCTCATACGACCATTTTTTGAGCTTTTATCAGGGAGAAACGGGATGGGACTGACCGCGAAGATCCGTACGCGGGACGGGTGGGCCGTGTCGCACGCGGTCGTCACGGTGACCGACATGACCGGTACGCAGGTGCTGCGGACCGAGGCGGACGCCGAGGGCGCCGTACGGGATGCCGCCGAGCTGGCGCCGGGGGCGTACACCGTGATCGTGACGGCCGTCGGATACGCGCCCGTCGCGTCCAGCGCGATCGTCACCGCGAGCGGCCGGGCCGAGGTCGGCACGGTGACGCTGGCCCGGCAGGGCGGCGCCGAGCTGCCGCCGCCCGGACCCTGGACCATCGACCCCGCACACTCCACCGTCGCCGCGGTCGCCCAGCACCTGGGGATCTCCAGCGTGCACGGCCGGTTCACGGAGTTCGGCGGCCTGATCGAGATCGCCCCCGACGACGCCACCAAGTCCCGTGTGGAGGCGGTGATCCGGGCGGCCTCCATCGACACCGGCAACGGCATGCGCGACACGCACCTGAAGTCCGCGGACTTTCTCGACGTCGAGCAGCACCCGGAGATCACCTACCGTTCGACGGGGGTGACGGCCGCGGGTTCGGACCGCTGGACGGTGCACGGCGAGCTGTCCCTGCACGGGGTCGTACGACCCGTCGACCTCGACCTGGCCTACCTGGGCACCGGCGCCGACCCGTGGGGCGGCACGCGGGCCGCGTTCCGGGCCACCGCCGAACTGCACCGCGAGGACTTCGCGATGAACTACAACCAGGTCCTCCAGGCGGGCATCGCGGCCATCGGCACCACGCTGAAGGTGGAGCTGGACATCCAGGCGGTGCAGGGCGGCTCACTGCCCCAGGCGTAGGCACAGCAGGATCAGCCACAGGGGCGCACCCCGCCCCTAGGCTGCCCCCATGGCACCGAACATCGCTACCAACACCCGTGTATCGCTGGACGAGCTGCTGGACTTCGTACGCCCCCGTCACCGCGCCCTGCTGATCACCCGACGCGCCGACGGCGGGCCGCAGGCATCCCCGCTGACCTGTGGGGTCGACGACTCGGGCCGGATCGTCGTCTCCACCTACCCCGAGCGGGCCAAGACCCGCAACGCCAGGCACGACCCGCGGGTCAGCCTGGTCGTCCTCAGTGACGACTGGAACGGCCCCTGGGTCCAGATCGACGGCACGGCCGAGGTCGTCGACGCGCCGGACTCCGTGGAGCCGCTGGTCGAGTACTACCGCAACATCGCCGGCGAACACCCCGACTGGGACGAGTACCGGGCGGCCATGGTCAAGCAGGGCAAGTCCATCATCCGGGTGACACCCGAGCGGTGGGGCCCGGTGGCGACCGGTGGGTTCCCGGCGCGGCTCGTCGCCGACGGCTGACCCCCGCTCACCCCGAGCCGGCGGACGCCGTCCGGCGCGGACACCAGCGCGTCAGCCGCGGGCGACCATCGCCTCGATGCCGGCGATCAGCAGGTCCAGGGCGAAGGCGAAGTCGCGGTCCAGCATCTCGGCCACCGTGTCGCCGCCGCGGGCCGCCATCAGGTTCTTGGACTCCGTGATGACCTCGGCGGTCCCCGGCACCTCGGCCACCATGCTCATGGCCTGCTCCAGGTACTCGTCCGCGCTCAGCCCGGTGTCCTCGATCCGGGCGTGGAAGTGGGCCTCGATCGTGCCGTAGCCGTACACGAACTGGAAGACGGCCGAGATCGCACCCGTCACCCGGTGCGTCGGCAGCCCGGTGCGGCCGATGACCCGCTGCACGCTCCGGGAGAAGGCGAGCGACCTGGGGCCGATGTTGAGGAAGCGGCCGGCCAGCGGGGACAGCCAGGGGTGCCGGACCAGCAGCGCCCGGTACTCGCCGGCCAGCGCCCGCAATTGCCCGCGCCAGTCCTCGTCCGTGTTCTCCAAGTCGGGCAGCCGCAGCTCGGCGTAGGTGGCGTCCAGGGCGAGTTCGAGCAGGTCGTCCTTGGTGTCGACGTACCAGTACAGGGACATCGCGGTGACGTTCAGCTCGGCGGCCAGCCGGCGCATGGAGAACTTCGCGAGCCCCTCGGCGTCCAGCAGCCGTACGGACGCCTCGGTGATCCGCTCCCGGTCGAGCCCGGAGGGCTGCCCACTGCGCCCGCCGCGCCGGGCCCTGCCCTCCCGCCACACACTGTCCCGCGCCGACCGACCCGCCTGCTTCGTCACCGGCGCACCTTTCTCGATTCCGGACACTGTCCCAACTTAAGGGGCGCGCGGCCGTGTCCGATGTGCGGCTGCCGCCGCGTGGGCGTGACCGGCCACGACACACCCGCAGTCGCGCGACCACCCATCGGCGCGAGCCGTCAGGCGGACACCCGCTCCGCCCGCCGCAACAGCCCCGCCGCCACGAACCCCCCGACCAGCACAGCAGCTGCCCCCACCAACTGGCCCTCGCCCAGCCCGGCGGACAACGACTCCCCTGACGCCACGGAAGAGCTGAGCACAGCCCCCAGAACGGCGACACCGAGCCCGTTCCCGAATTCGGCCAACGTGCCGTTGATCCCGGCCCCCACCCCCGCCTTCTCCGGAGGGATCGCGCTCATGATCGCGTGCGCCATCGCCGGATTCGCCACCGCGCACCCCACACCGATCAGCAACAGCCCGAGCAGCGTGCCCGCATAGCCCCCGGAGTCCGCCTCCGCGATGGACACCAGGCCCCCGGCCATGCACACCATGCCCAGCGCGATCGACGCCGGTGTGCCCAGGCGCGCCGACCACTTCGCTGACAGCCCGCTGAAGTTGAGCACCACCACCGTCAGCGCCAGCGGAGCGGTCCGCAGACCGGCCTCCACCGGCTCGTACCCGAGCACGAACTGGAGGTGCTGCGTCAGCAGGAACAGTGCGCCGCCCATGCCGAACACGATGAGCACGGCCCCGGCGACCGCACCCGTGAACCGCCGGTCCCGGAAGAAGTGGATGTCGAGCATCGGCTCGTCGACCCTGCTCTCCCACCAGGCGAAAGCCCCCAGCGCCAGCACCGCCACGGCCCCCGTACCGAGCACGCGCGCCGAGGTCCAGCCGTGTCCCGGCCCGGAGATGATCGCGTAGACCAGCGCGGCCATGCCGATCGTGGACAGCAGCGCGCCGAGCAGGTCGGGGCGGTCGCCGCGGGGGTTCTTGGACTCGGGTACGAGGACCACCACCGCGAGCAGGGCCAGCGCCGCGACCGGCAGATTGATCAGGAAGATCGCGCCCCACCAGAAGTGGTCGAGTACGAAGCCGCCGATCAGCGGGCCGCCGGCGAATCCGAGCGCGTTGACCGCGCTCCAGATGCCGATCGCCTTCGGCTGCTCCTCGGGGGCGAAGATCTGCATCGCCACGGCCAGCGTGGTGGTGAGCAGCAGCGCGCCGCCTATGCCCATCCCGGCCCGCGCGGCGATCAACTGGCCGGTGGTGCCGGCGAGTCCGGCGACGAACGAGCCGATGCCGAACAGGACGAGGCCGGTGATCAGCATCTTCTTGCGGCCGTAGCGGTCGGCGGCGCTGCCCGCGGTCAGCAGCAGGCCGGACTGCACCAGCGAGTAGGCGTTGATCATCCACTGGATGTCGGAGGTGGCCGCGTGCAGCTCGCGGGTGAGCGAGGGGATGGCCACGTTCAGGACGGTGTTGTCGAGCAGCACGGTGAGCTGCGCGAGACAGATGACGGCGAGGATCAACCAGCGCTGGGGGTGGCCTTGGGGAGCGGACATGCCATACACCGTATAGCTGCCACTATACGGTGTACAACACGGTTTCCCGTCAGCCGCCCTTACTTCTTCTGCGTGAGGTCGTAGAAGGTGGCCGAACCGACCGTCACCTTCTTGAAGGTGCTCTGGACCCACGAGCTGATCCGGGACGCGGTGCCGCTGTCGCCGCCGCCCATGCCGCCGCCGGCGATGAAGTAGTGGATCCTCCGTTCCTCGACGTACGTCTTGAACTGGGCGAGCCTCGGGGACGGGTCGGTGCCGTTGAAGCCGCCGATCGCCATCACCGCCTCGCCCGTGGCGAGCTGGTAGCCGGCCGCGTTCTGGGAACCGACGGAGGCGGCGACCCAGGTGTACGCCGAGGCGTCCTTCTCCAGCAGCTTCTTCGCCTCGGCGGAAACGCTCGCGCCGTTGAGCAGGCCGCCGACGCCGCCGCCCATGCCGCCCTCGCCCATCCGGCCGCCACCGGGGAAGCCGTTGCCGTTCTGCCGGCCCTGCTGACCTTGCCGGCCGGGCTGCGTCGGCATGGTGCCGTTGCCGTTCTGCTGGTTCCCGCCCGGCATGCCACCGCCGAAGCCGCCACCGCCGCCCGGGAAGGCGTTGCCCTGCTGACCCTGCTGGTTCTGCTGACCCTGCTGGTTCTGCTGCCCCTGCGGGCCGGGCAGGCCGCCGCCGAAGCCGCCCCGCATGCCACCGGCGCCGCCGGGACCGCCGCCCCGGCCGCCCATCAGGCCGGCGCCCGCCGGGCCGGCCGTGACGATCGAGCCGGTGTGGCCCTCCTGCAGCGTGCTGAGCGTGTAGGCGGTCGGCCCGGCCAGCGCGGCCACGAGGCCCGCCGCCGCCGCACCGAGCGCCGACCGGCGGGGGATCCGGCCCGCGAAGACCAGGCCGAACGCGGCGGCCGGCCCGCCGACCAGGACCAGCCACTTCAGCCAGGGCAGATAGTCGGGGGTGCGGTTGAGCAGGACGTATCCCCAGGCCGCCGCCGCGACCACGGACGCGGCGAGCGTGATCGACGCCCACAGCTCCCGCCGCCGCTCCCACAGCAGCCCGGCGCCCATGCCGATCACGGCGGAGAGGTAGGGGGCGAGGGCCACGGTGTAGTACTGGTGGAAGATGCCCGCCATGTAGCTGAAGACCACCATGGTCGTCAGCAGTGAGCCGCCCCAGACCAGGAACGAGGCCCGGGTGACGGACGTCCGTGCCGACTTCCGGGTGGCCACGAGCCCCGCGGCCAGCAGGATCAGCGCGGCCGGCAGCAGCCAGGAGATCTGGCCGCCGACCTCGGAGTTGAACATCCGGTCCCAGCCGGTCTCACCCCACTGGCCGCTGTTGCCACCGCCGCCACCACCGCCGACGCTGCCGGTCTCGTCCCCGCTGAGCCGGCCCAGGCCGTTGTAGCCGAACGTCAGCTCCAGGAAGCTGTTGTTCTGCGAGCCGCCGATGTACGGGCGGGACGAGGCGGGCCACAGCTCGACGATCGCGACCCACCAGCCGCCGGAGACGACCAGCGCGAGCGTCGCCGCGGCCAGCTGCCCCAACCGCTTCCGCACCGGCACCGGCGCGCACACCGCGTACACGACCGCCAGCGGCGGCAGGACCAGGAACGCCTGAAGGGTCTTGGCGAGGAACGCGAAACCGATCGCGACCCCGGCCCACACCAGCCACTTCGTGCCGCCGTCTTCCACCGCCCGCACGACGAGACAGCAGGCCACCGCCATCAGCAGGGCCAGCATGGTGTCCGGGTTGTTGAACCGGAACATCAGCGCCGCCACGGGCGTGAGCGCGAGCACCGCACCCGCGATCAGACCGGCCGCGGGACTGAACCGGCGGCGCACGGCGGCGTACACGACGGCGACGGTCGCCACGCCCATCAGCACCTCGGGGGCGAGGATCGCCCACGAGCGGAGGCCGAAGATCCGTACCGACAGCTCCATCGGCCAGAGCGAGGCCGGCGGCTTGTCGACGGTGATGGCGTTGCCCGCGTCCAGCGAGCCGAAGAAGAACGCCTTCCAGGACGTGCTGCCCGCCTGGACGGCCGCCGAATAGAAGGAGTTGGCGTAGCCGGAGGCGCTGAGGTTGTAGAGGTAGAGCAGGAGGGTGGCGGCCAGCAGGCCGAGGAAGGCCGGGCGCACCCAGCGCGGGTCCTCGGGGCGGCCGCGCCACAGTCTGCGCGGGAACGGCTGCTTCGGCTCACCGGCTCCGGGCGCCCGCGGGGGCGCGGTGGGCGGCGGTCCCCAGACGGTCGTACTGCTCATCGGGCGTCCTCCGAGTCGGTGGTGTCGTGCGGGCGCACCGGCAGCAGCCGCATGGTGGCGTCGGCGGCGCCCCTCCGGCCGCCGTCCGCGGTCCCACCGGCGCGGAGGTGGGTGGTCGGGTGCGGCTGCTCGTACGACCGCGGGTACGTCTGCTGCTCGTACGCCTGCCGGTACGGCACCGGGCGCTGCGGCAGCGGTGCGTACGGAGCCGTCGTGTGGTGCTCCGGCGACGACGGGGTGTGCGCGGCGGCCGTGGTGGACGGGTCGGTCTCCCTCCGGTCCGGGAAGACCCAGGCGCGGAAGAGCAGGAACCGCAGCACGGTCGCCGCGAGGTTGGCGGCGATGAGCACCGCCAGCTCGGTGGAGTGCGCCGGGCTGTCGGTGGCCGCGTTCAGGGCGGCGAGCGAGCCGCTGGTCAGGACGAGGCCGATACCGAAGACGACCAGGCCCTGCGCCTGGTGCCGGACCGCACCGCCCCGGCCGCGCACCCCGAAGGTGAGCCGGCGGTTGGCGGCCGTGTTGGCCACGGCGGAGACCAGCAGCGCGAGCGCGTTGGCGAACTGCGCCCCGGTGAACTGCCGGAAGACGCTGTACAGCAGCAGGTAGAAGAGGGTGGACAGGCCGCCGACCACGCAGAACCCGACCAGCTGGCGGGCCAGCCCCTTGGGCACGTCGGTCAGCTCGCGGTCGCGCGGGTCGTCACCGAAGGGACGGGTCAGCCGGTCCAGCGGCAGCGAACCGGTGGCCAGCGCCCTGCCGACCCGCCACACGCCCCTGAGGTCGTCGGTGGCCGTCCGCACGATGTGCACGGTGGAGTCCGGGTCGTCGACCCAGTCGACCGGCACCTCGTGGATCCTGAGGCCCGCCCGCTCGGCGAGCACCAGCATCTCGGTGTCGAAGAACCAGCCGGTGTCCTCCACCAGCGGCAGCAGCACCTGTGCCACATCCCGCCGGATCGCCTTGAAACCGCACTGGGCGTCCGAGAAGCGGGCCTGGAGCGAACCGCGCAGGATCAGGTTGTAGGCCCGGCTGATGAACTCCCGCCTGGGGCCGCGTACGACCCGGGAGGTGCGGGCGAGCCGGGAGCCGATCGCCAGGTCGGAGTGACCGGAGATCAGCGGCGCCACCAGCGGCAGCAGGGCGTTGAGGTCGGTGGACAGATCGGCGTCCATGTAGGCGAGGATCGGCGCCTCGGACGCGGACCACACGGTCCGCAGCGCCCGGCCGCGGCCCTTCTGCTCCAGGCGGAAGTCGGTGACCTCGGCGATCTCCGCCGCCAGCCGCGCCGCCACCAGCGGGGTGGTGTCCGTGGACGCGTTGTCCGCGATCGTGATGCGGAACGCGTACGGGAAGGTCCGCGTGAGGTGCTCGTGCAGTCTGCGGACGCACGGCTGGAGGTCCTTCTCCTCGTTGTAGACGGGGATCACTACGTCCAGGACAGGCGTTCCGGCGTCTGTGGCCGGGAGGTGCTCCCGCGCCGGCAGGGTGCCGGGAGAAGAGTCGGTTTGCATGGCACCGACTCTTCTCGAGCGCCCTGTTACGCCCATGTGGTGGCACTGTGCTGCGCCTGTGAGTGCGATGGCCGGTTCGTTTCGGGAGCCGTCCGGGGAGCCGCCGGGGCGAGGGCGGGCAGCTGCACGGTGAACACCGTGCGGCCGGGCACGCTGTCCACGGTCACGGCACCGCCGTGCGCGGCGGCCACGGCCTGCACGATGGCGAGCCCGAGCCCGGTGGATCCGGTGGCGCGGGAGCGCGCGGAGTCCCCGCGGGCGAACCGCTCGAAGACATGCGGCAGCAGCTCGGCCGGGATGCCCTGCCCGTTGTCCTCCACGTCGACGCACAGCCACGGCCCGCGCCGCTGCACGCGCGCGGTGACGGTCGTACCGGGTGGCGTGTGATTGCGGGCGTTGCCCAGCAGGTTGACCAGCACCTGTTGGAGACGGGCCGCGTCCGCCGACACCAGCGCCGGCTCGTCGGGCAGGTCGAGCCGCCAGTTGTGGTCCATGCCGGCCGCGCGGGCGTCGCTGACGGTGTCCACGACGAGCGGGACGAGGTCGGTGTGCTCGAACCGGAGCGGGCGCCCGGCGTCGAGCCGGGCCAGCAGCAGCAGGTCCTCGACGAGGAGGGTCATCCGCCCGGCCTCGGACTCGATCCGCCCGAGCGCGTGCCGGGTGTCGGGCCCGACCTGCTCGCGCCCGCGCCGGGTCAGCTCGGCGTACCCGCGGATCGAGGCGAGCGGAGTCCGCAGCTCATGGCTGGCGTCGGCCACGAACTGCCGTACCCGCATCTCGCTCTGCTGCCGGGCGTGCAGGGCGCCGTGCACATGATCGAGCATGCGGTTGAGCGCGGCGCCGACCTGGCCGACCTCCGTGTGCGGGTCGCACTCCGACTCCGGGACCCGCTCGCTGAGGTTGACCTCGCCGGTGTGCAGCGGGAGTTCGGAGACCCGGGTGGCGGTGGCGGCGACCTTACGCAGGGGACGGGTGGCGACGCCGACGAGGACGTAGCCGGCGATACCGGCGGCGCCCAGGCCGGCGGCGGTGACACTGACCTCCACGAGGATCAGCGTGTTGATGTTGTCGTCGGTGTCCTTGGTGGGCATGGCGACGTAGAAGGCGTCGCTGCTGTCCCGGCTCGCCATGTACTTGGCGAGGTAGTTCCCGAGCCCCGGGATCTCCACGGAGTGCGCGCTGCCGTCCTTCGGGACGGTGCCGAGCGCCTTCTTCTGCGCGGCGCTCAGGCCGTCGGCCCGTGACTGCTTGAACAAACCGTTGTCGTCGTGCTGCTCCCGGGCGACGGCCGCGCTCGTGATCGTGGAGCCCCGCACGTAGCCGGCGATGGTCCCGAGCGGCGTCGGCCCCTTCGTCAGCAGGTTCTCGACCTTGGTGGCCGGCGTGGAGCCCGGAACGCCGGGCGCCCCCGGCCGGGCACCGCCGCCCGGCTCCTGCTGCATGTGTCCGACCGCGCGGATGGCCACCTCGGTGACCTTGTCGTCCAGCTGCTCGTAGAGGTGGGTGCGCAGGGCGAGCGTGGTGACCGTGCCGATCACGGCGCACACCACGGCGATCAGCGTCACGGACGCGACGACGAGCCGGGTCCGCAGGGTGCGCGGCTGTCCCTTCCCCACTCTCGGCTTCGGTCGAGCGGGGGGACCCCCATGCCGCTTCTGCGGACGCGGCCGTCGTCGCCCGCTCATGACGCGGCGGGCTTGATCAGGTAACCGGCCCCCCGCCGGGTGTGGATCATCGGCTCCCGGCCGGCGTCGATCTTCCGCCGCAGATACGAGATGTACAGCTCGACCACGTTGGCCTGCCCGCCGAAGTCGTACGACCACACGCGGTCCAGGATCTGCGCCTTGCTGAGCACCCGCCGGGGGTTGCGCATGAGGAAGCGCAGCAGCTCGAACTCGGTGGCGGTCAGATGAATGGACTCCCCGGCCCGCGAGACCTCGTGACTGTCCTCGTCCAGGGTCAGATCCCCCACGACGAGCACGGAGTCCGACCGACGGTCGGCGGCTCCCGACCGGCGGATGAGACCCCGCAGCCGCGCCACGACCTCCTCCAGACTGAACGGCTTCGTGACGTAGTCGTCCCCACCGGCGGTGAGCCCGGCGATACGGTCCTCGACCGCGTCCTTGGCGGTGAGGAAGAGGACGGGCACGTCCGGCAGTTCGCGCCGCAGCCGCCCGAGGACGGTCAGCCCGTCCATGTCCGGCAGCATCATGTCGAGCACGACCGCGTCGGGCCGGAACTCACGGGCCGTCTGGACGGCCCCCTGCCCGTCCCCCGCACTCCTGATCTGCCAGCCCTCGTAGCGAAGAGCCATGCTCAGCAGTTCGGTGATCGACAGCTCGTCGTCCACCACAAGCACGCGGACGGGGCTCCCGTCCGGCCTCAGCAGTTCGGTGCGCCCCTGGGGCGAGGTCGTGGTCATGGTGGACACCCTGTCGGGGCCCTCTGAGAACACGCTTTCACGAATCTGTGATTTCCCTGAGAAACACACAGGTGCCTCTCAGGGAACTCCTGGGAAACCCCTCAGGGGCGCTGGAAGGAGTGAGCGTGCTCGACGCGGGCGACGTGGATCGCGTACCGCTCGTACCACCGCTCCCGCCCGCGCCGCTTGGCCGCGACATGTTCGGGGTGCTGCCGCCACCGCTCGATCCCGTCGAGATCGCTGAAGTAGGCGACGCTGATGGCGAGTCCGCCCGGGGTGTGGGCGAAGTCCTCACCGAGGAAGCCGGGGATGTCCCGCACGAGCCGGGAGAGGTGCTCGGCGGCCTGCCGGTATCCGTCGGCGTCCGCACCGGTGCGAGCGGAGGTGAACACGACGGCGTAGTAAGGGGGTTCGTGAACGGACGTGGGCGTGCCAGGGGTGTCTGCTCGATCGCTCATGGCCATCACCATCGGGTCCCGGGGCGACCGGCGTCCATGGACCTTGCTCAAAGGGATCCGTACGGGATCCATTTCTTTACCCCCGAGCCCTTCCTCCCTCTCCCCCCTCAGAACAGCCCCTCCGGCTCCCTCCTGAACTCCCGCACCGGAAAGGCGCATCCGGCCTCCGGCGACTCCGGCGGCAGCAGCTCCCAGCCGGTCATCAGCCGGGTGTCGAGCACGACGACTCCACGCCCGCCGACCGCCAGATGAAGATCGGGTCCGGCGGCCGCGACCAGCTCCCCGCACACGGCCCCGCCCGGCACCAGCTCCACGACCTCACCGAACGCCGCCGTCGCCCCTTCGAGCCCGAAAGCCCTTACATGGTCGACGACATGGCAGGGCTCCGGCCGCAGGGACTCCGGCCATCCGGCGAGCGCCACGGCCCGCGCGTGCAGCTCCCGCACCTCGGCGGCGCGCTCCGCCCCGGCCCCCGGCAGCGCCGACCGCACCGCCCGCTTCTCGGCGTACGGAATCCGGTCCGGCACCCGCAGCGCGGCCCGCAGCACCTCCTCCGTGCGCCGCGCCGCCATCAGCGGGCCGGTGCCGAGCCAGCTGAAGCAGACGGCGCCCTGTTCCAGCAGCCGGGCCGGCCCGCGCTCCAGCGCGGTGATGCCGACCTTCACCATCCCCGGCCCGAACCACGCCAGATACACCCGGTACGGCCGTGGGTCGTCCGCGATCGTGTCGGCGGCCACGGAGTGCGCCCGGTCCAGCCGCGCGCACTCCTCGCACCGGGCCCCCGTACTCCGCCCCGGCACGGCGGCCCGCACCGGGCAGACATGCCCCCGCGCCCCCACACACGTCCGCCGTCCCCCCGCCGGCACCGCGAAGGCGACCCGCTTCCCCCGGGGCAGCGCACTACGCGACCCACCGTCCCACTCCAGCACCGGCCCACCCGCCGACCAGCGCAGGCCCGAGCACTTCCATACGTGTGCCATCGCTCGTGAGGGTACGGGGTGGGTCTGACAGCGGCCCGGGGACGGCACGGGGGTACGGCAGGCCGGGACCCGAAGCCGCAACCTGCGACTCAGGGCCGTGTTCACGTCGGTTACGGCAGCACGTACACCGGCATCACGCCCGCAGGCCCGCCTGCCGCATGCAACCCCGTTTGGTCAGCATGCGTACACGGTCGTGGAGCACCACCTCCACCCCGGAGGCCGGGGTCGGCGATCAGCGACTGCCGGTCGAGGAAAGCTCGTTCACTCGACAGGTGACAGAGGTATCGATTCGACAGAAACCGCACCCGGGAGCGAGGCGGGCTTCTCGGCCCACCGCCCTCGCCCGGCGATCCGGCAGCCGACACACCGGTCGTGGCCCCCTCGTGCCTGCGTGTCCCGGACCCGCATCCCCCACTGGGCGCGCGGTCGCACCCCCGGCGGTTTGCCCCAGCCGGACAGGTGCAGAACCCAGGTCACCAGGACGCCCAGCACCACGACGGCCAGGCCGCCGGCAACGAGCGGGAGCAAGGCCGTGCACACGCCCAGCCCCACCACGGCACTGCCCACCGTCGCGATACCGACGCCGGTCCAGCCGGCGATCGTGTGACCCTCGTCGTACAGACTCATGGAGCCGCCTCCGGGAACGAGTTTCCCTCACGAGCTAAGAGATTTACCACCCGAATATCTCACGAACTAAGGGATTACGAAAGATGCACGGCACGCCGCGCCCGCCCGCCACTCCGGCCCAGGCGTTGTCGGCGATGGACCACCTCATCGCCGCCCACCTCATCGGACAGCAGGAGCTGGCCCGGCGGCTGGGGTTGAACGTCACCGACCTGACCTGCTTCGCCTTCGTCCTGGAGGCCGGCGACGACCTGCTGACGGCGGGCGACCTGGCGGCCCGCGCCCACGTCACGACGGGCGCGGTGACCGGTATCCTCAACCGCCTCGAACGCGCCGGCTACGTCACCCGCCGCCCCGACCCCACGGACCGCCGCCGGGTCCGCGTGGCCGCTGTACCGGACGCCGTCGCCCGGGTCGAGGCGGTGTACGCGGGCCACTACAAGCGCCTGACGGCCCTGTTCTCCGACTACTCCCCGGAGGAACTGGCGATCATCACCGACTGGTTCACCCGGGCCACGAACCTGGCCCACGAATACCTGGAGAAACTGAACCGGAACGACCCGACGGAGGAGTGCTGAGCCGCCGGATCAGCAGGTCGGTCACCGGGCCCGTGAGGCACGCGCAAGCCGTACAAGGCCTCTGCCGGCACACCGCCGAGGTCCGGCATCGACCGACGCCGTCCGCACTCGCTGGTGTCAGTCGATGGTGTCAGGAAACGGAATCCTGTTGGCACTGCGCGAGCCGGCAGTTGTCGTCTCGCAGATGCAGTCGACGGAGATCGTGCAGAGCGGCAACGGGGAAGGGGTGCTGCACCCACTTCCGTCAGCAGCCGTCCTCGCCGTGAAGCCGTAGCACTTCCTGCGCGGCAGTCAGGACCACGTGGCCGAGTACGCGGCGGGGCTGTGTGGAACTCCAACAGAGCGCACCGTGCTCGTCAGGCGCGTCCCAGCTGCTGTCCAGATCCGGGAACCGGTAGATGGCGATGTCCACGTTCGGTCCGTGCGACCGGAGAACCCACCCGACCTCGGCCGGTTCGAGGTCGAAGGAAACTCGCTGGACGGTCGGTGCGCCACAAAGACCCGCCACCCCGTGCGTGACGCGCGGAGGTTTGCTTTCCCTGGTCTCACGCAAAGCCTTCATAGACTTGTGACGGCACGCTTTCCGCTCCGCCATTAATACGACTACTACTCCGAAGAGAACCGCGAAGCTGCTTTTTTATCCAACACGCCGGTGATATGCCGGGTGTCGGTCGGGGCGGTATCGACCCAGGCGCTAAGGATGCATGAATTTCTTCGCCGCCTGGGCTGACCAGAGAAGTGACGTCACCATGTCACCCGTCTCGACCAAGCAGGAACGACCATTCAGCCCATTAATACTCTGCTGGGCATTCGAGTTCAGCTCGCCAGGTTCGGCGAAAATCACCTCACATGAATCGCAACCTGACGCATGCCCCTGAGTAATATGCCAGCGACAGAAACAGGCGATTCTGCGCGACTGAGAACCGCCAAAACGTCATCCCCACAGGAGTTGGCACCTCGATGACACTCAATTTCCGTGTCGCGCCGCTACGGCGCGCTTTGTCGGTGTGGACCGCGGCGGTACTAACCGTGGTGCTCTCCGCTGTCGCAGTCACTGTCATGTCGACACAGGCAAGCGCCCTCGTCACGTTCGTAGATCTGGGCAGGGCGGACAGCTTCGCGGTGCTGGCCGGTTCGGCAACCACCAACACCGGCCCCTCGGTGATCACCGGAGATGTCGGGGTGCATCCGGGATCGTCCATCACCGGCTACGGGCCGCCCGCCGTCGTGAACGGGACCCTGCACTCTGCGGACACCGAGGCTCAGGACGCCCAGACCGACCTGGCCGCGGCGTACGACAACGCCGCCGGACAGGCCTCCAACGGGGCACTTCCCCCGGACGCCGGTGGCCTCAAGCTGGTTCCGGGCGTCTACACCGCCTCCACCACCCTCGGACTCACCGGCACCCTCACCCTGGATGCCGAGGGGGACCCCGACGCCGTCTGGGTGTTCCAGATCGGTTCGGGTCTCACGACGGCGTCCGGCAGCAGCGTCTCCCTCATCAACGGCGCCTCGCCGTGCAATGTGTTCTGGCAGGTCGGCAGCTCGGCCACTCTCGGCACCGGCACTGACTTCGTGGGCAACATCATGGCCATGGCCTCGGTCACTGCCAACACGGGCGCCACCATCGAGGGGCGGGCGCTGGCCCGTACCGCTGCCGTGACGCTGGACACCAACACGATCACCCGGCCGGAGTGCGGAACCAGCACCACGGGAACCACGGGCACCACCGGAACCACCGGAACCACCGGAACGGATGGCACTACCGGAACCACCGACACCACCACCACCGGAACCACCGGAACCACCGGAACCACCGGAACGGATGGCACTACCGGAACCACCGGCACCACCACCACCGGAACCACCGGAACCACCGGAACCACCGACACCACCAGCACCACCGGCACCACAGGGACCACCGGCACCACCGGGACCACCGGCACCACCGGCACCACCGGGACCACCGGCACTGCGGGAACGACTGGAACGACCGGAACGTCCGGCACCGTGGGGACGACTGGCACCACCGGAACGTCCGGCACCGTGGGGACGACTGGTACCACCGGTACCAGCGGCACCGTGGGGACGACTGGTACCACCGGTACCAGCGGCACCGTCGGGACCACCGGGACCACTGGAACGACCAGCACTGGCACCGCCACCGGTACCACCGGCACCGCCACCGGTACCACCGGGACCACTGGAACGACCAGCACTGGCACCGCCACCGGTACCACCGGCACCACCGGCACCACCGGCACCACCGGAACGACCGGCGGAAACGGCCACGGCCACGGCTGCAAGCCTGACGAACACAACGGGCATGGCGACAAGCCCGACGAGCACTACGGGTACGGCGACCAGCCCGCAAAGCCCAAAAAGACCGAAAAGCAGAAAAAGCCCGGCAAGGACGATGGTTACGGCTGTGATCCTGCCTAGCGTGCACGGCCGACTCCGACGGGGTGAGAGCTCGGAGGCAGCCGTCCGGCTGCGGAAGTAGGACGGGCGGCGTGCGGCGCGGATCGTCGTCGATTCCGCCGCACGCCGTCGGCGAAGCTCAGGAGAACCAGGGTGAGAGAAGTCGGGACGGAAAGGCCGGATGGAGCCGTGCGTGGTGGCGTTGCAGCACCCGATGCCGACGAGTCGGACGAGGCGGGCGCTGGGCCGACCGCGCAGAAGGGGGGCGGAAGACCGCCTGCATTCCAAGCTCCTTCGGAGCCGCCCGTCGCACTGAGGGCCGGAGTGCGCGTCACCGTGGTCCTGTGTCTGGCGACGGCGCTGGTGCACGTGCTCCTGGTGTTCCTGCAGGTGGCACCACCAAATCCCATCTCCCGCCAGTACAGCCGGCAGGTCAACGCCTGGATCTTCCCGTTGTTCGAACAGAACTGGCGGCTCTTCGCCCCGAACCCGGAATCGGTCAACCGGCATATTTCGGCAAGAACCGCGCATACCGCCCCGGACGGCACCGTCCAGGTCAGCGGATGGTTCGACCTGACCGCCGTCGACACTGCCGCGGTGCGACACGACCCCTTCCCGAGCCACACGGCACAGAACATGCTGCGCCGGGCCTGGATTTCCTACCTGGAAACGCACGGTGGCGACGACCATCCGCGCTCGCAGCGCGCCCTGATGATCCAGCGATACCTGCGCAACATCGCCGCTGATCGCGTCACCGCCCATCGCCACGGCACGTTCGAGTTCATCCAGCTGCGGGTGATCACCGTGCCCATCGCCGCGCCGCACGCAGCGGGTGGCCCCGGTCCCGGCGCGGCCGCACAAGGGCCCGCCAACACTCGTTACCTGCCCTGGTGGAAGGTGGCCCGCGATGCAAGAGGCTGAGCAGACATCGGTCGCGGTGGCCACGCCGACGCGCCCCGGACACGGCACCGAGCGAGCGAGCGCACACGCACCGCAGCAGAGGCAGGCCCGTATCGCCACGCTCCTCGCCCTCCTGCTGGAGCAGCCGATCTCCCTGTACGCCGCGGCGGCTCTGCGCATCGGGTACGGGTTCCTGTACTTCGCCTTCCTGCTGCGCGAGTTCCCCCACCACGACGAGATCTGGGGTCCCGGCTCACCGTGGACGCCGGCACTGGCCAGGCAACTCTTCGACCAGACGGGGTGGGCCAGCATCCTCACCCTGTCCGACAGCCGGGCCTACTTCGAGGTCTGCTACACGGCAGCCCTCATCACCTCCGCACTGTTCATGCTGGGCTGGCGGACCAGAGCGGTGTCCGTGCTGTTCGCGGTCGTAGTGTCGTCGTTCCACGCCAGGGCGATCTACATGGCGGACGGAGGGGACAACCTCATGCTCCTCATGGCCCTCTACCTCGTGTTCACCGCATGCGGCCGGCGATGGTCCCTCGACGCGCGCAGGACCCGGCTCCGGGCGTCCGCCGGCAAGACCGCCCGGCTTCCGCGGGACCAGGCACGGGGCGAGTTCCGACGTCACCTCCGCGAGGCGCGCCTGACAGTGATCACGGTGCTCCACAACTGCGGCATGCTCGTCATCGCCGCCCAGGTCTGCTTCCTCTACGGATCCGCGGGCCTGTACAAGGTGCAGGGCGACTCCTGGGGCAACGGCACCGCCCTCCATTACGCCCTGAATCTCGACCTGTTCCGGCCCTGGCCCGCGCTCTCCCTCATGGCGGCCGAACACGACCTGATGATCGCCCTCACCTGCTACCTGACGGTGCTGTTGCAGGTGGGCTTCCCGTTCGTCCTGTTCGGCCGGCTCAAGTACCCCGTCCTGACGATGCTGTTGGGCATGCACTTGGGCATCGCGCTGTTCCTGGGCCTGCCGCTCTTCTCCGGCGCGATGATCGCCGCGGACGCCGTGTTCCTCCCGGACCGCTTCTACCGGCACCTCGGACAGCTGTGGCGGCGTGTTGTCCCGTGGGCTGACATCAGGGAGGCGCGGACTCGGACCCCCGCAGATGCTGCACGGGTACCTCCGCAGTCGGGACCGGCCGGCTGAGCCCGACACCTGGTACCGCTGCGCGGCGGTCGGAATTCCGCCCCCGGAGCAGGGTGCCTGCCCGGCGTGGGCCTGGAGCAGTTCCGGAAGGCGGCCCCGCACCTGGCCGACGCCTGGAGGTGTACGCGGGTCGCGGTCCCAGGACAAGCCCGGACAGGTGGTCATCGCCGGAGCACAAGCGGCGCGTCAGCTCCTGGCGGCGGCCCGTGAGAACCGGCTGTGGGCCACAGCTCCACCCGGGTGACCATGGACATCTACACCTTCGTACGGCTCGACTCCCAGCGCTCCGCATTCGATCGCGTCGGGGATGCCCTGAGGGGTGACGGCAACGGCCCGGACGATGACGGCGGGCCGGCCAGTGTCCCCATAGCCGTCTGATCGATCCCGCGTCGCCTTCTGAGGCGGTTGCCGTCAAACACTGCCGTCAAAGCAAAAGCCAGAGGCCCTGTGGATCACTCCACAGGGCCTCTGAACTGTTGTGCACTCGGCAGGATTCGAACCTGCAACCTTCTGATCCGTAGTCAGATGCTCTATCCGTTAAGCTACGAGTGCTTGTTCTTTTTTTGCCCCCGCTCCCGGCCCTTTCGGCCCGCTCGCGGCGACAGGAAGAACATTACATGACTGCCGCCGTCATGTGAAATCCGATCCGCATACCCCTTGTGACCTGCGAAAACGTCGAGGAACAGGGGGACGGCACCCGGCATCGCGGGAACGCCGAAGCCCCGGTCCTGGGGACCGGGGCTTCGGGATCGGGGCGGAGGCGGAGGGATTTGAACCCTCGATGGGCTTTAAGGCCCAAACCGCATTAGCAGTGCGGCGCCATAGACCGGACTAGGCGACGCCTCCAGCACAACCGCTCACGCGAGCGCGCGATCGGTGCGTGCAGATGATGACACAGTGGAGACCGTGTCACCAATCGCCCCCCACGGTACTAGGCACTCGGCCCGCAGGGCAAAGAGCTTCCCCCGGCGGGGCGGCGCAACGTCTCGGGGGCTTCCGCGTTGGACAGGGCATGGACTCTCTCCTACCGGTCACCGGGCGGCGCCTCCTCATGGCGTCCCTCGCCGCCGCCACTTCCCTCGTCCCGCTCACCGCCGTATCCGCCGCCGCGGCCGGCGCCATGCCGCCGCCCGTCCGGCCCGAGGACCGGGGTGATCACCTCACCGTCGTGGTCCGGCACGCCGGGGCCGGACGGGACGGGACGTACGGGGTGTCCTGCCATCCCACCGCCGGCCGTCATCCGGACGCCGCCGGGGCCTGCGGGGTGCTGGACCGGAACACGCGGTGGGGGCGTGATCCCTTCGCACCGGTGGCGCCCGGCACCACCTGCACCATGCTCTACGGCGGCCCGGCCACCGCCCATGTCACCGGCACCTGGGCCGGACGCCCGGTCGACGCCTCGTACAGCCGCAGCGACGGGTGCGAGACCGGGCGGTGGGATCGGATGGTGCCCCTGCTGCCGGGCATGGACGCGTCCGCGTAGGGCCGGCGCCTGGTGCGGCGGGCGGAAGCATTGGTTCCGTAAAGGTCCGGAGAAGGTATCGGGGAGCCTGACCATGCGGTCATGCGTTCGCTGTCACTTCCTCGTGGGACCTCCCTCTCATCCGGCGCCGCGAGCGCAACCCGTGCCCTTAGACTCCCTCGCGTGACACGTCGCGGGCCGGTTGGCAAGATGGCCCGAGCGGTCGGCAAGGTGCGGTAACAGGGAGGAAGGCGTCTCGTGAGCAGCAGGCCATCCCGAGGCGCTGCTCGCCTCGCAGCCATACTCGACGCGCTGCCGGACGCGTTGGTCCTGGTCAACGCCAACGGAACCGTCGTCAACGCCAACACCATCGCGCTGGAGGCCTTCGAAGCGCCTGGTACGGCTCTCGTGGGGCGCGGGCTGCTCGATCTGCTGCCCGAGTTCGACTCCCGGCTGATCCCCGGTTCCATGCGGCGGCCCGATCACATGGATCCGACGGGGCGGACCAAGCCGACGCGGATGGTCGCGCGGCGCACCGACGGGGCCGAGTTCCCGGTCGAGGTCACCAGCGCGAATCTGGAGAACGGGCAGCAGGCGTACGACGGTTACGGCTACACCGGCGACGAGCTGCTGATGATCGTGGTCCGGGATCTGTCCGGGACCGTCGACACCGAGGCGGAGCTGGCCCGCTCGCAGCGGCAGACCGAGATGATCCTGCGGGCCGCGTCGGAAGGTGTCGTGGGCACCGACACCGACGGACGGATCGTGCTCGTCAACCCGGCCGCCGCCCAGATACTGGGGTACCGGGCCGGGGAACTCGGCGGCAAGGAGCTGCACGCCCTGGTGCTGCACTCGCGTGCCGACGGTTCGCCGTTCCCGTACGAGGAGTCGCCGCTCGCCGACACCCTGCGCTCCGGGCGCAAGCACCGGGTGCGTGGGCAGGTGCTGTGGTCCAACGGCGACCAGAAGGTGCCGGTCGATCTGACCACCGCGCCGGTGCGGGACGGGGACCAGCTCGTCGGCGCCGTGATGACCTTCACCGACCGGCGGCCGTTCGACTCCCTGGCGGAGGAGAAGGAGGCGCTGGAGAAGGCGCACGCCGAGGAGCTGGAACGACTCTCCGAGGAGCACGCCTCCGATCTGACCGCGCTGCGCCAGCAGCACGTCACCGAGCTCGAGGAGCTGCGCGAGAAGCAGGCGGAGGAGCTGGCGGCCGGCGAGGAGCGGTACGCCGCGCTGGCCGAGCGGGAGAAGGACCGGTACGAGGCCCTCGCCGGGCGGCACGAGCAGCTGCTCACCCTGCTCGGGCAGTCGCTGCGCGGGCCGCTGGACGAGCTGCGGCGCGAGCTGTCCGCGCTGGCCGCCGACGACGCCGGACAGCTGTGGCCCGAGGCGAACCAGGTGCTGCACCACCTGTCCGCCGGGTACTCGCGGATCACCGCCCTCATCGACAACGTCCTCGGCTACCAGCGACTGGACACGGGCGCCGAGGACATCACCCGCACGAAGGTGATGCTCGACGCCGTCGTCGCCGCCGGTGTGGACGGGGCCGTGGAGCTGATCGGGCCGGGGCGGGTGCAGTTCGCCGTCCACGCGCCGCCCATCGAGGCCGAGGTCGACCCGCAGCGGCTCGCCACCGCGCTCGCGCACCTCGTGGCGGACGTCGCCGGGGTCGACGCCACCGGCAACACGCCCGTCTCCGCGGGCGGTTACCTGGACAACACCGTCGTGGTCGCCGCCGCCCAGCGCGGTGAGGTCGCGCGGATCGAGGTACGCGGGCCGTACGCCGGGGGCGACCCGGTGCACGAGCCGATCGTGCGCGGGATCGTGCGCGCCCACGGGGGTGTGCTCCAGACGCACGAGGTGCCGGGCATGAGCGGCAGCGCGTACGTGCTCGAAGTGCCGCTCGGCGGCGGGGCGGGCGCGGTCGCGGCGGTCGCCGCGGCCGCCATCGAGGCTGCGGACGCCACGGTCGCCGGTCCGGTTCCGGCTGCCGGTGAAGCCGCCGCGGACGACACCGGCGCGACCGAGCAGGGCATCGCCGTCAGCGGTCGGCGACGGGCACGGCGGGCCTCCACGGACGCCTTCCTGGACAGTGACGTGGCCGGCGCGGCCGACGCCGGTGATGCGGACGCACCCGCGCCGACCGGCCGGCGCCGGCGGCGGGCCGCCGCGCCCGTCGAGGAGAGCGTCGCGGTCCCGGCCGAGGGCGCGGAGTCCGCGTCCGGCGGGACCGGGCGGCGGCGCGGGCGCCCCGCCGACACCGGCACCGCCGACGGCGCGGGCTCCGGTACCGGTGAGGGCGAGAGCGTGGCCGAGGGGGCCGTGATGACCGCGGCCGAGCAGGGCGCGGGGGCTGCCGCCTCGGGTACGGGACTCGGTGGCACCGTGCCGCCGCAGGGTGTTCCCGCGCCCTCCGGCCGGCGCGCCCGCCGTGACTCCGGCGCCCCGCAGGCCGCCCTGCCGCCGGCGCTTCCCGCGGCCGGCGGCGAGCCCGCCCCGGGCGCGCAGACCGTTCCGGCTGCTCAGGCGGCTCCGGGTACCCCGGTGCTTCCGGCCCAGGGTGGCGAGGCGGTTGCGGCCGAGGGCACGCAGCCGACCGGGCGGCGCCGACGGGCGCTCGCCGCCGCGGCGGAGCGAGCCGCGGCGCAGGAGGCGGCCGGCGCGCGTACGGTCTTCGCCCTGCCGCCGGCGGAGGCGGACCGGTCCCCGCACACCGCTGCCCCGGCGGACGAGACCCCGACGGACGGAACCCCGGCTCCGGCCATGGGCGCCGGCCCCGCCGTGCCGGTGGGTCCGGGCGCCGGTACGGCCATGCCCATGGCTCCCGGTGCCGGTACGGCCACGCCCATGGCTCCCGGTGCCGGTACGGCCATGCCCACGGCTTCTGGTCCCGGTACGGCCACGCCCATGGCTCCCGGTGCCGGTACGGCCATGCCCACGGCTTCTGGTCCCGGTACGGCCGTGCCCGTGGCTCCGGGCGCTCCGGCCGGCGGTACCGCCGTGCCCGCTGCTCCCGGCACCCACGCAGCCGTACCCGCAGCTCCCGGCACCGGTGCGCCCGCGGGCCCGAACACCGGTGTTCCGGTTCCTCCGGATGCCGCGGGCCGGAACTCCGGTGTCCCTGCGCCCCCGGGCGGCGCGGGCCTGAACACCGCCGCCCCCGTACCCCCGGGCACCTCCGTCCCCGGTGCCCCCGCCGCGGGCGGGCCGCAGGTCGTCGGTCCGCAGGCCGGTGCCGTTCCGTTGCCGGGGCAGGTGCAGGTGCCCGCCCAGATGCCGGTGTCCGTCGCGGGCATCGCGGGTGAGGACGGCCGGCACGACGCCGTACCGCTCGACCAGGCCGAGGACCACACCCCGCCGCAGCCGCATCCCACCAGCGCCCCGACCGGTCGGCGCCGCCGGGCCGTGGCCCAGCCGGCGGAGGCCGCCCAGGCGGGCGTGGCGCCGGGGGCCGTACCCGGGCAGACCCCGCCCGGGCAGGCGGTTTCCCCGCGGCCCGTCGCGGTGCCCGCTCCCGGCGGGCTCCCGCAGGCCGCGGCCGTCCCGCCGGCTCCCGGTCAGGGCACCCCGGCGCACGGCATTCCGGCGCAGGGCACGGCCGGGCAGGGCATCCCCGTCCAGGCCGGTCCCGTACCGCCCTCGGGGCAGCCGGCCGCCGTGGCTCCGGGGGCCCCTCCGGGGACCCCTCCGGGGACCGTCGCTCCAGGGGCCGTACCGGCGGGTCCCGGAGCCCAGTCCGCTGGCGGCGCCCCGGCCCGGCCGGTGGCCGAGGGCGGGCCCGCCGCACCCGCTCAGCCCGCACCCGCCCCGGCCTCGGCCACGCCCGCCCAGGGCACGCCGGTGCAGCCCGCGCCCGGGGCACCGGTACCGCAGACCCCGGTCGTCCCCGCCCAGGGCACGGCGGGGCAGCCCACTCCCGCCCACGGCACGCCCGGACAGGCCGTCCCGTCACCGGGCGCGCAGCCGGGCACCCCGCCCGCCGGTACCCCGGTGGCGTCCCCGGGCGGGCTGCCGTTGCCCGCGGAGTCCGGGCAGACGCCCGCGGCCGGCGTCCCGCAGCAGTGGCCGGGCGCCGGCGACACCGCCGGCGCGGGAACGCCCGCTCCGGCGGCCGGTACCCCGCTGTCCGCCGGGTCCGCCGGTCAGTCGCCGCGGGTCGCGCAGCCGTTGCCCGCCGAGGCCGCGGGCGGCGCGCCGGTCGATCCGGACTCGACTCAGGGACGGGCGATCAGCGTGCGCACGCTCGGGCAGGGTGTGCCGTTCGCGCGGCAGGCCGCCCAGGTGCAGCAGCCGACGACGACTCCGCCGCCGCACGCGCCGGGCGGTTCGGGCCGGCGCCGCAAGCTGGGCACGCCGCCCGACCCGGCCACGCGCCCGGACCAGGCGGCCCGGCCGCACCCGTCGGCCGAACCGGCGCCCGCGCAGCCGTCGCCCGCCGGGCAGCCGCCCGCGGTGCAGCCCGCGCCGGGCGGCCAGGCACCCGTGTCGCAGCCCTCGCTCGCCGGGCAGTCCCGGCTGGCGCCGGGCACCGAGGGGGCCGGGCGGTCGTACGCCATAGGCGCCCCGGAGCCCAACGCCGCGGAGGGCCCGGAGCCGCTGGACGGTCCCGGCGGGGCCGTGGAGGTGGCGGACACCCCGCGTCCGCAGCCGCTGGACGACGAGCTGCCCCCGGAGCCGCTGGACAACCCGCGCCGGCTGCTGGTGTGGCCCGCGCCGGACGTGACGACGCAGCAGGCGCTCAGCGACCGCGGCTACCGGCCGGTCATCGTGCACTCGCGCGAGGAGGTCGACGCGCAGATCGCGGCCTTCCCCGCCGCGCTGTTCGTGGACCCGCTGACCGGGCCCATCACGCGTACGGCGCTTCAGTCGCTGCGCCAGGCGGCGGTCGCGGCCGAGGTCCCGGTGCTGGTCACGGCCGGTCTCGGGCAGGCGACGCGGGAGGCGGCCTACGGCGCCGACCCCGCCGTGCTGCTGAAGGCGCTGGCTCCCCGGGACAGCGAGCAGCATCCGCCGCGCGTCCTGCTGATCGAGGAGCACGCGGAGATCGCGCTGGCGCTGACCGCGACGCTGGAGCGGCGCGGGATGCAGGTGGCGCGGGCCGCGAACGACAACGACGCGGTGACGCTGGCGGGGCAGTTCCGGCCGAACCTCGTGGTGATGGACCTGATGCAGGTGCACCGCCGGCGGGCCGGGATCGTGGACTGGCTGCGTGCGCACGGACAGCTCAACCGGACCCCGCTGGTCGTCTACACCGCCGCAGTCGACCAAGCCGAGCTGCCCCGGCTGGCCTCGGGCGAGACGGTGCTGTTCCTCGCCGAGCGGTCGACGAGCACCGAGGTGCAGAGCAGGATCGTGGATCTGCTGGCCCGGATCGGTACCAACTAGGCACCGGCCGTGGTCAGCACGCGAACAGCCTGCGGGCCGCCTCCTTGATGGAGGCCCGCAGGCGGTCGCGGTCGCTGTGCTCGGGGCCGGCGAGGATGCGCCGCATCTGCGGGACCACGGTCATCCAGTTGGTCAGCGCGGTGAGCAGGATCAGCAGGTCACCGGCAGGGATGGCGTCCGTGATGACCCCACGGGCCTGGCCGTCCTCGATCGCGGTGACCTTGCGGGCGTAGTGGTCCTGGCGGGCCGCCTCGTCGGGCAGCTCGGCGCTGCCGTATTCGATGCCCTCCCAGAAGAGGAGGCGCAGCAGTTCGGGGTGGGCGGCGTGGTAGTCGAGGAGGCGGTCGACCCAGCCGTCGATGTCGTCGGGGTCGACGGGGACCGCCGCCGCGAGGTCGACCATGCAGGTGCCGAGGACCTGGGTGAACAGCTCCGCCTTGTTGCCGAAGTAGGCGTAGATCAGCTGCTTGTTGGCCTTGGCCGCGGAGGCGATGCGGTCGATGCGGGCGCCGGCGATGCCGTGCCGGGCGAACTCGGTGACCGCGGCCTCGAAGATGCGGGCCTTGGTGGCCTCGGGGTCCCTCACTGCTGCCATGCGGACAGGGTAGGGCGCGGGCGGTCGGTAACCAACTGTTTGGTTGACGGGAATGCGGGAACGGTGCACGCTGTTGGAGCAGTTCCAACCAACCGGTTAGTTGTGTGAGTCGGCTCTAAGGAGTGCTCCGCTCATGCCGTCAGCCACCACCACCCGCCAGGCACCCGCAGTCCGGGTCCCCGCCCGCGAGCGGTCCGCCTCCGGCTCCCTCTTCCTCCTGCTCATCGCCGTCTGCACCGCCGTCACGGCCGCCAACATCTACCTCGCGGCCCCGTTGCTCCCGCTGATCGCCGACGACTTCGGCACGGCCCCCTCGGCCGTCGCCTGGATCGCCTCGGTCGCCCAGCTCGGCTACGCGGCCGGCCTGGTCTTCTTCGCACCGCTCGGCGACCGCGTCGACCGGCGCGCGCTCGTCGCCGGTCTCTCCGTGGCCACCACGCTCGCGCTGCTCGTCGCGGCCGTGGCCCCGGGCACCACGGCCCTGGCCGCCGCCGTGTTCGTCGCCGCCGCGGCGACCGTCATACCGCAGCTGCTCGTCCCGCTGGTCGCCGCGCGCGCCCCGGCCGACCGGCGCGCCCGGCATGTCGCGGCCGTCATCGCCGGACTGTTCACCGGCATCGTCGCGGCCCGCGTGCTCGGCGGTCTCGCCGGGCAGGCCCTGGGCTGGCGCTGGGTGTTCGGCGGGTCCGCCGCCTTGACCCTCGTCCTGGGCCTGGCCACCGCCGTGGCCCTGCCGGCCGAGCGGCGCGTACGGCAGGGCGGGCTGTTCTCGGGCCTGGCCGAGCTGCCGGGGCTGCTGCGCCGCTCGCCCGACCTGTGGCGGGCGTGCCTGCGGCAGGCGGGGATGTTCGGCGCCTGGAGCGCCCTGTGGACCTCGCTCGCGCTGCTGCTGACCGGGCCCGCCTACGGCCTGTCCACCGCCACCGCCGGGCTCTTCGGTCTCTTCGGCCTGACCGCCAGCGCGGTGGCGCCGCTGGCCGGCAATCTGGTGGACCGGTTCGGGGCCGCGCGGGTCGTCGGCGCCGCCTATGTGCTGGCCGCCGTCGCCGTACCGCTGTTCTGGCTCGGCGGGCAGCTGCTGCCGGCCCTGTTCGCCGCCGCCATCGCGATCCACGCGGCCCTGGTCGCCTCGCACGTCGCCAACCAGACCCTGGCCCTGACCACGACCTCCGCCCCGGCCACCGCCAACACGGCCTACGTCGTCTCCGGCTTCACCGGCGGCGCCCTCGCCTCCCTGGCCGCCGGCCCCGCCTTCGGCCACTGGGGCTGGGGCGGGGTGTGCGCGGTGGCGGGCATGTGGCTGGCGCTCGGCCGGGGGACCACGGCGGTGCGTGCCGGGCGGCGGTGAGCACGGCGGTGCCGGGCCGGGCGGCGGTGAACACGGCCGCCCGGCCCGGCACCGGCCGGGCCGCCCGCGTCAGAGGCTGGTGACCTTCAGCTCACCCTCCGCGTACTGCCGGCGCAGCACCTTCTTGTCGAACTTGCCCACGCTCGTCTTCGGAACCGACTCGACCACCGTCCAGCGCTCGGGCAGCTGCCACTTGGCGATGCGGCCCTCCTCGGCGAGGAACGTGCGCAGGGTCTCGAAGTCGGTGGTCGCCCCCGGGCGGAGGACCACCGTGGCCAGCGGGCGCTCGCCCCACTTCTCGTCGGGTACGGCGACCACGGCGGCCTCGGCGACGTCCGGGTGGGCCATCAGCGCGTTCTCCAGCTCCACCGAGGAGATCCACTCGCCGCCCGACTTGATGACGTCCTTGGCCCGGTCGGTGAGGGTGAGGAAGCCGTCGGGGGAGATGGTGCCGACGTCGCCCGTCTTCAGCCAGCCGTCCGCGCTGAACTTGTCGGCGGGGCGCAGCGGCTCGGCGTCGGGGCCGTTGTAGTAGGCGCCCGCGATCCAGGGGCCGCGCACCTCCAGCTCGCCGGCCGACTCACCGTCCCAGGGCAGCGGTTCGCCGCCGGGGCCGGTGAGACGGCCCTCGACGCCGGCCGGGAAGCGGCCCTGGGTGATGCGGTAGGCGAACTCCTCGTCGGTGCCGATCGCGTGGGCCGGCGGACGGGCCACCGTGCCCAGCGGGGAGGTCTCCGTCATCCCCCAGGCGTGCCTCACCCGCATGCCGATCCGGTCGAACGCCGCCATCAGCGACGGCGGACAGGCCGCGCCGCCGATCGTGACCTGGCCGAGGAAGGACACGTCCCGGGGGCGCGCGGTGAGCTCGCCGAGCAGGCCCTGCCAGATGGTGGGGACGGCCGCCGCGTGGGAGGGCCGCTCGCGTTCGATCATCTCGGCGAGCGGGGCGGGCTGGAGGAAGCGGTCCGGCATCAGCATGTTGACGCCGGTCATGAAGGTGGCGTGCGGCAGGCCCCAGGCGTTGACGTGGAACTGGGGCACCACGACCAGCGAGGTGTCCTCGTCGGTCAGGCCCATCGACTCGGTCATGTTCACCTGCATGGAGTGCAGGTAGATCGAACGGTGGCTGTACACCACGCCCTTGGGATCGCCGGTGGTGCCGGACGTGTAGCACATCGCGGCGGCCTGGCGTTCGTCCAGCTCGGGCCAGTCGTAGGCGGTGGGGCGGCCCGCGATCAGGTCCTCGTACTCGTGTACCCGTACGCCTGCGTCCGCGAGCGGCGCGCGGTCGCCGGGACCGGTGACGACGACGTGGTCCACGGTCGGCAGCTGGGGCAGCAGCGGCGCGAGCAGGGGGACGAGGGAGCCGTTGACGATGACGACCTTGTCGGCCGCATGGTTGACGATCCACACCAGCTGCTCGGCGGGCAGCCGCAGGTTCAGCGTGTGCAGCACGGCGCCCATGGAGGGGATGGCGAAGTACGCCTCGACGTGCTCGGCGTTGTTCCACATCAGCGTGGCCACCCGGTCGTCGGCGGCCACTCCCAGCTCGTCCCGCAGCGCGTGGGCCAGCTGGGCGCTGCGGATCCCGATCTCGGCGAAGGTGCGCCGGTGGGGCTCGGTCTCCCCGGTCCAGGTGGTCACCCGCGACGAGCCGTGGACCGTCGACCCGTGAGTCAGGATCCTCGAGATCAACAGCGGTACGTCCTGCATCGTGCTCAGCACGGCGTCCTCCCGGGCGACATTGCCTACGCGGTAGTAAGGGCTGCGCAGATTCTGCGCACATACCGCGCGGTATGTCACTAGGGGGAGAGAAAATGTGTCTAGCGAGCCAGCTCCAGCTCGGGGTCCTCGCGCAGTTTGCCGAGCGCCCGAGACACCGCCGACTTCACCGTGCCCACGGACACTCCGAGCACCTCGGCGGTCTGGGCCTCGCTCAGGTCCTCGTAGTACCGCAGCACGACCATCGCCCGCTGGCGCGCCGGCAGCTTCATGACCGCGCGCCACATCGCGTCGTGCAGCGCCTGCCGCTCGGCCGGGTCGTCACCGCCGGACACGGGCTCCGGCTCGGGCAGCTCGTCGCAGGCGAACTCGTCCACTCTGCGCTTGCGCCACTGCGAGGTCCGCGTGTTGAGCAGCGCCCGGCGCACATAGCCGTCGAGCGCCCGCTGGTCCTCGATCCGCTCCCAGGCCACATAGGTCTTGGCGAGCGCGGTCTGGAGCAGATCCTCGGCGTCGCTGGGGTTCGCGGTCAGCGAGCGCGCGGCGCGCAGCAGGACCGGCTGGCGGGCCCGGACGTACGACGCGAACGACGGATAGGCGGGGGTCCCCCCGCTCGGGCGGAGCCGGGAGTGCGGGCGGGTCTGCCGCCCGGGTGCGGCGGCGGCCGAGGCGCTGGTGCAGACGGGTGTGGTCATGCGTCCACGCTAGGAGCGGGGCGCACTGCGGCGGATCGGCCGCAGGTCCCGAAGCGGAGTCCCCCTCAGGTTGTAGGGGTGGGGCTGACTCCACCTCCTGAAGGTGGACTGCGGACCGGCCCCGACTGGGGGGTGACCCTGGTCCGCGGGCGGATCCGGCCTGCTTCGTCCACGGGCCCGGCCTGCTTCGTCCTCGGGTCCGGCCGGGTTGTCCTCGGGTACCGGCTCCGAGGGTACGACCCTGAGAGCGTGAGCCCGAGGGCACGACGCGGAGGGCGTGAGCCCGAGGGTACGGCCCTGAGGGCGCGACCCGGGAGCGCGAGCCCCAGGGGTCAGCCGTCCGCCGTGAGGACCAGCCCCGAGGTCGGCACCCCGGTGCCGGCCGTGACCAGGGCGCCACCCGCCCCCGGTATCTGGTTCACAGCCGTGCCCCGCAGCTGGCGGACCGCCTCCGCGATGCCGTTCATCCCGTGCAGATACGCCTCCCCGAGCTGGCCCCCGTGCGTGTTGAGCGGCAGCCTCCGCTCCGCCACGAAGTCCGCCGCCTCCCCCCGCCCGCAGAAGCCGAACTCCTCCAGCTGCATCAGCACGAACGGCGTGAAGTGGTCGTACAGGATCGCCACGTCGATGGCGTCCGGGCCGAGCCCGGAGGTGCGCCACAGCTGGCGGGCCACCGCGTTCATCTCCGGCAGGCCGGTCAGGTCGTCCCGGTAGAAGCCGGTCATCTGCTCCTGCGCCCGGCCCGCGCCCTGCGCCGCCGCCGCGATCACCACGGGCGGCCGCGGCAGGTCCCGGGCCCGCTCCAGGGAGGTGACGACGACCGCCTGGCCGCCGTCCGTCTCCTGGCAGCAGTCCAGCAGCCGGAGCGGTTCGGCGATCCAGCGGGACGCGGCATGGTCGGCGAGCGTGATCGGGCGGCCGTGGAACCAGGCGGCCGGGTTGGTCGCCGCGTACGCCCGGTCCACCACGGCCACGTGCCCGAACGCCCCGGGCGTCAGGCCGTAGGCGTGCAGATAGCGCTGGGCCGCCATCGCCACCCAGGAGGCCGGGGTGAGCAGCCCGAACGGCAGCACCCAGCCGAGCGCCACCCCCTCCGCCGACGGCTCCCGGTGCTGCACGCCCGCCCCGAACCGGCGGCCCGACCGCTCGTTGAAGGCCCGGTAGCAGACCACCACCTCCGCCACGCCCGTCGCCACGGCGAGCGCCGCCTGCTGGACGGTGGCGCAGGCCGCCCCGCCGCCGTAGTGCACCCGGGAGAAGAAGGACAGCTCGCCCATCCCGCAGGCCTGGGCCACGGTGATCTCCGGGCTGCTGTCCATCGTGAAGGTCACCAGGCCGTCCACGTCCGCGGGGGTGAGCCCCGCGTCGTCGAGCGCGGCCCGCACCGCCTCCACGGCGAGGCGCAGCTCGCTGCGGCCGGAGTCCTTGGAGAACTCGGTGGCGCCGATCCCGGCGATCGCGGCACGGCCGCCGAGCGTGTCGCGGGCGCGCAGGCTCATCGGGAGACCTCCGGGACCGTGACCGTCACCGTGCCCGTCACATGGCGGCCGAGGCCGTTGGCGCCGACGACCCGTACGGTGGCGGTGTCGCCGTCCACCGCCACGATCGAGCCCCTCAGCACCATCGTGTCCCCCGGGTGGTTGGGCGCGCCCAACCGGATGGCGACCTTGCGGAGCACCGCCGTCGGGCCGAAGTGGTCGGTGACGTACCGGCCGACCAGGCCGTTCGTCGTCAGGATGTTCATGAAGATGTCCGGGGCGCCCTTCTGCCGGGCCAGCTCCGGGTCGTGGTGCACGTCCTGGTAGTCGCGGGACGCGATCGCCCCCGCCACGATCAGCGTGCGGGTGACCGGGATCTCCAGCGGGGGCAGCTCGGCGCCGACCGTGCGGTCCATGTCAGCCCTCCCCTTCGACGGCCCGGAAGACGGGAAGGTCCAGCGGGCCCCGCGCCGTCTCGTACCGCCGGAACTCCACCCGCACCGGCAGCCCGATGCGCACCTTGTCGTACGGCACCCCCACCACGTTGCTCACCATCCGCACGCCCTCGGCGAGTTCGATCAGCCCGACCGCGTACGGCGGGTCGAAGGCCGGGAAGGGCGGGTGGTGCAGCACCACGTACGAGTGGACCGTGCCCTCGCCGCTCGCCTCCACCGTGTCCCAGTCCGGGCTCGCGCAGGCGCTGCACCCCGGCAGCCAGGGATGGCGCAGGGTGCCGCAGTCCGTGCAGCACTGGATGAGGAGCCGGTGCGCGGCCACGCCCTGCCAGAAGCCGGCGTTGTCCCGGTTGACCACCGGGCCGGGGCGGGGCGCCCGGGGTTCCGGGGGTGCGGGAGCGTACTTGAGGATGCGGAAGCGGTGGGTGCCCACCGGCTCGCCGGCCACCCGGACGTCCATACGGGTCGTGACGAAGTAGCCCGTGCCCAGCTTCGTCGTCTTGCGCCCGGAGACCTCCTCGATGACCGTGTCGAACACGACCTCGTCGCCCGGCCGCAGCGGCCGCAGGTACTCCTGCTCGCAGTCGGTGGCCACCACGGAGGTGCACCCCGCCTCGTCGAGCAGGCCGAGGAGCTCGTCATAGGCGCCGGTACGGCCCCGGTGTCCGGTCAGGCCGCCCATCGTCCAGACCTGGAGCATGGCGGGCGGGGCGATGGCGTCCGGGCCGGTGTAGGCGGGGTGGGTGTCGCCCAGCGCCTCGCACCAGTGCCGGATCATCGGCGCGTTCACCGGGTCCTTGCCGGTGCCGGCGACGGCGGCCGGCAGTCCCTCGAACCCCTTGAGTCGCGCGCCCAGTTCGTCGTACGCCTGCTGATCGCTCACCGTCACCCCCGGGCTCCGAAGTTTTCTGACTGTCCGTCAGATCTGGTGAGGTGTCAAGGTCGCCCCTCCCGGACCGCCCCGGCCGCGGCGGGGAAACGCCGACGCGGCGGCACCGAAGTGCCGCCGCGGCGACGTGCGGCGACCCTGAACTTCAGCCCAGGGGACGGAGCCGGGGCCGGCTTTCCCCCTCAAGCGGCACAAGGGATGAATCGTTCCGGCAGCGTTCCGGCCAATCTCCGCGCAACCGAGGCGTCGCCGCGGGCCACCCTTCCCTTTTTCGAACGTACGTACGAACATAGAACCATGGCCACCACCGACCGGCAGGCCACGACGCTGGCCCTCGCCCACGCCCTGTCCGCCGCCGAACGCGGTCTGGCCGTCATCCCCCTGTCCCGGACGAAGCTGCCGGCCCTGCGCTCCCCGCACCGCGACAGCCCGCACCACGACAGCCAGTACTCCCCGGGACGGCCCTGCCACGGCGAGTGCGGCCGCTTCGGCCATGGTGTCTACGACGCATCCACCGACCCCGTCCGCGTCCGGGAGCTCTTCGCCGCCGCGCCCTGGGCCACCGGCTACGGCATCGCCTGCGGGCTGCCCCCGTACCACCTGATCGGCGTGGACCTCGACACCAAGTCCGGCACGGACTCCTCGGCCGCCCTGCGCGAGCTGGCCCTGCGCCACCTGTTCACGATCCCGGAGACGGTCGTGGTGCTCACCCCGAGCGGTGGCCGCCACCTGTGGCTGACCGGCCCGCCGGACGTCGTCGTACCGAACTCGGCCGGCCGGCTCGCCCCCGGCATCGACATCCGGGGCGCCGGCGGCTACCTCGTGGGCCCCGGCTCCCGCACCGACCACGGCGTCTACACCGCCGCGCCCGGCACCGCCCGGCTGGCCCCCGCCTCCTGCCCGCCGTCGCTGCTCCGCCTTCTGTTGCCCCCGCCGCGTCCCCACCACCCGGCGTCGCCCGTCCCCGGCGACCACGGCCGCGGTCTCGTCCACTTCGTCCTGACCGCCCATGAGGGCCAGCGCAACACGCGCCTGTTCTGGGCGGCCTGCCGCGCCTACGAGAACGGCATCGGGCCGGCCCTGGCGGCGCCGCTCACCGAGGCGGCCGTCCACACGGGGCTGTCCGAACGCGAGGCGCGCGCGACGATCGCCTCGGCCGCCCGGATGACGGGGCACCGGCCGTGAACACGGCGATGGGGTGAAGGCCGGGAAGCCTTCACCCCATCAGGAGGGAACGGGTGGATCAGAGGGCGCCCTCGGCACCGCCGGCGTCAGCGACACCCTGGTCCACGTCGGCCGGCTGCTCGACGGCCGGAGCCTGCTCCTGCTCCTGCCCCTGCTCGGCCGGCTGCTCGGCGTTCTCCTCAGCCGCCGGCGCCTGGTTCTCGGCCGGCTGCTCGGCGTTCTCCTCGCCCGCCGGGGCCAGGTTCTCGGCCGGCTGCTCGGCGTTCCCCTCGTCAGCCTTCTTGCCCTCGTCGGCCTTCTTCTCCTCGGCCGGCGCCTGGTTCTCGTTCTGCTGCTGGGCGTTCCCCTCGTCGGCCTTCTTGCCCTCGTCGGGCTTCTTGTCGTCCACCGGCGGCTTGTTCGCCTCGTCGGGCTTCTTACCCTCGTCCGGCTTCTTACCCTCGTCGGGCTTCTTGCCCTCGTCCGGCTTCTTGCCCTCGTCGGGCTTCTTGTCGTCCGCCGGCGGCTTGTTCGCCTCGTCGGGCTTCTTGCCCTCGTCGGGCTTCTTGCCCTCGTCCGGCTTCTTGCCCTCGTCCGGCTTCTTGCCCTCGTCCGGCTTCTTACCCTCGTCCGGCTTCTTGCCCTCGTCCGGCTTCTTGCCCTCGTCCGGCTTCTTACCCTCGTCCGGCTTCTTGCCCTCGTCCGGCTTCTTACCCTCGTCCGGCTTCTTGTCCCCGCCAGGCTGCGGCAGGTCCTTCTTGTCCTTGAACTGGTCGCCGTTGTTGATGTTGATATTGCCGATGATGCCGTTATTGATGATGGTGTTGTTCTGAATGAAGAAGTTGACGTTGTTGACGGTCGGAGCGAAGAAGCGCGGCTTGTTGTCCTTCTCGACGAAGAAGGCCTTCTGATGGTGATCCCAGAAGAACTGGTGGTTCTTGAACCAGCAGGAGAACTTCCGGTCCTGGTGGTGCTCCTTGTGCCACTTCTTGTCCGTGCAGAGGTGCTTGTGATGGCCCTTGTGCGTCACGGCTTTGGCCACCGCCGCATCCGGCATCGGCGCCGCCACGGCCGCACCGGCCGGAAGGATCACGGCGCCGCCGACCACCGCGGCCGACGCGGTGAACGTAGCCAGGGCCAGGGCACGCTTGCCACGGAATCCGTCACGCTTGACGATGCTGCGGTTCATGGTTTTCTCCTCGTGAAGTGAGAGGCGCTTTTCACGCCCGGGCCTCGGTTTCCTGTGGGGTGTTTCCGGTGAGGCCCGCACTTCAAGTAGGCCCGAATCGAGCAGCGGGGTCATGCTCCGAGGATTCGGGACTTGACGGAACGCGAAGCGGCGGTTAAAAGAAGTCCGCAGCACAACGGCCCCTGACCATCTCACCTGGTCAGGGGCCGTTCGAAGGCGGTGGGTGTGGGATTTGAACCCACGGTGACATCGCTGCCACGACGGTTTTCAAGACCGTTCCCTTAGGCCGCTCGGGCAACCCACCTCGCTCCCGCCCACCTGGGGTGGAGCGGGTACAGCGTACCGGGCGCGGGGCGGCGCGTGGGGGCATGGCCCCAGGGTCAGCTGTCGCCCACCCGGGAACCCAGGGTCAGTTGCACCGTGTGCTCCTGGCCGCCGCGCTTGTAGGTGATCGTCACCTTGTCGTCCGGCTGGTGGGTCCAGATCTCGCCGATCAGGGTCGGGCCGCTGTCGATCACGTGGTCGTCGAGCTTGGTGATCACGTCACCGGGCTTGAGGCCGGCCTTGTCCGCCGGGCCGCCCGACTCCACCGCGGCGGCGCCGCCCGTGCCCTGGTCAGTGATCTTGGCGCCGTCGGAGGAGTCCTCCAGGGAGACGGACGCGCCGATCCTCGCGTACACCGGCTTGCCGGTCTTGATCAGCTGCTGGGCGACGTACTTGGCCTGGTTGATCGGGATGGCGAAACCCAGGCCGATCGAGCCGGACTGGCCGGTGCCGAAGCCGCCGCTGCCGGTGGACTGGATCGCGGAGTTGATGCCGATGACCGCGCCGGAGGCGTTCAGCAGCGGACCGCCGGAGTTGCCGGGGTTGATGGAGGCGTCGGTCTGGAGGGCGCTCATGTACGACGCCTTGCTGGTGGAGCTGCCGTCGCTGGAGGCCACCGGACGGTTCTTGGCGCTGATGATGCCCGTGGTCACCGTGTTGGACAGGCCGAATGGGGCGCCGATGGCGATGGTCTCGTCGCCGACGGCCACCTTGTCGGAGTCGCCGAGAGCGAGCGGCCTCAGGTCCGACGGGGCGTTCTTGAGCTTGATGACCGCGACGTCGTAGCCCTGGGCGTGACCGACGATCTCGGCGTCGTACTTCTTGCCGCTGGGGAAGGTGGCCGTCAGCTTGCCGCCGTCCACGGCCTCCGCGACGACGTGGTTGTTGGTGACGATGTGGCCCTGGGTGTCGAAGACGAACCCGGTGCCCGTGCCGCCCTCGCCGTTGTTGCTCTCCGCCTCGATGGTGACCGTGCCGGGCAGCGCCTTGGCGGCCACGTTGGCGATCGTCCCGGGCGCGCGCTTGACCTGCGCGGCGCTGCTGTCGGAGGCGGAGACGGTGGTCGAGCCGTGGTCGTCCCGGTCCTTGGCCAGGGTGTAGCCGAGGCCGCCGCCCAGGCCGCCCGCGACCAGCGCGGCCACCAGGACCGCCGCCACCAGGCCGCCGCGCCCGCTGCGCGGCTTCGGGGCGGGCTGCTGGTAGGAGGCGCCCCAGCCGGCGCCCGGGCCGCCGGGGGCGCCGTCGCCGTAGGCCGGGGATGGGGGTCCCCCCTGCTCGAACGGAGTCGAGAGCTTGGGGGACGGCGGCGGGGGCGGCCAGGAGCCGTCGGGGGCCGGGCCGGGCTGGTGGGCCGGGCCCTGGTCGAATGCGGCGGAGGCGGCCGGGGCGGCCGCCGGGGCCTCGTGGGGCACGGGCGGAAGCGGAGCCGTCGGTGCGTTGCCCTCGGGCGCGGGGCCCGGCTGGGCGGGAGAGGCCACCGGCACGGGAGGTGCGGACGGCGCCGGGGGTACCGCGTTGCCCTCGTTCTCGGTGCTCACAGGTCTTCTCCTCGGTCCACGCCTGTTGTCGTCGGTCGCACTGGTATGGAGTCAGCTTTTCCCACGGGCCGTCAGAGCACCATAAGCGGTGGCTGTGGGTCCGGCGGTCCTCTTTATATAGGATCTTCTAGGCAAAAGTTATATAAACCAGCAGGGGGTACCCGCCCGTTCGTCGCCCGGACGCATCCGCGCCGCCACGTGTACCCGGCGACGGTGGCACCATGACGCGGTGACCCACGCACCACAGCACTCGCTCCAGGTCGTCGCCCACCGGGGCGCTTCCGAAGACGCCCCCGAACACACCCTCGCCGCCTACCGGAAGGCGATCGAGGACGGCGCGGACGCCCTGGAGTGCGATGTACGGCTGACCGCGGACGGCCATCTCGTCTGCGTCCACGACCGACGGGTGAACCGTACCTCCAACGGCCGGGGCGCGGTCTCCGCGCTGGAGCTGGCCGATCTCGCGGCCCTCGACTTCGGCTCCTGGAAGACCCGCGAGGCCTGGCGGGGGCGGGACGAGGAGCCCGACTGGGAGCACCGGCCCGAGGACCGCGAGGAGACGTCCGTCCTCACCCTGGAGCGACTGCTGGAGCTGATCGCGGACTCCGGGCGCCGGGTGGAGCTGGCCATCGAGACCAAGCACCCCACGCGCTGGGCGGGCCAGGTCGAGGAGCGGCTGCTGACGCTGCTGAAGCGATTCGGCCTGGACGCGCCGGCCTCCGCCGCCGAGTCGCCGGTCCGGATCATGAGCTTCTCGGCACGCTCGCTGCACCGCGTGCGGACCGCGGCGCCGGCACTGCCCACGGTCTACCTGGTGCAGTTCCTCTCGCCCCGGCTGCGCGACGGGCGGCTGCCTGCGGGCGTGCGGATCGCGGGGCCCTCGATCCGCATCGTGCGCAACAACCCCGGCTACGTGGAGCGGCTGAAGCGGGCCGGTCACCAGGTCCACGTGTGGACCGTCAACGAGCCCGAGGACGTCGATCTCTGCGTCGAGCTGGGCGTCGACGCCATCATCACCAACCGCCCGCGCGCGGTGCTGCGGCAACTCGGCCGCTGAGCCGCCCGGCCCGCGGTACGGCCCACCCCGGCTCAACCGGAGCCGCCCGCCCCGCGGAACGGCACGACCCGAACCGCCCGGACTGCGGACCGTCACACCCCGACACGACCCGAGCCGCCGGCCCGCGGACCGTCAAATCCCGCCATACCGGCCGCTGTCCGGCAGCGTTCGTCACGGGGAGTGCACCGGCGCGTTCGCTGTGTGTGCGGCCGTGTCGAATGCGTCACCGGAAGGGGATTGGCCGGTTTCCGGTACAGGCCAAGGGGGCATCCACACCGTGGCGTGGGGCGAAGGAGGTCTCGGGGGTGGCGTTGGTGGTGGCACAGGAGGTGCCCACGTCGTCGAGCATGGCCGTACCCCATGGCCCTGCGGGCGTGGGGAAGGCACGGCACCGGATGCGGGCGCAGCTACGCAGCGGTGGTGTGGCGGAATCGGTCATCGACGATGCCGTACTGATCCTTTCCGAACTGTTGAGCAATGCCTGCAAACACGGGCGGCCCCTCGGGGACGCGCCGGCCGGGGACGGGGACGTCCGAGCCGCGTGGCGGGTGGACGCGCGCGGGCGGCTCATCGTGGAGGTCACGGACGGTGGTGGCCCGACCCGCCCGGCGCCGGCCACTCCGTCGGTGACCGCGCACGGCGGTCGCGGTCTGAACATCATCACGGCCCTCGCCGACGACTGGGGCGTGCGGGACGACGTCCGGGGCGAGGTGACGGTCTGGGTGGTGGTCCACGAGGACGTCCATGATCCCGATGCCCGGTGTCACCGCGACGCTTTCGCTACGCGCGTCACGCACCCCGGGCTGCCGGAGATGGCGCTCCCGGATCTGACGCCTCCGGGCGTGACGCTGCCGGACCTGGCCGGGCTGGACTTCGCGGACGCGTTCGACGACCTCGACTGAACCCGGACGGCCCGCAGACGTCGTCCCCAGGTTCACACCACCGGCGTCGAGCGCGCGTGCGTTGTCCACAGGTTCCCGTCGGCCATGGTCCGAACGGCTAGGCTCCCGCCGTACGAGAAGCGCCGTAACCGGGAGACACCCACCATGGCCAAAAAGCGACCCCAGACGAAGGCCACGCCGCAGCTGATCGACGGGGAGATCCCGGTTGTCGGCGCTCGCGAACCCTGCCCCTGCGGCAGCGGCCGGCGCTACAAGGCCTGCCACGGCCGGGCCGCCGCGCATGCCGCGACCGAGCTGGTGCACCGCCCCTTCGAGGGCCTGGCCGGCGAGTGCGACTGGGTCGCGCTGCGGGAGCTGGTCCCGGCCGCGACGGTCGAGCTGACCCTCCGAGACGGCCTGCCCGAGGGCGTTCCGTCGGTCACGCTGGCCACGGTGCTGCCGATGGCCTGGCCCGCGCTGCGCCGCGACGACGGCTCGGTCCTGATCGGCCTCCAGAACGACACGGCGTCCGGCGACATCAGCCGCGACCTCGCCGACACGCTGCAGCGGGCGCTGGAGGCGGAGCCCGGCACCCCCGTGCAGGGCCGCCGCGCCCCCGCCGACGGTCCGCGGCTCCAGGACCTGCTCGACCCGCAGGCCGCCTTCGAGCCGGTCGTGCACAGCGGCTTCGAGTTCTGGGTGCCGGACGCGGAGAACGCGAGCCCGGAGGTGGCCGCCTCCCTGGAGCGGGCCAACGCCGCCGCCATCCCCACCGTGAAGCTGGCCGGTGTGGACGCCGCCTACTGGTGCGAGACCCCGGAGAAGAACCACCTGCGCTGGGTCATGCCGCATCCGGAGGAGCAGCTTCTGGACGCTCTGGCGCGGCTGCACGCGGCGGGCCGCTCCAGCCTTGGCGAGGGCACCCGGCTCGTGGGCTCCTTCCGTGCTCACGGCCTCATCGTGCCGGTCTGGGACCTGCCGAGCGGGGTCGGCGCCGAGGACGTGGAGAAGCCGGCCGCCGACTTCGCCGAGCGCCTCGCCGCCGCCCTCGCCGTCCGCGAGCCGCTCACCCCGGACGAGCGCCGGGCGCGCGGCGGACTGACCAACCGGCAGGTCACGCTCAGCTGACGGCGCCGCGCGCGTGGGTCGCGGCTGACCGACCGTTCAGCCGTGGCCCCGGGTCGCGTGGCGGGTGACTCCTGTCACAACTTCCGGCTCGGTCAGGGAAATCGGTGTCCGAATAGCCCAGACGGAATTTGCTAACCGCCGATCTCTTGTTACCGTTCCAGTAGCCCGGTTGCTGGTGCATCCCCCGTCGCCAGCAACCGGGCCTTTCCATGTCCGCTCCCGGTGTACAACACGGCGCGGAGCGTCAACTCCCTTTGAGTTCTCAGGAATTGCTGCCCGAGCGGAGCAGCAACGCTCGGTCCGCGCCGCGCTCGGCGAACTCGGTGACGGCCGTGTAGGCGTCCGGTCGGCCCCGGCTGTGCTCGCGGGGGGTCTCGCAGGTGGCGGGCTCGTCGTCGGCGCCGGTGGCACAGCGCATCTGCACGGCCCGGCCGCCCGGCCCCATCAGGCTCAGCACGGAGTCCAGCGACTCGCCGGTGGCGTTGCGGTAGTAGGTGCGCGCCCAGGTGTCCTCGCCCTGCGTCAGCACACAGGTCTGCGCCTCGATGCCGTCGGGCGAGGTGACCTCCGGGCCGCAGCGGGCGGCGGTGGCGAGACCGATGCCGAGCAGGAACGGGGAGCGCCGGGCGGCGTCCGGGGCGGCCTTGGCGTCACCACGGGGAGCGCCCGGTGCGGCGGCCCGGCCGGCGTCGCCCACCTGCCCCGCGGACGCCACGGCCAGTGGCAGCGCGACCACGGCCGCGACGACGCCCGCGAGGGCGAGCAGACGGAGCCTTCGGGCATCCCGTCCGCCGCAGAGCCGCCGGGGGGCACGGTGACCGCCGGAATGACGCAACATGTGCGGAAGATAACGAGTGAACGGGCCCGCCCACCCCGTCCGCGCCCGACACCCTTACAACTCGGGCGCGCTCACACCCGTACGAGTGAGGGCGTCGACCACGGCGTCCACCACGGCCTCCACGTCGGGCACCCAGGGCGAGGCCGAGCCGGCCAGCGGGGCGCGCTCCCAGCGGACGGCGCCCTGGCCGGTCTCGGACGGCGGCAGGGCGATATAGCCGCCCTCACCGTGGAAGCGCAGGGAGCCGGGGACGAAGTCCTTGGCGTAGAGCAGTTCGCCCAGCTGCTCCATGGAGTACGGCTTCACCAGCAGCGCCCAGCGGGCCGACGAGGCGATCACCGGACCGAGCCGCATGCCGCGCCGGTCGAGCAGGGCGAGCGCACGGGAGGCGGCCAGCGCCGGCAGGCTGACCGCGCAGGGCGCCGTGCCTCCGGTGGCCAGGACGATCGGTGCGGTCGGCCGGTTGGTCCACCACCAGCGCACCATGCGCGCATCGGTGGTGGCCGCGAGCAGGCCGGGGTCGAAGGGGTGCGCACCGGGCACCGTGCACTCCGGGTCGGCGCAGGAGCAGCGAGCCCGCCCCCGCGGGTCCGGGGCCACACCCGGGAGCACCGGCCACTGCCATTCCGTCGCGAAGGTCAGGGCCGCGCCGATCAGCTCGGGCCTCCCGCCGTTCCGCCTGGACAGAAGCCTGCGTCGCCTTCCGAGGATCTCGCGCATGAGCGCTCGTTCCTTTCCGTTGCACCGCTGGCAACACCGTGGGCTACATCACACCATGTGTCGATCACTTCACTGTGCGTACCTAATGGCGCATCACACCCCTGCGTACGGCATGGGGAACCCCAAGGGGTCGAGCGTTGGCCGCGTCCGCGTCCATAGTGCGTCTATCAGAAGCATGGCTGCGGTGCGGGGGTGGCGAAGTCTGGCGTTTTGCCGTCGCGCGTGGTTCTCTCCGCCTCCGCCACGGGAGGATGGGGCTCGGCCGTCGGTGGTTATGACGCCCGGGTCCGTCGCCAGGTTCCGGGTGGCCCCCAACCACCCCTGGCCTTCTCCGAGTACGTACCCATCACGACCGCTGTGACGCTCCGTCGAGCAAGGCCAGTCGACCGCAATGAACCGTTACCTAAGGCAGTTTTGAGCCAACTTGGCAGTAAGGCAAGGGGTTCGGGAAAAACCCTCTTCCGCCCCATGGACACCAGGAATCCCCGCAGGACAATGCTGGACATCCCCTCACGAGTGCGTGTACATGTGGAGACACTGCTGGCGACGCAGAATCACATGGGGGTTTGCGATGCTTCTGAGCAATACGCGCCGGTCTGAAGGCCGGGCGCCATGAACGCCCCGCACCCTCCGAAAGTGGCCGGAATCGATCCCACCGTTCCCACTCCCGCACACACTGTCGCGCCCTCCCCTCCCGCCCCCGGCACCGTCCCCTCCCCGGACACGGCCCCGCTCCCCGCCCCCCACGCGCCCGCCCCCGGCACCGTCCTCCAGGACCGGCTGGCCGGCTGGGTCTCCGATCTCACGACCCTCCACGAACTCACCGAGCGCCTGTCCCGCACCAGCGCGCTGGACCCCGCCCTGCACGAGCTGCTGCGCGCCGGCGCCGCCCTGGTCGGCGCCCGCCGCGGCCTGGTCGTCCTGGAGCCCGGCGACGGCCTCGGCCCCCGCACCACCGTCGGCCTCGGCCTCGGCCGCGCCGACCTCGGCCACATCGAGACCGTGCCGCGCGGCGCCCTGCCGTACGACACTCTCGGCGGCGCCGAGATCGTCCACCCCGACCTGCTCGCCGAGGACGGCCTCGACCCGCGCCACCGCGAGGTGGCCGCCCGCCTCGGCTACGCCGCCAGCTACGCCCTGCCCCTCGCCGGCGAGTCCGCGGGCCGGCTGGGCGCCGCCGTCTGGCTCTACGACGAACCGGCCGAGCCGGACGAGCGCCGGCGCCACCTCGCCGGCCTGTACGTACGGCACGCCACCGAGCACCTCGCCCGGCTGCTGGAAGTGGAACGCACGCGCGCGTGCGTGGCGACCATCACCGAGGAACTGCTGCCCTCCCGGCTGCCCCGGGTGGCCGGCGTCCAGCTCGCCGCCCGGCACCGCACGGGCGCGCGCGGCGGCGGCGACTGGTACGACGCCCTGCCCCTCCCGGACGCCGCCCTGGGCCTCTCCGTCGGCTCGGTCACCGGCTCCGGGCCGAGCGCGGTGGCCGCCATGGGCCGGCTGCGGGCTTCCCTGCGCGCGTACGCCGTCATGGAGGGCGAGGACCCGGTAGCCGTCCTGTCCGACCTGGAGCTGCTGCTGCGGCTGACCGAGCCCGCCCGCTCGGCCACCGCCCTGTTCGCCTACTGCGAGCCCGCCCTGCGCAAGGTCACGCTGGCCGGTGCCGGGCACAGCCCGCCGCTGCTGATCGGCGAGCGGCGCACCGAGTTCGCCGAGACCTCCGTCTCCGCGCCGCTCGGCATGCTCGCCTGCTGGGAGGCGCCCAGCGTGGAGATCCAGGCCGAGGCCGGGGATACGGTCCTGCTCTACACGGACGGGCTGCTGCACCGTACCGGCGACCCGATGGACCGCGCCTTCGCCCGGCTGCACGCCGCCGCCGCGGGCCTGCCGCGCGCGGTCCGGCAGGATCCGGGGGCCGTCGCCGACCACGTCCTGTGCGCGGTCCTGCCGGACGGCCTGGACACGGCCGACAGCGAGGAGGACGTGGTCCTGCTGGCGGCACGCTTCGACTGAGCACCGGCGCGACCGGCCGGCATGACCGGGCATAACAGGTCATCCGGCCCCGCCCGCTCCCGGTACGACCGTACGATGATGGAGGTCCCCGCTCGGCCACAAGCAGGAGCGCGCGGGCCCCGGGGGAGATCAATGGCGTATCGAGGAGGATCACGTGTCCGACGAGCTCAACCCGGCTGTGCCCGACTCCGCTACCGCGGAGGGCCCGGAGACCGAGGCCGAGGAGACCGTCAAGCAGCGGAAGAACGGCCTGTACCCGGGTGTCTCCGACGAGCTGGCCGAGAACATGAAGTCCGGCTGGGCCGACACGGAGCTGCGTGACCTGGAGCCGATCGAGCAGGCCGGGCACACCGCGCGCCGCCGTGCCGCGCTCTCCGCCCGCTTCCCGGGCGAGCGCCTGGTCATCCCGGCGGGCAACCTGAAGACCCGCTCGAACGACACCGAGTACCCCTTCCGCGCCTCCGTCGAGTACGCGTACCTCACCGGCAACCAGACCGAGGACGGCGTCCTGGTCCTGGAGCCGAAAGACGACGGCCACGAGGCGACGATCTACCTGCTGCCGCGTTCGGACCGTGAGAACGGCGAGTTCTGGCTCTCCGGCCAGGGCGAGCTGTGGGTCGGCCGCCGCCACTCCCTCGCCGAGTCCGAGGCGCTCTACGGCATCCCGGCCGCCGATGTGCGCGAGCTGGCCGACCAGCTGCGCGAGGCCACCGGCCCGGTCCGCGTGGTGCGCGGCTACGACGCCGGCATCGAGGCGGCCCTGACCGACAAGGTCACCGCCGAGCGCGACGAGGAGCTGCGCGTCTTCCTCTCCGAGGCCCGCCTGGTCAAGGACGAGTTCGAGATCGGCGAGCTCCAGAAGGCCGTCGACTCGACCGTGCGCGGCTTCGAGGACGTGGTGAAGGTCCTCGACAAGGCCGAGGCCACCTCCGAGCGCTACATCGAGGGCACGTTCTTCCTCCGCGCGCGCGTGGAGGGCAATGACGTCGGCTACGGCTCCATCTGCGCGGCCGGCCCGCACGCCTGCACCCTGCACTGGGTCCGCAACGACGGCCCGGTCCGCTCCGGCGACCTGCTCCTGCTGGACGCGGGCGTCGAGACGCACACCCTGTACACCGCCGACGTCACGCGCACGCTGCCGATCAACGGCACGTACAGCGAGATCCAGAAGAAGATCTACGACGCCGTGTACGAGGCCCAGGAGGCCGGTATCGCGGCCGTCAAGCCCGGCGCCAAGTACCGCGACTTCCACGACGCCGCCCAGCGCGTGCTCGCCGCGAAGCTCGTCGAGTGGGGCCTGGTCGAGGGCCCGGTCGAGCGCGTCCTGGAGCTGGGCCTCCAGCGCCGCTGGACCCTGCACGGCACCGGTCACATGCTCGGCATGGACGTCCACGACTGCGCGGCCGCGCGGACCGAGACGTACGTGGACGGCACGCTGGAGCCGGGCATGGTCCTCACCGTCGAGCCCGGCCTGTACTTCCAGGCCGACGACCTGACCGTGCCGGAGGAGTACCGGGGCATCGGCGTCCGGATCGAGGACGACATCCTCGTCACGGAGGACGGCAACCGTAACCTCTCCGAGGGTCTGCCGCGCCGGTCCGACGAGGTCGAGGCGTGGATGGCGTCGCTGAAGGGCTGACGTCAGACTGAGTGGCCGGGTACCGGGAAGGTGCCCGGCCATCGGCGTGTCCGTACACGCGCGAAGGCTTCACGTGCCTAGGGGGAGGGTGTTCGTGGACGACTTCTGGTCCGGTGTCGGGGTGGACCTGCATCTCGAACCGGCTTCGGCGGAGGGCCGCCGGGTGGGGCTGGAACGGGCCCTCAGGGACGCCGTGCGGGACGGGCGGCTCGCCCCCGGCACCCGGCTGCCCGCCACCCGGCGCCTCGCGGCCGACCTCGGCGTCTCGCGCGGCACCGCGAAGGCGGCGTACGACCAGCTGGTCGCCGAGGGCTATCTGACGGCCCGGCAGGGCTCGGGCACCCGGGTCGCCGAGCTGCCGGCCGTACCGGCGGACGAGCCCGGCACAGCCGCACACGCGCGTGCGCCGCGTTTCGATCTGCGTCCCGGCAGCCCGGACGTCGGCGCGTTCCCGGCGGCGGCCTGGCTGCGCGCGCTTCGCCGCGCCATCGCTACGGCCCCCTCGCTGGCGTACGACTACGGCGACCCGCGCGGCCGGATCGAACTGCGCACCGCGCTCTCCGGCTATCTGGGCCGGGCCCGCGGGGTGCTGGCGCCACCGGAGCGGATCGTCGTCACCTCCGGGTACGTGCAGGGCCTCGCCCTGCTCACCCGGGTCCTGGACGGCGCCGCCGTCGCCATGGAGGACCCGGGGCTGCCCTTCCACCGGGAGGTGGTCCGGCACAACGGCGGGACGGTGCTGCCGGTCCGGGTCGACGCCCGCGGGGTGGGTCCGGAGGAACTGGGCGCGGCGGCGGCCGTGGTGGTCACGCCGGCCCACCAGTACCCGACCGGGGTGACCCTGCACCCCGAGCGGCGCCGGGCGCTCACCGACTGGGCTCGCACGCGGGGCCGGCTCATCGTCGAGGACGACTACGACGGCGAGTTCCGCTACGACCGGCAGCCGGTCGGCGCGCTCCAGGGCATGGCACCGGGCCACGTCGTCTACCTGGGCACCGCCTCCAAGACGCTCGGGCCCGCGCTGCGCCTCGGCTGGATGGTGCTGCCGCCGCACCTGGTCGACGCGGTCGCCGAGGCCAAGCTGCACAGCGACCACCACACCGAGACCATCGGCCAGCTCGCGCTCGCCGAGCTGATCCAGAGTCATGCCTACGACCGCCACGTACGCGCGTGCCGGCTGCGTTACCGGCGGCGCCGGGACCAGCTGCTGGACCGGCTGGGGGCGCGGCGGAGCGTGCGCGGGATCGCGGCCGGGCTGCACGCGCTGATCGACGTGCCGGACGAGGCCGAGGTCCTGGCCCGCGCGGAGGCGGAGGGCCTGGCACTCGGCACCCTCGGCGAGCACTGGCACACCCCGGCCCCGGACCGGCCCCAGGGCCTGGTCGTCGGCTACGGCACACCCCGGGAGCGGGCGTACCCGGAGGCGCTGGAGGTACTGGCGAAGGTGCTGGACACGAGCGGCTGAGCCGGTCAGTGCGCGGCCGGCGAAGCCTTGTCGTCGGCCTTGATGCCGAAGTCGATCCGGCCGTCGTGGACCGAGGACACCGTGACCGTCACCCCCAGCGTGCTGCCGTCGTCGGCGGTGAGCGTGCACCGGGTGGTGGTGCCGACCTTGCCGGCGAGGTCCTCGGGGCAGCTGACCCGCGGCTTGGGCTGCCCCGTGGTGGCGGCGAGCTTCTCGGCGACGGTGTCGGCCAGCTTGTCCGCCGACAGCTCGGGCGTGGACTTCCCGACCTCCACCGAGGCGGAGCAGCCGACGAGCAGCATGCCGGCGGCCACGGCCGTGAGCACCGGCAGCGCCGAGGACATCCGGGTGGTGGGCATGCGGGTGTGGGGCACAGGGGACTCCGGTCGAGCTGGGCATGACAAGGAAGACGCGAAGCCTACTCGGCGCCGCTCCTGCGGATTCCCGCCGGTCCCCTCCGGCCTCGGGTTCCCCGCCCCACCCGCCCATCGTCTTCACCGCCGGCGGGAAACCCGCCCTCACCCGGCCGGATCGCGCTCGTGCAGGATCCGCTGGAAGAGACGGCAGTCCCGCCAGGCGCCGTCGATGTGCAGGTACTTCGGGGCCATGCCGATCGGTTCGAACCCGCACTTGCGCAGCACGCGCTGCGATCCGGTGTTGTCCGGCAGCGTGGACGCCTCGATCCGGTGCAGTCCGGCCGCGTCCCGCGCGATCGCGCACATCCGCGCCACGGCGGCGCTGGCCAGCCCGCGGTTCTGCTGGTCGGCGGCGACCCAGTAACCGAGGTGGGAACTGCAGAAGGGCCCGTGAGAGATCCCCGTCAGGGTGATGGTGCCGACGATCCGGCCGTCCGCCGCCCGCAGGACACAGGGCACCGCCGTCCCCTCGGCGAACTGCCGCACCATCCCGGTGATCCGCTCCCGTTGCCCGCCGGGGGTGAAGAAGGAGTCCGGTCTGCGTGGCTCCCACGGTGCGAGGTGTGCGCGGTTGTCGGTGTAGGCCGCGGCCAGCGCCTCCGCGTCGGAGGGCGCGAGGAGCCGCAGCGTCACGCCGGCCGCCACTTCCACGCTGTCGATCTGCATGCGCTCACTATGCCGTCCGCGGGCGGGCCCTAGGCGGTGAGCAGAGAAGGATCCTTCTTCCACTTGAGGATCTTGTCGAAGCTGACCACCGTGCCGCCCCGGCCGGGCTTGGCCCCGATGTGGACGTGGTCGGCGAGTTCCCGGATCAGGCAGAGGCCGCGGCCGTGCTCGGCGTCCGGGCGGGCGGGCCGCAGATCCTGGGTGCGGGTGAAGCCGGGACCGGAATCGGCCACTTCGATACGGCACTTCTCGCCGTCGAGATACGCGGTCACCCGGTAGGCCTCGGAGCCACCGGGCGCGGTGTCCCCGCCGTGCTCGACGGCGTTCGCGCACGCCTCGCTCAGCGCGACGGACAGGTCGTACGAGATCTCCGGATCGACCCCCGCCGTCTCCATCGTGCCGATCAGCAGCCGCCGGGCGAGGGGCACGCTCGCGGCGTCGCGCCGCAGATGGAGGGACCACCAGATGCTCATGCTCCAGCCTCCTGGCCGCGGCTCGACATACCGTTACGTATTGCCGCGCGTAGGCGGCCGTAAGCACTCCGTCGGCGTGACGCCGCCCATACAGCCGATGTGCGGGGGGAGGAATCGGTGTATGAGGGACGGCTCAGGCGACCTGCCGTGGGCCGTCGGTGCGGGCAGTGCGATGATGAGGCCGCCATGACTGCCCCCCACCCGCGCACGGCGCGCCCCGGAGCCGGGCTCCGGATTCTGCGGGCCGCGGTGTTCGCCGCGGTCTGTGTCGCGCTGGCCGCGTGCGGGCACACCCTGGCCTCCTGCACGGGCGTGCCGCTGTGGACGCTGGGCGCGGGCTTCCTCGGCGCGCTGCTGCTCGCGGCACCGCTCACCGGGCGCGCCCGCTCGCTGCCGGGCATCGCCGCGCTCCTCGCCCTCGGCCAGACCGTGCTGCACACGCTGTTCGGGCTGGGTCAGCACGGGGCCGCGACGGCCTCGGGCGGGATGGCGATGGGGGCGATGACCAGCACCGGGACCGCCGGGTCCCCGGGCGCCGCGCTCAGCGACGGCGCGCTGGTCGAGCAGGCCACCCGGCTCCTGTGCGGGTCGACTCCGGCGGCGCTCACTCCGGGGCACGCCTTCCGGCTGCTGCTCGACGCGCGTCTCATCGACCGCTCCGGCCGGCCGACGGCCGCCCTGGGCATCCTGCACCACGCGCACGACGCCACCGGCGCCTCGGCCGGTCTGCTGCCCTCGCTGCCGATGCTGCTCGGCCATGTGCTCGCGGCCGTCGCCGCCGGCTGGCTGCTGCGCCGCGGGGACCTGGCCGTGCTGCGGCTGATCGAGCTGTCGGCGCAAGGAGTCGCGGAGGGGGCGCTCGTACGGTCCCTGCGCGCTGCGCTCGCGCTGACGCGCGCCCTGTGCGCCGGTCTGCTTCCAGCGACCGGCCCGGGCTCGCTCGGCCGCCGTACCGACCGGGACGAGGCACCGGCCCCGGACACCGCCCTCCTCCAGCACACGCTGATCCGGCGCGGCCCGCCCGCAGCCGGCTTCGCTCTCGCCGCCTGACGCGACGCGACCGCCGACTCCGCCTACCGGTGGAGAGGGGCCGCCGTCGCGCGGCACGCGCGCGTGCGCAGCCCGCCGGATCGCATCCCACCGGGTCCCGGCCGGCCGCTCACCGAGTGGCACGGCCACGCGTACGCGTACCTCTCCTCATCACCGGAACTCTCAGAGTGGAGTACTCCTGCCATGCAGGCTTCTCGTATCGCCCCGCGCCGTGTCGCCGCCCGTGTCGCCGCCGCCGCTGCCGCCGCGGGTACGGCCGTCCTGGCGCTGTCCGTCCCCGCCTTCGCGCACGTCAGCGTGCAGCCGGAGGGCTCCGCGGCCAAGGGCGGTTACGCGGTCGTGGACTTCAAGGTCCCGAACGAGCGCGACAACGCGTCGACCACCAAGATCGAGGTGAACCTCCCGGCGGACCACCCGATCGCCTCGGTGATGCCGCAGCCGGTCCCGGGCTGGAAGGTCGCCGTCACCAAGTCCAAGCTCGACAAGCCGCTGACCATGCACGGCGAGAAGATCGACGAGGCCGTCACCAAGGTCACCTGGACCGCCGACGGCAAGGGCATCGAGCCCGGCTACTTCCAGAAGTTCCCGCTCTCGCTCGGCGCCCTGCCCGAGAACGCCGACCAGCTGGTCTTCAAGGCGATCCAGACGTACTCCAACAAGGAGGTAGTGCGCTGGATCGAGGTGCCGCAGGAGGGCCAGGAGGAGCCGGAGAACCCGGCCCCGGTCCTGGAGCTGTCGGCCGCGAGCGACGACCACCACGGCTCGGCGGCCGCGGCGGACACCGCCGACAAGAGCGAGAAGACCGAGAAGACGGCCGCCGCCGAGGACTCCGGCAGCGGCAGTGACACCACTGCGCGCGTGCTCGGCGTGGTCGGCATCGTCATCGGAATCGCGGGCGTGGCCTACGGCGTCCTCGCGGGCCGCCGCCGGACCACCGCCTGAGCACTTCGTTCGTAGCGCGTACCGGGCGTCGTACGACGCCGCGGGACGACACGTCGTACGACCCCGGTACGCGCCGCAGGTCACACATCTGGGACATTTTTCTATGCGCAAGAAGACGTTCGCCGCGGCCGCGCTGCTCGCCGCCGCCACCCTGACCCTGTCCGCATGCGGTTCCGGGGACGACGACACGTCGCCGGTCTCCGCGGTCTCCGGAGGGTCCGACGCGAGCAAGGCCGCCACCGTCCTCGACCAGCCGTTCGAGAAGCCGGACCTGGTCCTCACCGACACCCACGGCAAGAAGTACGACCTCCGCAAGGAGACCAAGGGCCACCCGACCCTGGTCTACTTCGGCTACACGCACTGCCCCGACATCTGCCCGACGACGATGAGCAACATCGCCGTCGCCAAGAAGGCGCTGCCCAAGGCCGAGCAGAACGACCTCCGGGTCGTGTTCGTCACCACCGACCCCGGCCGCGACACCCCGGCCGAGCTGGGCAAGTGGCTCAAGGGCATCGACCCCCAGTTCATCGGCCTGACCGGCGACTTCGCCAAGATCCAGGCCGGCGCCCGGTCCGTCGGCATCTCCGTGGAGCCGACGACGAAGGACAAGAACGGCAAGCCCGTCTCGGTGCACGGCACCCAGGTCGTCGCCTTCTCCCCGAAGACCGACGCCGGTTACGTCCTCTACCGCGAGAGCGCCACGGTCGACGACTACACCAACGGCCTGCCCAAGCTCGTCAAGGGGGCCAACCCGTGAGGCGCAGTGCCGTCCTGTCCGCGGGCGTGCTCGCCGGTGCCCTCGCCCTCGCGGGCTGCTCGGGGTCCGATTCGGGGTCCGGCTCCGGGTCCGGCAAGGCCGAGCTGTCCGTCAGCGCCCCCTACATGCCTCAGCCCGTCTCCGCCGACATGGCGGCCGGCTTCCTGACGATCATCAACAAGGGCGGCACCGGCGACGAGCTGACCTCGGTCACCAGTGACGTCGCCGGCCAGGTCACCATGCACAGCACCGTCGCCGGTGCCATGGCGGAGAAGTCCTCCTTCGCCATACCGGGCCACGGGCGGCTCGTGTTCCGAAGCGGTGGCAGCCATCTGATGTTCGAGCAGCTGAAGCGCGCGCCGAAGCAGGGCCAGACGGTCACCGTGAAGCTCACGTTCGCCAAGTCCGGGCCTGTCACCGTCGAGATGCCGGTGAAGTCCGCGACGTACAACCCGTCGACCGGCCACTGAGGGAGGGACCACCGTGACCCGGACCATCACCCCCCGCCTGCGGATCCTGGTGCTGCTGTTCCTCGCCGTCACCGGCGCGCTGCTGGCGGGCGCCGGACCGGCCTCCGCGCATGCCGCGCTGACCGGCAGCGACCCCGCACAGGGGGTGGTGGCCGACAAGGCGCCCACCCAGGTGTCGCTCACCTTCTCCGAGAAGGTGGCGATGAACGACGACTCCCTGCGCGTCCTCGACCCCCGGGGCAGGCCGGTCCAGACGGGCAGCCCCGCCAACGTGAGCGGGACGACGTACGCCGTGAAGCTCAAGAGCGGCCTGGCCAAGGGCACCTACACCGTCACCTACCAGGTCGTCTCGGCGGACAGCCACCCCGTGGCCGGCGCCTACACCTTCTCCATCGGGGCGCCCTCGCGGACCGTCGTCTCCGGTACCGCACCGGCCGCGGGCGGCGGAGTCGTGGGCGGGCTCTACGCGTTCGGGCGCTATGTGTCCTACGCCGGCTTCATCGTGCTCGCCGGCGGCGCGGCCTTCGTGCTCGCCTGCTGGCGGCGCGGCACCGGCGTCCGGGCCCTCCAGCGGCTGGTCGTCGGCGGCTGGGTCGCACTGACCGCGGCCACTCTCTGGCTGCTGCTCCTGCGCGGCTCGTACACCACCTCCGGCAGGTTCGCCGACGTCTTCGACCTCGACCTGCTCGGCCAGGTGCTCCAGACCAAGACCGGTGCCGCGCTGGTCTCCCGGCTGCTGCTGCTCGCCGCCGCCGCGCTGTTCGTCGCCGTCCTCTTCGGCGCCTACACCCGGCGGGAGGAGGGCGCGGAGAAGCGGGACCTGGCCTTCGGGCTCGCGATCGGCGGGATCGTCGTCGCGGCCGGGCTCGCGGCCAGCTGGGCCATGGCCGAACACGCCTCCACCGGGCTCCAGGCGGGCCTCGCCATGCCGGTCGACGTCGTCCACCTGCTGGCCGTCGCCGCCTGGCTGGGCGGGCTCACCGCCCTGCTGACCGCCCTGTACCGGGCGCCCGCCGAGACCCCGGTCGAGGCCGCCGCCGTACGCCGTTTCTCCCGGGTGGCCTTCGGTTCCGTCCTGGCGCTCGTCGCCACCGGCGTCTACCAGTCCTGGCGGCAGCTCGGCTCCTGGGCGGCGTTCACCGAGACCCGGTACGGGCAGCTGCTGCTGGTCAAGATCGGTCTGGTGGCGGTGCTGGTCGGCATCGCGGCGGTCTCCCGGCGGTGGACGGGACAGCTCACCGACCCGGTGGTCCGCGCCGGGAAGGCGAAGAAGGCCCAGGCCCGGCAGGAACAGGCCCGGCAGGAACAGGCCCCGAAGGAACAGGCCCCGAAGGAGCAGGTCGCCGCCTCCACGACCGCCGGCGGCGGTGCGGGCACGGGCCCCGGCGCTGACGGCCGGCGGGCCGCCCAGCTCGCCCGGCAGCGCGCGGCCGTCGACGCCGCCCGGCAGAAGCGGCTGCGGGACGGCGACCCGCACCGCTATGGGCTGCGCCGCTCGGTGCTCGCCGAGGCCGGTGTCGCCATCGTGCTGCTCGCCGTCACCACCGCACTGACCCAGACCGAGCCGGGCCGCACCGAGCAGGAGGCCAAGGCGGCCGCCTCCACCCCGGCCGGCTCCGGCACGTCGGCGGCGTCCGGCGCGCTCACCCTGGACATGCCGTTCGACACCGGCGGTGCCGACGGCAAGGGCGTCGTCAGCATCGACCTGGACCCCGCGCGCGTGGGCGGCAACGAGATGCACGTCTACGTCCAGCGGCCCAACGGCCGGGTCTTCGACGTCCCCGAGGTGAAGGTCTCCTTCACCCTGGAGGCCAAGAAGATCGGCCCGCTCCCCGTGAACCCCGACCACATCGCCACCGGCCACTGGTCGGCGAACGGAGTGCAGATTCCCATGGCCGGCGACTGGAAGATCGCCGTCACGGTGCGCACCTCCGACATCGACCAGGTGACCGTCTCCAAGAACGCGCAGATCGGCTGAACCACACCATGCCCGACCAGTCCATCCCGCAGGCCCGTACGCCCGACGCGCCGGTGGCGGAGCCCGTGTCCGGCGCGAGCGGCGTCTCCCGGCGCGCCCTGCTCGGCGCCGCCGGCGCCACCGGGCTCGTGCTCGGCGCGGCCGGCGGGGCCGTGGGGTACGCCGCCGCGCCCGCCCAGGCCACCCCACTGACCTCGGTCGGCTCCGACCGGGCGATGTTTCACGGGAAACATCAGCCCGGCATCACCGAGGGTCTCCAGGCGCGCGGCCATCTCGTCGCCTTCGACCTGGCGGTGGGCGCGGGCCGCAAGGAGGCGGCCGCCCTGCTGCGCCGCTGGTCGGCGACGGCCGATCGGCTGATGGCGGGCGAGGCCGCCCCGCACGATGACACCGGTGTGGCCCGGGACGCGGGACCCTCCTCGCTGACGATCACCTTCGGTTTCGGGCACAGCTTCTTCGGGCGGACCGGCCTGGAGGAGCAGCGGCCGACCGCCCTGGACCCGCTGCCGGACTTCTCCTCCGACCAGCTCGACAAGGCTCGCAGCGACGGCGACCTGTGGGTGCAGATCGGCGCGAACGACGCCCTGGTCGCCTTCCACGCCCTGCGCGCGATCCAGAAGGACGCGGGCTCGGCCGCGCGGGTGCGCTGGCAGATGAACGGCTTCAACCGCAGCCCGGGCGCCACCGCCCACCCCATGACGGCCCGCAACCTCATGGGCCAGCTCGACGGCACCCGCAACCCGAAGCCGGCCGACGCCGACTTCGACCGGCGGATCTTCGTGCCCGCCTCGGGCGAGCCCGCGTGGATGGCGAACGGCTCCTACGCCGTCGTACGCCGGATCCGCATGCTCCTGGACGACTGGGAGAAGCTGTCGCTCTCCGCGCAGGAGCAGGTCATCGGGCGCCGCAAGGCGAATGGGGCACCGCTGTCCGGCGGCGACGAGACGACCCCGATGGACCTGGAGAAGACCGACGCGGGCGGCGACTACGTCGTCCCGCTCACCGCGCACGCCCGGATCACCCGGCCCGACCGCAACGGTGGCGCGGCCATGCTGCGGCGCCCCTTCTCCTACCACGACGGCATCGACGCGGACGGCACGCCCGACGCCGGTCTGCTCTTCATCTGCTGGCAGGCGGATCCGCTGCGCGGCTTCGTGCCGGTGCAGCGCAAGCTCGACCGGGGCGACGCGCTGTCGAAGTTCATCCGGCACGAGGCGAGCGGACTCTTCGCGGTGCCGGGCGGGGCGGCGAAGGGGGAGTACGTGGGGCAGCGGCTGCTGGAGGGGTGACAGGGAGGGTCCCGTACGCGAGACGGCCCTGTTGAGACCGGCCCCCGTCGAGACCGGCCGCTGTGAGACCGGCCCCTGTTCAAAGGGGACGGTTCCGTACCCGAAACGGACCCCGGTATGAGGGACGATCACGGTTCAAACCACCCGGTCGAGTGGCATTCATGAGACACGGACGACGGGTCCTTCCACGGCCATTAGGGTGAGGACATGCCAGCGAGCTATGCCTATCTCGGTCCGGAGGGCACCTTCACGGAGGTCGCCCTGCGCACGCTTCCGGAGGCGGCCACCCGGGAGCTGATCCCGTATGTATCGGTGCAGTCCGCGCTGGACGCGGTACGGGCCGGAGAGGCCGAGGCCGCGTTCGTGCCGATCGAGAACTCCGTCGAGGGCGGCATCACCACCACCCTGGACGAGCTGGTCGCGGGCGAACCACTGATGATCTACCGCGAGGTGCTGCTGTCCATCACCTTCGCGCTGCTGGTCCGGCCCGGCACCACGCTCGCCGACATCAAGACCGTCTCCGCCCACCCCGCGGCCCAGCCCCAGGTCCGCAACTGGCTGCGCACGCACCTCCCGGACGCCCTCTGGGAGTCGGCCGCCTCCAACGCGGACGCCGCCCGTCTGGTCCAGGAGGGCCGCTACGACGCCGCCTTCGCGGGCGAGTTCGCCGCCGCCCGGTACGGCCTGAAGGCGCTGGAGACCGGGATCCACGACGCGGAGAACGCGCAGACCCGGTTCGTGCTGGTCGGCCGGCCGGCCCGGCCGGCCGCGCCGACGGGTACCGACAAGACCTCGGTGGTGCTGTGGCAGCGGGACGACCATCCCGGTGGGCTGCGCGACCTGCTCGGCGAGTTCGCCTCGCGCGGCATCAACCTCATGCTGCTCCAGTCCCGGCCGACCGGCGCCGGTATCGGCAACTACTGCTTCTGCATCGACGCCGAGGGCCATATCGCCGACCGGCGGATGGCGGAGGCGCTGATGGGGCTGCGGCGGATCTGTCTTCAGGTGCGTTTCCTCGGTTCCTATCCGCGCGCCGACATCACGGCGGGCGAGGCCCGGCCGACGTTGCCGGGGACGTCGGACGAGGAGTTCATGGCGGCGGCGGACTGGGTGGCGCGCTGCCAGGACGGCCGCTTCTAACCAGTCGTACCTGCATACGAACGTTATCCACAGGAGTTATCCACAGGTTCCCTTCTCGACCTGGGGACAAGTCGACAGGGCAGGGTCATCAGGTCGACAAATCGGCCTGAAGCCCCCCGTCGAGTCCACCGATCCCTGGGTCACCCTTCGTCCACCCGTTTCCTTTGGTTCATCTTTTGGGGCGACCGTTTTCCACCCGATGGCGGGTGTCGATCGGGTTTGACCCGGGAATTCTTTAGCCCGTTCGAGGTTTCCGGAGTGATCAATTCCGGCATCCACAGTTCTTCCACACAGCCTGTGGATAACTCTCCGGGAGGGCGTGGGTCTCTGTGGACAACCGGGCTGCCAAATCCCGTTCCGCACAAGGGAATCAGGTCAACCGGTGGCCCGGCGCGTGCTCCGTCCCAGGGAGTGAGACACTTTCTCTTGACACGCGCGGCAATTACCGCACAACGGAACGTAAGCCGCGAATCCGAACTCCCCGGAATAGTGATTCGTGAGCCGCGACTCCGCACCGGTAGCCTTGGCCTCGTGATTGACCTTCGCCTGCTCCGTGAGGACCCCGACCGTGTGCGCGCGTCCCAGCGCGCCCGTGGAGAGGACGTCGCGCTCGTCGACGCCCTCCTGTCTGCCGACGAACGGCGCAGGTCCTCCGGCGTCCGCTTCGACGAGCTGCGTGCCGAACAGAAGCAGCTCGGCAAGCAGATCCCCAAGGCCACCGGTGACGAGAAGGCCGAGCTGCTCAAGCGCGCCGAGCAGCTGAAGGCCGACGTCAAGGCCGCCGACGCCGAGCGCGACGCGGCCGACGCCGAGACCCAGCAACTGCTCCTCAGGCTCGGCAACCTCGTCCACCCCGACGTGCCCGTCGGCGGCGAGGAGGACTTCGTCACGCTGGAGAAGCACGGCACGATCCGGGACTTCGGCGCCGAGGGCTTCGAGCCCAAGGACCACCTGGAGCTGGGCCAGATCCTCGGCGCGATCGACGTCGAGCGTGGCGCCAAGGTCTCCGGCTCCCGCTTCTACTTCCTCACCGGCGTCGGCGCCCTGCTGGAGCTGGCCCTGGTCAACGCGGCGATGGCCCAGGCCACCGCGGCCGGCTTCACGCCGATGCTGACCCCGGCGCTGGTCCGCCCGCAGTCCATGGCCGGCACCGGCTTCCTCGGCCAGGCCGCCCAGGACGTCTACCACCTCGACAAGGACGACCTGTACCTGGTCGGCACCTCCGAGGTCCCGCTGGCGGCCTACCACATGGACGAGATCCTCGACGCGGACAAGCTGCCGCTGCGCTACGCGGGCTTCTCCCCGTGCTTCCGCCGCGAGGCCGGCTCGCACGGCAAGGACACCCGGGGCATCTTCCGCGTGCACCAGTTCGACAAGGTCGAGATGTTCTCGTACGTCGCTCCCGAGGACTCGCGGGCCGAGCACCAGCGCCTGCTGGAGTGGGAGAAGCAGTGGCTGACCTCGCTGGAGCTGCCGTTCCGCGTCATCGACGTCGCCTCCGCCGACCTCGGTGCCTCGGCCGCCCGCAAGTACGACTGTGAGGCGTGGATCCCGACCCAGGGCAAGTACCGCGAGCTGACCTCGACCTCGGACTGCACCGAGTTCCAGTCCCGCCGGCTGTCCATCCGGGTCCGGGACGGCAAGCAGGTCAAGCCGCTCGCCACCCTCAACGGCACGCTGTGCGCCGTTCCGCGCACGATCGTGGCGATCCTGGAGAACCACCAGCAGGCCGACGGCTCCGTCCGGGTCCCCGAGGTACTGCGCCCGTACCTGGGCGGCCGGGAGGTCCTGGAGCCGGTCGCCAAGTGACCGGATTCCCGTACGGGCTGATCGCCACCGATCTCGACGGCACGCTGCTGCGTTCCGACGAGTCGGTCTCGCAGCGCACCCGTGACGCGCTCGCCGCGGCCACCGCGGCGGGCGCGGCGCACATCGTGGTCACCGGCCGCGCGGTCCCCTGGACCCGGCACATCCTGGACGGCCTCGGCTACGACGGTCTCGCCGTCTGCGGCCAGGGCGCCCAGGTGTACGACGCCGGCGCGCACCGACTGCTGACCTCGGTCACCCTGGACCGGCAGCTGGCGGGCGTGGCCCTGGCCAAGATCGAGGCCGAGGTGGGCCCGCTGTACCTTGCGGCCAGCCGGGACGGCCTCGACGGCGATGTGCTGGTGGGTCCCGGCTACGCGGTCACCGGCACGCTGCCCGCGACGCCGTTCACGGACGCCTCCGACCTCTGGACGGCCCCGCTGAACAAGATCTACATACAGCATCCGACGCTGGGCGACGACGAGCTGGCGGAAGCGGCCCGGCAGGCGGCCGGTGGCTTCGTCACGGTGGCCATGGCGGGCGAGGGCATCGTGGAACTGCTCCCGCTCGGCCTGTCCAAGGCCACGGGCCTGTCCCTGGCGGCTCGCCGGCTGGGCCTCAAGGCCGCCGACACGATCGCTTTCGGCGACATGCCCAACGACATCCCGATGTTCGCCTGGGCGGCCCGGGGCGTGGCCATGGCGGGCGCCCATGAGGAACTGAAGGCGGTGGCCGACGAGGTCACGGCCTCCAACGAGGACGACGGCATCGCGGTCGTGCTGGAGCGGTTGCTGGGCTGAGCGCAACGGCCGCCGGGGCGATTGCTACATTCGGCGGTCATGCGATCACGCGAGTACGACCTCGACTTCCGCGACCGCGCCTCCCGGATACGCGCCTGGGGCATCGGCCTGCTGGCCGTGGCGGGGCTGCTGTGGACCTGGTGCGCCGTCCTGCTGCTCACGCCGTACGAGGTGGAGCGCGAGTCGGGGGACCAGTACCCCGACAAGTGCGAGTCCCGCCTGCTGACGGATCGCGGCACCGCCAACGAGGGCCTCTACAAGGGCGACTACTGTGCGAACGAACGCGACTGGCCGGAGGTGCTGGCCGTTCTCGGCCTGTCCCTCCCGGTCTCCCTCGCCGGCGCGATCCTCCTCACCGCGGGCACGGTCCAGCGCACGATGAGCGCCCACGCGGAGGCGATGCGGGAACTGGACAGGATCGCCGACGCACGGGGAGTGTGACCGCTTCCCGTCGTCGTGGGCGGCCGCCGACCGCCGTGGGCAGTTGCCGCGGGGCGACGGGGGCGCGCGCCCGGGCGTCCAAGCCCGGCCGACCCGGTGGCAACATCTCGCGGAGGATGCACGAATCGAACGTGCGCGGGCTTTCCAGGCCCGACCATGGCTTAGCAAGCCAGTGCCTTACCACTCGGCCAATCCTCCGGGTGGGCGGCCCACGCGAGAGCGACATCGCGTGCTCGAAGCGGCCGCCCCGGGCAGCCCCCGTGGCTTCACGGAGGGGTGGCGCATCACTCCGGAGCCGGCCTCGGGCTGCCCTGTCGGGAGCTGGGCGTACTGCCGTGCATGGACACCGCCCACCTCCACTCCCAGCAGACGACGCCGGGACGATCCCGGCGGATGGGGCACAACCACTCTGCCCCGCCGCCGAGTTGGGCGCCACCGAATTAACCGGGCGCCGATGGCGTCCCCGTGAGGGCCGCGGGCCGCGGGCCACCGGGGCGGCCTACTCCTCGCCCGCCAGCGTCAGCGTGCGCAGCTTCTGGCCGGCGTACCAGGTGGCCAGGACGGTGACCGCCACCAGCAGGGCGGTGGCCGTCGGCAGGCCCACCTCGGAGGTGACCAGGTCCCCGGCGACCTTGTGGGCGACGGCCAGCGACCACTGCTGGACGCTCAGCGTGCGCGCGCCGGGCACCAGGGAGCCGAACAGCGCCTCCCAGATCAGGGCGTAGACGAGCCCGAAGACCACCGCGTGCCGGGAGACCGTGCCGAGCAGCAGAAAAAGTGCCGAGTAGGCGATGGAGGAGACCAGCGCGGCGACCGTGTAGGCGACGGCGATCTGCTGGCCGTTGCCGTTCAGGATCAGGCCCGCGATCAGGGTCGGCACCGCCGAGAAGACCATGGTGACGGCGATGGCCACGATCAGCTTGGTGAAGATGATCGCGGGCCGCTTGAGCGGCTTGGACAGCAGGTAGACGACGGAGCCGTCGTCGATCTCCGGGCCGATCGCGCCCGTGCCCGCGATGACACCGATGATCGGCACCATGGTGGCGAGCGCGAAGCCGCTGAGGACGTCGGAGGCCGTCTGGTCGTCGGCGCCGGTCAGGCCGCGCACGGCCACCGCGATGACGATCAGCAGCAGCGGCAGCGCGCCGAGGATGAGGGCCCGACGGCGGCCGAGCAGGGCCCGGTAGGTGAGCCGGGCGACGGTGGGGTCGTACATCTTGGGCCTCCTACGCCGCGACGAGATACGAGAAGACGGACTCCAGGGACTCGTCGGACGGCGAGACCGTGAGCAGCCGGATGCCGTGGTCCTTCGCGACCTTCGGCAGCAGGGCGGTGAAGCGGCCGAAGTCCACGGCCTGGATGCGCAGCGCGTCCTCGGCGTGGTCGACCTCGATGCCGGACGTCGACGGGTCGGCGATCAGCGCGGCCGCGAGGGCGCGGTCGTCGCTGGAGCGCACCAGGTAGCGGTGCGGGCGGTCGGTCATCAGGCGGCGGATCCTGCGGAAGTCGCCGCTGGCCGCGTGCCGTCCGGCGACGACGACCTCGATGTGCCGGGCGAGCTGTTCGACCTCTTCGAGGATGTGCGAGGAGAACAGCACCGTGCGGCCCTCGTCGCCCATCCTGCGCAGCAGGTCCATCAGCTGCATGCGCTGGCGCGGGTCCATGCCGTTGAACGGCTCGTCCAGCAGGAGCAGCGAGGGGTCGTGGACCAGGGCGCTCGCCATCTTCACGCGCTGCCGCATGCCCTTGGAGTAGGTGGCGATCTTCCGGTCCTGCGCGTACTCCATCTCGACCGTGGCGAGGGCGCGCCGGGCGGCCTTGTCGCCGAGGCCGTGCAGTTCGGCGTTGGCGACGACGAACTCGCGGCCGGTGAGGAAGTCGTACATCGCCTCGCGCTCGGGGACGATGCCGATGTGCTGGTAGATCCGCTCGTTGCGCCACACCGGCTGCCCGTCGAGGGTGACCGTGCCGGTGGACGGGGCGAGGAAGCCGCCCATCATGTTGATCAGCGTGGACTTTCCGGCGCCGTTGGGGCCGAGCAGGCCGGTGACGCCGGGTCCGATGGTCATGGTGATGTCGTTGACGGCGACCACGTTGCCGAACCAGCGGGACACGTGGTCGATGCTGAGCGTGGTCACAGTCCCACCTTCTTGTAGCGGCGCGTCAGCAGGCCGTAGCTGCCGGCGATGAGGGCGAGTACGACCAGGACGTAGACGACGCCCTGCCCCGCGGACGGGTCGACCGCGCCCGGGCTGCGGGAGGTCGCGCCCAGGAAGGCCGACTGGACGCCGTCGACGAGCGTGATCGGCGAGAACAGCCCGATCCACGGGATGGCGGAGGAATGGTTCTGCACGTGGGCGATGGCCTGGAGCGTGGTGACCGCGCCGTAGGAGATGGTCATCACCGCGATCACGGCGGCGATGCCGAAGCCGCGGCGCGGGGTGGCGGCGGCGATGACCAGTCCGATGCCGGCGAAGAGCAGCGAGAGCAGGGCCACGGAGACCAGTCCCTGGGTGAATTCCTTGGTCTGGTGGGCGAAGCCCATCTTGGACAGCAGGGCGCCCACGTACATGACCAGCAGGGGTGCGCCGGTGAGGATGAACAGTGCCGACGCCAGCGACGCGAACTTCGCCTGGACGTAGTCGGCGGTCTCGATGGGCCGTGAGAAGTACAGCGGAACGGTCTTGAAGCGCAGGTCGCGGGAGACCGCCTGCGGCGCCTGCGAGGCGACGTACAGGCTGATCACGGCCTGCATGATGATCGCGTAGCGGGTGTAGGACACCGGCAGTTCGTGCGCCTTGGTGAAGACGGCGACGGCCACCATGATGGCCGCGGGCACGCACATCACCGCGAACAGCAGCATCGGCAGCACCTTGGACTTCACCGAGCGGCCGAGGCCGTAGGCGCCGCGCAGGGACTGCGAGTACAGCGAACGGCGGGCGTAGGCGCGGCCGAGGCGGGGGCCGTCGTAGCCGCGGTAGCCGATGTCGTGGATGCGGGTCTGGTCGCCGGCGTGCAGTGCCGGGGGATGCTCAACCGCCATGGCCGACGGCCTCCTTCCGCTGTTCGTCGCCGCTGTGTTCGGCGCTGCTGGTGAACACCTCGGAGATGTGGTGGCGGCGCTGTTCCATGCGCACCAGGCCGAGGCCGAGGTCGGCGACGACGTCCCGGACCAGGTCGTAGGTCTCCTCGCCCTGGGCGGTCAGCAGCAGGATGTGTCCGGCGCCGGGCAACCCCGCGCCCTCGGCGTGGGTGTCCAGCCCGCGCGCCTGGAGCGCCTCGCGGACCGCGCGGGTGCCGTCGGGGTGGATGTCGCTGTCGGTGACCTCGATCGCGAGGGTGGTCGTGGTCTGCGTGAAGTCGGTGGTGGAGCTGGAGCGCAGGAGCTTGCCGCCGTCGATGACGACGACGTGGTCGCAGGTGCGCTCCAGCTCGCCCAGCAGGTGGGAGGTGACCAGGACCGAGATGCCGAAGTCGGTGTGGATACGGCGGATCAGGCCGAGCATCTCGTCACGCCCGACCGGGTCGAGGCCGTTGGTCGGTTCGTCCAGGAACACCAGCTGCGGGTCGTGCACCAGCGCCTGGGCGAGCTTCACCCGCTGCTTCATGCCCGTCGAGTAGCCGCCGATGGGGCGGTAGCGCTCCTCGTAGAGGCCCACATGGCGCAGGGTGTCCGCGGTGCGCTCGCGTGCGGCGGCCGGGGGCAGGCCGGACATGCGGGCCATGTGGACGACGAACTCGGTGGCCGAGACGTCGGGCGGCAGGCAGTCGTGCTCCGGCATGTACCCGACCCGCTCGCGGATGGCGGCGCCCTTGGTGGCGACATCCAGGCCGAGCACCTCGGCGCGGCCCTCCGTGGCGGGGGACAGCCCCAGCAGGAGCTTGATCAGGGTGGACTTGCCGGCGCCGTTGGCTCCGACGAGTCCGGTCACACCGGGCCCGATGTCCACGGACAGCCGGTCGAGCGCGGTCACCCGGGGGAACCGCTTGCTCAGGCTTTCGGTCGCGATCACAGTCACGCCTACGACGGTAGTGATCCAGGCCACGACCGTCGTCAGACCTCAGAGCCGTTTCCTCGTCAGTCCCAGGTATTACGGGGCCCTAAGGGATCCCCACCCAAGGGTGGCCACGGGCCCTCGGCCGGTCGTTGTCCACAGCCCTTGCCCGCCTATTGACGCCACCTCTAACAACTGTCACATTCACCAGTGTCAAGTTACGGACGAGTACGGCGGTCGACGGGACGAGTCGCCAGGACGACGAACGCGTCGTCGGGGCGACGGGACGGGGCGGCATGACGACGGCAGTGAGCAGCGAACTCTCCGTGGAACTACGGGGATTCAGACGGGTGCAGCGCCTCGCCTACGAGTGCGCCGAGGCGGTCGCGGCACGCCTGGAGCCGGGCGTCACCGAGCGTGAGGCGGCGCGGATGCAGCGGGAGTGGCTGCGCGAGCGCGGGGTGCGGGACTGGTTCCATCTCCCCTTCGCCTGGTTCGGGGACCGCACGGCGTTCGCGAACTTCCGCATCCCGCTCCAGTTCTTCCCGACCGACCGCGCCCTGGAGCCGGGGATGCCGTTCATCCTGGACATGGCGCCGGTGTACGAGGGATACACGGCGGACATCGGCTACTCGGGCTCGCTGGGCGTGAACCCGGTGCAGGACCGGCTGATGGCCGACCTGGAGGCGCACCGGGAGCTGATCCTGCGCGAGGTGCGCGAGCGGCGCCCGCTGCGGGAGATCTACGAGGACGTGGACCGGCTCATGGTCCGCCAGGGCTACGCCAACCGGCACCGCGCGTACCCCTTCGGCGTGATCGCCCACAAGGTGGACCGGGTACGGCAGCGCCGTTTCTCGCCCCACCTGTTCGGGTTCGGCACGCAGTCCCTGAAGGGGCTCGCCGCCGACGCACTGCACGGCCACCGCGAGGGCTGGTCGCCGCTGTGGTCGCCGTACCGCTTCTCCGACCACCCGCCGCAGCCGGGCCTGTGGGCGGTCGAACCACACCTCGGCTTCAGGGGCACCGGCGCGAAGTTCGAGGAGATCCTGGTGGTCACCGATTCCCGGGACCCCGAGGAGAACGCGTTCTGGCTGGACGACGATCTGCCGCACGTGCGGCGCTGGGCGGAGGAGAAGTGACACTGAAAGGCGCGCGTGAGCGCTGGGTGCGCACCGGTGGGGTCGAGCTGTGCGTGGCCGAGCTGGGCGACCCGGAGCAGCCGACGGTCGTCCTGGTGCACGGCTACCCGGACAGCAAGGAGGTCTGGTCGGAGGTCGCCGTCCGGCTCGCCGACCGCTTCCACGTGGTCCTCTACGACGTCCGGGGCCACGGCCGTTCGACGGCACCCGAGCCGCTGCGCGGCGGCTTCACCCTGGCCAAGCTCACCGACGACTTCCTGGCCGTCGTGGACGCGGTCAGCCCGGACCGGCCGGTGCACCTCGTCGGACACGACTGGGGTTCGGTGCAGTCCTGGGAGTTCGTCACGGTGGGCCGTACGGAGGGCCGTGTCGCCTCCTTCACCTCGATCTCCGGGCCGTCCCTCGACCACTTCGGGCACTGGATCAACGCGCGCGTGAAGCGCCCGACGCCCCGCCGCGTGGGTCAGCTCCTCGGCCAGGGCGCCAAGTCCTGGTACGTCTACCTGCTGCACACACCGGTCCTGCCGGAGCTGGCCTGGCGCGGCCCGCTCGGCAAGCGCTGGCCGAAGATCCTGGAACGCGTGGAGCGGATCCCCGGCGGTGACTACCCGACCGGCTCGCTGCCCACCGACGCGGCGCACGGCGCCTGGCTGTACCGGGACAACGTCCGCGCCCGGCTGCGCAGGCCGCGCCCGGACGCGTACGCACACGCGCCCGTGCAGCTCATCACGCCCCAGGGGGACGCGTTCCTCTCGGAGCGCCTGTACGACGACCTGGACCAGTGGGTGCCCCGGCTGACCCGCCGCTCGCTCCCGGCCAAGCACTGGATCCCGCGCACCCGGCCCGACCAGGTCGCCTCCTGGATCGGCGAGTTCGTCACGTCCGTGTCCGGCGGCCGCCCCGCCCCCGCTCCCGCTGGCCGCCACGCCGAGCGGTTCGCCGGGCAGTTGGTGCTGGTCACCGGCGCGGGCAGCGGCATTGGCCGGGCGACGGCATTCGCCTTCGCGGAGGCCGGCGCGCGCGTGGTCGCCGTCGACCGCGACGCCGAGGCGGCGGCCCGTACCGCCGAACTCGCCCGGCTGGTGGGCGCGTCCGACGCCTGGGCCGAGCCGGCCGACGTCTCCGACGAGCAGGTCATGGAGAAGCTCGCGGAGAAGGTGCACCGCGAGTACGGCGTCCTGGACGTGCTGGTCAACAACGCGGGCATCGGCCTGTCGGGCTCCTTCTTCGCCACGACGACCGACGACTGGCGCAAGGTGCTGGACGTCAACCTGTGGGGTGTGATCCACGGTTGCCGGCTCTTCGGGGCGCGCATGGCCGAGCGCGGCCAGGGCGGCCACATCGTCAACATCGCGTCGGCGGCGGCCTACCAGCCGTCGCGCGCGCTCCCCGCCTACAGCACGTCCAAGGCGGCCGTGCTGATGCTCTCCGAGTGCCTGCGTGCCGAGCTGGCCTCCCAGGGCATCGGCGTCACGGCGGTCTGCCCGGGCTTCGTCAACACCAACATCACCTCCACGGCCCGCTTCACCGGCGTCGACGAGGCGGAACAACGCCGACGCCAACAGCGGTCGGCCCGTCTGTACGGCCTGCGCAACTACCCACCGGAGAAGGTGGCCGACGCCATCCTCGACGCGGTGGCCCGCAACAGGGCAGTGGCTCCGGTGACCCCGGAGGCCCGCGGCGCCCACCTGCTGTCCCGCTTCGCACCCGGGGTGTTGCGGAGGATTGCCCGGGTGGAACCGAGGTTGTGAGACCCGGGGGTGAGGGCTGGGTACCGCCGACGGCCGGGTGCCGCCGACGATCGATCTGGCGCGGCCGCGGGCAGTCGTGCCGTGTCCGCGCTCTTCGAGCAGAGCAGCAGCTCCGGTAGCAGGAAGGAACCTGCCCGTGCCCGACCCCCCGGCCCCGCGCACCTACCGCATCGAAGACCTCGCCCACCACACCCGCACCACCGTGAGAACCATTCGCGCCTACCAGGACCGCGGCCTCCTCCCCTGCCCCGAACGCCAAGGCCGCGCCAACCTCTACTCCGAGGCCCACGTCACCCGCCTCCACCAGATCGCCCACCTCCTCGACCGCGGCTACACCCTGGCCTCGATCAAGGAACTCCTGGACGCCTGGGACACCGGCCGCGGCCTGGGCGGCGTCCTCGGCCTGGTCACCGAGGTGGAAGGCCCGTGGACGGACGAGCAGCCCGACCGGGTCACCCGCGGCGAACTGAACGCCCGCTTCGGCGGCGCGCCCGATGACGACGCCGTGGCCGAAGCGGTCGACCTCGGCGTACTGGAACCGGTCGACGGCGACCCGGACACCTTCCTGGTACCGAGCCCCCAAGAGCTGGCGGTGGCCGCCGAGTTGCATGCGGCAGGGGTGCCGCTGTCGGCGATCTCGGACCACCTCAGGGAGTTGAGAGGCCAGGTCGAGCACATCGCGGCCCGTTTCCTGGAGTTCACCACCGAGTACGTCTTCGCGCGCTACCTGGACGACCCGCGCCACCGAACCGACGCACACGCGGCGGAAGCCGCCTCGCTCGTCCGCCGGCTGCGCCCCCTGGCCCAGCGGACGGTGGACGTGGAACTGGCCCGTGCGATGCGCGTGTTGGCCACTCGTCGACTGCGCACCCACCTGGTCACGCAGCAGCCGCTCGATCCGCCTTCCGGTACGCGGTCCGTGCCACTGCCGCCGGAGACGATCGACGCTGTGGAAAGGCTGGTTGGCCGGGAGCGTGTCGCGGTCTTCATCGCGCTGGCGGCCGAACGGGAGGTGCGCGCCAGGGCGTTGGATGATCTTGTCTCATCACCTCATGAGCGTACGGACCTTGAGGAAACGCTCTGAGTGACAGGCCAGTTGTCCACAACTTCGCCAATTCCCCTGTGGATAACTCCACTTGGTTGTGGATCAAACCTCCCGGCGAAAACAACCTGCGTGATCCGCGTCTCTCACTCACGCTGGACCCATGAACGAGCGACGCACCGTGAAGGTGTCGAAATACCTCTCCCGGCACCTGCGCCACCAGCCCGAGCGCATCGGGCTCACACCGGACCCGGGCGGCTGGGTGGAGATCGACACCCTGATCGCCGCGGCCACGGACCACGGATTCCGGTTCACCCGGGAGGAACTGGACCATGTGGTCGCCACGAACGACAAACAGCGGTTCGTGATCGAGGACGGCAGAATCCGCGCCAGCCAGGGCCACAGCATCGAGGTCGACCTCGGCCTGCCTCCGACGGCCCCACCGCCGTACCTCTACCACGGGACGGTCCCCGCCCACCTGGCCGCGATCCGCGCGGAGGGCCTGCGCCCCATGAACCGGCACGCCGTCCACCTCTCCGCCGACCGGGAGACCGCCATCCGCGTCGGCGGCCGCCGGGGCCGCCCCGTGGTGCTGACCGTCGACTCCGGCGCCATGCACCGCGACGGCCACGTGTTCCACGTCAGCGCCAACGGGGTCTGGCTGACCTCGGCCGTACCCCCGCGCTACCTGCGCTTTCCCGGCCCGCACTGAGCACGTACGCGACCGAGCACGTACGCGACCGAAGACGTACGCGTGGAGCTACGTGCGCGTGGAGCGGATCATGCCGGCCTGTTCGCCGCGTGGCCGGGCAGCCGCGCACGGTGACCGTTTCGTCCGTTGTCAGTGGGGCCGCTTACTCTCGGACGCATGAGTCTGCGTCTGAGCACCGTGATCCTTCCGTACCGCCGCTGGCACGAAGGCGGCCGCTCGGCCTGGGTGCGCGCCGAGCAGCTCGGCTTTCACACGGCGTACACCTACGACCACCTGTCCTGGCGCAGCTTCCGTGACGGCCCCTGGTTCGGCGCGATCCCGACCCTGACGGCGGCCGCCGCAGCCACCGACCGGCTGCGCCTCGGCACGCTGGTCACCTCGCCGAACTTCCGCCACCCGGTGACCCTCGCCAAGGAACTGATCTCCCTGGACGACATCTCCGGCGGCCGCGTCACCCTCGGCATCGGCGCCGGCGGCACCGGTTTCGACGCCGGTGCCCTCGGCCAGGAGCCGTGGACCCCGCGCGAGCGCGCCGACCGGTTCGCCGAGTTCGTCCCTCTGCTCGACCGGCTGCTCACCGAGGACGCGGTGTCGTACGAGGGCCGGTTCTACTCGGCGCACGAGGCCCGGAACATTCCGGGCTGTGTGCAGCGTCCCCGGCTGCCGTTCGCGGTGGCGGCCACCGGCCCGCGCGGGCTCCGGCTCGCCGCGCGGTACGGCCAGGCGTGGGTGACCACGGGCGACCCGAAGCTGTACGAGACGGGCACCCCGGAGCAGTCGGTCGAGGCCTTGCGCGCCCAGGTCGGCAAGCTGTCCGAGGCGTGCGCGGCCGCCGGGCGGGACATGGCCGAGCTGGACAAGGTGCTGCTCACGGGCTTCACCCCGGACCGCGGCCGCCCGCTGGAGTCCCTGGACGCCTTTGTGGACTTCGCCGGCCGCCACCAGGAACTGGGCTTCACCGAGATCGTGATCCACTGGCCCATCCCGGACTCCGACTTCTCCGCGGACGAGAAGGTCTTCGAGCGGATCGCCATGGAGGGTCTCGCCCAGCTGGACTGACCGGCCGAGCGTCACCTGCGTCTCATCCGTGCGGACTCCCGCACGGCCGTGCGGATGTCTGCGCGAGAATGGCCGGGTGACCTCAGCGACCAGACAGTCCGGGACCCCTGCCGCCGCCCTGCCGGCGCGGCTGATCGCCACCGACCTCGACGGCACCCTGCTGCGCGACGACAAGTCGGTCTCTCCGCGGACCGTCGCCGCGCTGGCCGCCGCCGAGGAGGCCGGCATCGAGGTCTTCTTCGTCACCGGCCGGCCCGCCCGCTGGATGGACGTCGTCAGCGACCATGTCCACGGCCACGGCCTGGCGATCTGCGGCAACGGCGCCGCCGTGGTCGACCTGCACGGCGGCCCCGGCGCCCACCGCTTCGTGAAGGTCCGCGAACTGGCCCGGGACAACGCCCGGAACGCCGTACGGCTGCTGCGCGAGGCAGCGCCCGGCACGGTGTTCGCGGTGGAGCAGACGTACGGCTTCCAGCAGGAGCCGGACTATCCCAAGCTGCACCTGGAGATACCCGACAACCTCCTGCCCGCCGAGGAACTGCTCGCGCCCGACGGCCCGGACGCCGACCAGCCCGTGCTGAAGATCCTGGCCTACCACCCCTCCCTCGACCCCGACGCCTTCCTCACCCTGGCCCGTCTGGCCATCGGCAGCCATGCCAACGTCACCCGCTCCAGCCCCAGCGCCCTGCTGGAGATCAGCGGCCCCGGTGTCTCCAAGGCCAGCACTCTCGCCCTGTGCTGCGCCGAGCGCGGCATCTCGCACGAGGAGGTCGTGGCCTTCGGGGACATGCCCAACGACGTCGAGATGCTGACCTGGGCCGGCCAGTCGTACGCGATGGGCAACGCCCACCCGGACGTCATCGCCGCCGCGTCGGGCTGTACGGTCGCCAACAACGACGACGGTGTGGCAGTGGTGATCGAACAACTGCTCGCGAACCGGGCGCCGTAGCGGACCCCTCGCACCGGCGCCCGGCCTCCGCCGGCACCCCCGCTCGCGCCAGGACCCCGCTCGTGTCGGCATCCCGCTCGCGCCGAGGCCCCGCTCTGGTCGACGCCCACGCCGACCAGGAGGGCGCCCGCCCGGCAGGGTGACGGTCGCGTCGACCACGACGTCGATCCGGGACACCCCGCCGTGCCGGAAGGCATTGGACAGCGCCTCCCGCAGGACCGCGATCAGGTTCTTGCCGGTGAGGTCGCCGACGGCCGTGTCGACGGGCCCCACGATGCGATGCGCCGGCCTGAACCCCAGCGGCACGGCAGCCATGGTGAGTCCCGCAGCACCGGCGTGCGCAACCCGGACGGCGCCTCCGCCGGCCGCTGCCGCAACGCGAAGATCGCCGTGCGGATCTCCTGGAGGGTGACGTCCAACTCGTCCCCCGCCTTGCCGACGCCCTCCCGCACCCTGGGCACCCCGGACCGCCGCTGCGCACTCTCCGGCAACAGGCCCGTCGTGAACAGCCGTTGGATGACCTTCTGCCGAGAAGTCAGTCCTCACCGCACCCCTGCCGGCACCTCCGCCTCGGCTTCCCGCCGTGCCATCTCCCGCAGCGGCCCGTCCTCGGCGATCAGCTCCTCGTACGCCCCCCGCTGCACCACCCGGCCCGCGTCGAGCACGATCACCTCGTCCACCGCGGCGAGCCCCGCCAGCCGATGGGTGATGAGCACCGTCGTGCGGCCCTGGGTGGCGGCCAGCAGATCGGCGGTCAGCGCATCGGCCGTCGGCAGGTCCAGGTGCTCGGCGGGCTCGTCCAGGACCAGCACAGGGAAGTCGGCCAGCAGCGCGCGGGCCAGCGCCAGCCGTTGCCGCTGCCCGCCGGACAGCCGCGCCCCGTGCTCGCCGACGAGCGTGTCCAGACCGTCGGGCAGCGAGTCCACCCAGTCCAGCAGCCGGGCCCGGGCCAGCGCCGCGCGCAGCTCGGCCTCGGTGGCGTCCTTCCTGGCCAGCAGCAGGTTCTCGCGCACCGAGCTGTCGAAGAGATGCGCGTCCTGGGCGCACAGACCGACGAGTCGCCGTACGTCGTCCCCGGCCAGCGCACAGGCGTCCACACCGGCGAGCGAGTACGAGCCCGCCGCCGGATCCAGGAACCGCAGCAGCACCTGCGCGAGGGTCGTCTTGCCGGAGCCGGACGCCCCCACCACGGCGACCCGGCGCCCCCGCTCCAGGGTCAGATCGATCCCGGCGAGCGCCCGCTGCCGCTGTCCCGCGTACTGCGCCCCCAGCCCCTTGAGCACCACCGGGAACGGCGAGGCGGGCGCCTGCCGGGGCGACTCGGGCTCGTGCACGGGCTCCGGGGCGTCCAGCACCTCGTACACACGCTCCGCGCTGCGCCGCACCCGCTGCCGGTACCGCACCGCGAGCGGCAGCCCCAGTACGGCCTCGAAGGCGGCCAGCGGGGTCAGGACGACCACGGCCATCGCCACGCCGCTCAGCCGGCCGGCCGCCACCGCCTGGGCACCGAGCAGCGCGGTGGCCGTCACGGTCAGCCCGGAGATCAGCGCGGTCAGCCCGTCGCCGAGCCCGGTGACCGCGGCGGCGCGCGCGGCGATCCGGGTGAGGGTGCCGTCGGCCCGCCGGGCCGCGTCGGTACGGGTCGGCAGCGCACCGGCGACGGTCAGCTCGGCGGTGCCGGTGAGCAGGTCGGTCACGCGGGTCGCGAGCACGCCTCGGGCGGGCGCCAGCCGCCGCTCGGTGCGCCGGGCCGCGGTCGCGGTCAGCAGGGGGACACCGACACCGGCCGCCAGCAGGCCCGCCGCGAGGGCCGCGCCGGCCTCGGGCAGCAGCCAGGCCGTGAAGCCGACGGAGGCGGCGGAGACGGCGAGGGCCACACCGGCGGGCAGCAGCCAGCGCAGCCAGTAGTCCTGGAACGCGTCCACATCCGCGACCAGCCGGGTGAGCAGATCACCGCGCCGGACACCGCGCAGCCCGGCGGGTGCCAACCGCTCCAGCCGCCGGTACACCGCCACCCGGGTGTCGGCCAGCATCCGCAGGACGGCGTCGTGCGACACCAGCCGCTCGGCATACCGGAAGACGGCCCGCCCGATCCCGAAGGCCCGGGTCGCGGTCACAGCCACCATCAGATACAGCACCGGCGGCTGCTGCGAGGCCCGCGAGATGAGCCAGCCGGAGGTCGCCATGAGCCCGACGGCACTGCCCAGCGCCAGACTCCCCAACACCCAGCCAAGCCCAAGCCGCCCGAACCGCCCCCCACCCATCCCCCGAACCCGCCCCCACACACGCCGCCCCCCACCTGATCTCCCAGCCGACCGCCCGAGCAGAGCCCCCCGCGTCGCCCCGCTCTCCAGCCCACCGAACCCGGACTCCGTCGCTTCACCATCCAGCCCACCGAACGCAGCCCCCGTCGGCGCACTCAGCCCACCGAGCCCAGCCCCTGTCGTTTCACCATCCAGCCCACCGAGTCGGGTGGCGGGTGGGCGAGGGCGGGGGTCCGGGGGGCGGAGCCCCCTGGGTGGCCGGCTGTCCCCCGGGTACCTCACAAGCTGGGCCCCCTCCAGAGCCGCGCCCCCCTCCAACCGCACCACCCGATCGGCCACCCCCAACAACGCAGGCCGATGCACGACAAGCAACACCGTCCGCCCCACCGCAAGCCTCCGCACCGCCGCAACGACGTCCCCCTCCGACGCCCCGTCCAACGCGGCCGTCGGCTCATCCAGCAACAGCACAGGCCGGTCCGCGAGAAACGCCCGGGCCAGCGCAAGCCGCTGCCGCTGCCCCGCCGACAACCCCGCCCCGTCCTCCCCGAGCACGGTGTCGACCCCCTCCGGCAGCGCCGCCACGAACTCCCACGCACCGGCGTCCCGCAGAGCCCGGCACACAGCCGCGTCGTCGGCCTCGGGCCGAGCCAGCCGCACGTTCTCCGCGATGGTCCCGGCATACAGATGCGGCCTCTGCGGCACCCACGCGATCCGCGACCGCCACTCCGCCAGATCGAGGGAGGCGAGATCGGCGCCCCCGACCCGCACCCGCCCCTCGGTGGGCCGTACGAACCCCAGCAACACGCTCAGCAGCGTCGACTTGCCCACCCCGCTCGGCCCGACGAGCGCAACGGTCTCGCCGGGCTCGACGGTGAACGACACACCGCTCACCGCGTCCCAAGAACGCCCTGGATACCGGACGGTGACCCCCTCGAAGGCCACCCCACCCACCGGCACCGACCCGGCCCCGGACACCGGCACCGGCGTCTCCAGCACGGTGAAGATCTCCTCCGCCGCGGCAAGCCCCTCCGCCGCCGCGTGATACTGCGCACCCACCTGCCGCAGCGGCAGATAGGCCTCGGGCGCCAGCACCAGGATGACCAGCCCGGTGTACAGATCCATGTCGCCGTGGACGAGCCGCATCCCGATCGTCACGGCGACCAGCGCGACGGACAGCGTGGCAAGCAGCTCCAGCGCGAAGGAGGAGAGGAAGGCGATCCGCAGGGTCCGCAGGGTGGCCTGCCGGTACTCGCCGGTGATCCGCCGGATGGACGCGGCCTGCGCCTTGGCCCGGCCGAACACCTTCAGCGTGGGCAGCCCCGCGACCACGTCCAGGAAGTGACCGGAGAGCCGGGACAGTGACCGCCACTGACGGTCCATCCGGGACTGCGTCGCCCACCCGATCAGCATCATGAAGAGCGGAATCAACGGCAGGGTCCCGACGATGATCGCCGCCGACACCCAGTCCTCGGTGACGATCCGCGCCAGCACCGCCACCGGTACGACAACGGCGAGCCCCAACTGCGGGAGGTAGCGCGAGAAGTAGTCGTCCAGGGCGTCGACCCCGCGCGTGGCCAGGGTGACCAGCGAGCCGGTTCGCTGTCCGCTCAGCCACCCGGGCCCGAGCTCCGCAGCCCGGTCGAGAAGCCTCCCACGCAGCTCCGACTTCACGGCCGCACTCGCGCGATGGGCCGCGAGTTCGGTGAGCCACGCGACAACCGATCGCCCCACGGCCACGGCGGCCAACAGCAGCAGAGCAGTGCGCAGTTCAGCTGCCGACTGCCCCTGCTGGAACGCTCCGACGACGACCTCGGCGACGAGCATCGCCTGGGCGATGACCAGTCCGGCGCCGACGGTCCCGAGACCGACGACCACCGCGAGGAAGAGACGGGTGGCACGGGCGTACCGCAGAAGGCGTGGATCGATTGGTTTCACGTGAAACATGCCCTTCGGTCCAGAGGGGGTGTTTCACGTGAAACACCCCCTCCGCGGACTCAGTGCGCGGCGCCGGCAGCGGCGTCGGGAGCGAGGTGCTGCGTGCCGATCCGCTTGCGGAACACCCAGTACGTCCAGCTCTGGTAGAGCAGCACGAGGGGTGTGGCGATGGCCGCCAACCAGGTCATGATCTTCAGGGTGTACGGGCTCGACGAGGCGTTGGTGACCGTCAGGCTCCAGTCCCCGTCGAGGGTGGACGGCATGACGTTCGGGAAGAGCGACAAGAAGAGCATCGCCACGGCGGCCACGATGGTGATGCCGGACAGTGCGAACGCCCATCCCTCACGCCCGGCCTGGTTGGCCACCAGGGCGGCCACCAGGGCGACGCCGGCCACGATCAGGGCGACCAGGCTCGTGCCGTCGCCGCTGTCGGCCTGTGTCCACAGCAGGAACGTGAGCGCCACGACGGCCGCGACCAGACCGGCCCAGCGGGCCAGCTTCCGGGCCCGCACCCGGATGTCCCCGACGGTCTTGAGCGCGGTGAACACCGCCCCGTGGAAGGTGAACAGCGTCAGCGTCACCAGGCCGCCGAGCAGGGCGTACGGGTTCAATAGATCCCAGACGTCGCCGACGTACTCGAAGTTCTGGTCGAGCTTGACGCCCCGAACAATGTTCCCGAAGGTCACACCCCACAGGAACGCAGGGAGAAGCGAAGTCCAGAAGATCGCCGTCTCCCAGTTGCGCTGCCAGTTCTCCTCCGGCCGCTTGGCCCGGTACTCGAAGGCGACGCCCCGGACGATCAGGCAGACCAGGATGAGCAGCAGAGGCAGATAGAAGCCGGAGAAGAGAGTGGCGTACCACTCCGGGAAGGCGGCGAAGGTCGCGCCGCCCGCGGTGAGCAGCCACACCTCGTTGCCGTCCCAGACCGGGCCGATGGTGTTGATCAGCACCCGGCGCTCCGGCCGGTCACGGGCGAGCAGCTTGGTGAGGATGCCGACCCCGAAGTCGAACCCCTCCAGAAAGAAGTAGCCGATCCACAGGACGGCGATCAGGACGAACCAGACGTCGTGAAGTTCCATGACTGTCCCCTCGGCCTAGTACGAGAAGGCCATCGGCTTGTCGGCGTCACGGTGGTCGCCGCCGATCTTCGTGGGCGGGTTGAGGTCGGCCTCGGTCAGCTCGGGCGGGCCGGCCTTGACGTACTTCGCCAGCAGCTTGACCTCGACCACGGCGAGGATCGCGTACAGCGCGGTGAAGACGGTCATCGAGGTGAGGATCTCGCCCTGGGAGACACCGGGGGAGACCGCGTCCCGGGTTTGCAGCACACCGTAGACGGCCCACGGCTGGCGGCCCATCTCGGTGAAGATCCAGCCCCAGGAGTTGGCGATCAACGGGAAGGCCAGGGTCCAGATCGCGATGCGCCAGTACCAGGTGGTGAGCTTCGGGCTGAGCGCCTCGTTCTTGAACAGGACCAGATGCGGCACCTCGTCGTCGCCCACCCGCAGGTGCTCCGGCAGCATGAACTTCTTGCGGGTCAGCCACAGCCCGGCCAGGCCGATGCCGAAGGAGGCCATGCCGAAGCCGATCATCCAGCGGAAGCCCCAGAAGGTGACGGGGATGTTGGGCCGGTAGTCGCCCGGCCCGAACTTCTGCTGTTCGGCCTTGTTGATGTCGTTGATGCCGGGGACGTACGAGGTGAAGTCGTCGTTCGCCAGGAAGGACAGCAGGCCGGGGACCTCGATGGCGACGGAGTTGTGGCCCTTCTCCACGTCGCCGTAGGCGAAGACGGAGAACGGCGCCGGCTGCTGGCCGTCCCACAGCGCCTCGGCGGCGGCCATCTTCATCGGCTGCTGCTTGAACATGACCTTGCCGAGCAGGTCGCCGCTGACCGCGGTGAGCAGACCGGCGATGACGACGGTGACCAGGCCGAGCCGCAGCGAGGTCTTCATCTCGCGGACGTGCTTCTTGCGGGCCAGGTGGTAGGCGGCGATGCCCACCATGAAGGCGCCACCGGTCAGGAAGGCCGCGGACAGGGTGTGGAAGGCCTGGTTGAGCGCGGTGTTCTGGGTCAGTACGGCCCAGAAGTCGGTGAGCTCGGCACGCCCCTTGACCTTGTCGATCTTGTAGCCGACCGGGTGCTGCATCCAGGAGTTGGCCGCGAGGATGAAGTACGCCGACAGGATCGTGCCGATCGAGACCATCCAGATACAGGCCAGGTGGATCTTCTTGGGCAGCTTGTCCCAGCCGAAGATCCACAGGCCGATGAAGGTGGACTCGAAGAAGAACGCGATCAGCGCCTCGAAGGCGAGCGGGGCGCCGAAGATGTCACCGACGAAGCGCGAGTAGTCCGACCAGTTCATGCCGAACTGGAACTCCTGCACGATGCCGGTGACGACGCCCATCGCGATGTTGATCAGAAAGAGCTTGCCCCAGAACTTGGTCGCCCTGAGGTACTTCTCCTTCTCCGTGCGCACCCACGCCGTCTGGAGCCCGGCCGTGAGGGCTGCCAGGGAGATCGTCAGCGGGACGAACAGGAAGTGGTAGACGGTCGTGATGCCGAACTGCCAGCGCGCCAGTGTCTCCGGCGCCAAAGCCAGGTCCACGTCGTCACTCTCCTTACTACGCCGGGTACAGCGGCGGTTTGCCCCGTCTGTCACGGACATACAAGGCAAACGGGATGCGCTTGTGAACGCGTTCACATTCACAAGCCATTATGACGTACTGATTTTCGGCCCGGGAAGGGGGGTCCCCCCTCTGCCTTCACGTCAAGGCCTTGGCAGCGACTTCAACATCTTGTTGAATTGCGCGTCATGCAGATACGCATTTCCTGGCCCGCGGGGAACATCACCGCGACCCTCGACGCAAGTACCCCGACCACGCAGGCCCTCGCCAAGGGACTGCCACTCGCTTCGATCGCGCACACATGGGGTGAGGAGGTGTATTTCGATACAGGCGTCTCTGTTTCACGTGAAACGGACGCTCGCCAGGTCGTGGAACCGGGCACGGTGGCCTTCTGGACGGACGGCGACGCGCTGGCCCTGCCCTACGGGCCCACGCCGATCTCGCGAGGCGACGAGTGCCGCCTCGCGAGCCCGTGCAACGTCCTCGGCAGTCTGGACGGGGACGCCCGCCTCCTGGCGACCGTACGATCCGGCGATCCCATCCGGGTGGAACTGATCGAGGAATAGCTCCACAACCGAGCTGGAGCCCCTTCGAGCCAGAGCTCCTTGTCTAGCTAGAGCTCCTTGTGGAATGCCTCCGCCACCTTCAGGAAGATGTCGTTCGCCTCGGCCTCCCCGACCGTGACCCGCACACCCTCGCCCGGGAACGGCCGGATCACCACACCGTGCTGCTCACAGGCCTGTGCGAACGCGACCGTCCGCTCCCCCAGTCGCAGCCACACGAAGTTGGCCTGCGTCTCCGGCACCGTCCAGCCCTGGCCCCGCAGCGCGTCGACCACGCGCGTGCGCTCGCACACCAGCGAGCCGACCCGGCCCAGCAGCTCGTCCTCGGCCCGCAGCGAGGCGACCGCCGCGTTCTGCGCGAGCTGGCTCACCCCGAACGGCACCGCCGTCTTGCGCAGCGCCGCCGCCACCGGCTCATGGGCGATCGCGAAACCGACGCGCAGCCCGGCCAGCCCGTACGCCTTGGAGAAGGTCCGCAGCACACACACGTTGGGCCGCTCCCGGTACAGCTCGACGCCGTCGGGCACCTCGGGGTCGCGGATGAACTCCCGGTAGGCCTCGTCCAGCACCACCAGCACATCGCCGGGCACCCGGTCGAGGAACCGCTCCAGCTCGGCCCGCCGCACCACCGTGCCGGTCGGGTTGTTGGGGTTGCAGACGAAGATCAGCCGCGTCCGGTCGGTGATCGCGTCCGCCATGGCGTCCAGGTCGTGCACATCACCCGGCGTCAGCGGCACCTGCACCGAGGTGGCGCCGCTGACCTGCGTGATGATCGGGTACGCCTCGAAGGAGCGCCAGGCGTACATCACCTCGTCGCCAGGGCCGCTGGTGGCCTGGATCAGCTGCTGGGCCACCCCGACCGAGCCGGTGCCGGTGGCCAGGTGGGAGAGCGGGACGCCGAAGCGATCCGACAGCTCGTTCATCAGCCCGGTGCAGGCCATGTCCGGGTAGCGGTTGAAGTCGCAGGCCGCCGCGGTCACGCTCTCCAGCACACCGGGCAGCGGCGGGTAGGGGTTCTCGTTGGAGGACAGCTTGTAGGCGACCGGTCCACCGGCCGCGGCCGGCTTGCCCGGCTTGTAGGTGGGGATACCCTCCAGCTCGGCGCGCAGCTTGGGGCTTGTCTCGCTCACCGCAGTCCTCCTCGCGACCACCGGCGGACCGTCGACACCGCCGGCTTCCAATACTCCTCACCTTATGAGGATTCGGCCCGCCTGCGTACAGGTGCGGGCGGGCTGGAGTGCGGGGACTGGCCCCGAGAGGGGGGCGAGCATCGCTTCTCCCACCGGCATCAGGGGCATCGCCGCACGAAGGCGTACGTTTCGGGGGGCGCGCCGTACATATATCTATGCGCCGGTGGCTTGCGCCCTGGCGCGCGTCCCCCGTGAAGGTGAGTTGAGACCTCTTCGAGACCTCGGGCACTTGGCAGGCCCATACGCGTCGACAAGACACGTCTTACTGTTGAATCCATCAACTGCCTTGATTTCACAGGGAGTTGGCCCCCCATGACCATGCAGAAACGTGCCTGTCAACGCGTGCATATGCGTCCGCACTACCCCACCGCATGAGCCCTACTATCGGCTCGCCATGACAGCAGCAGGGAAGCACCAGGTGAGCCGCGCGGAAACCTCACGTCGAGGCAGCCGGCCGGGTCGGGCGGGCATCAGAGACGTCGCCGCCGCCGCCGGGGTCTCCATTACGACCGTGTCCGACGCCCTCAACGGCAAGGGCCGGCTGCCGGACGCCACCCGGCGCCATGTGCGCGAGGTCGCCGACCGGCTCGGGTACCGCCCCTCGGCCGCCGCCCGCACCCTCCGTACCGGCAAGTCGGGTCTGATCGGCCTGACCGTGACGACGTACGGGGATGAACCTTTCACCTTCACGGAGTTCGCGTACTTCGCCGAGATGGCCCGGGCCGCCACCTCGGCCGCGCTCGCCCGCGGCTACGCCCTGGTCATCCTGCCCGCGACCTCCCGCCATGACGTCTGGTCCAACGTCGCCCTGGACGGCACGGTGGTCATCGACCCCTCCGACCAGGACCCGGTGGTCAGCGAACTCGTGCGGCAGGGCCTGCCGGTCGTCTCCGACGGCCGACCCGCCGGCGCGCTCCCCGTCACCGCCTGGGTCGACAACGACCACGAGGCCGCCGTACTCGGCATCCTCGACCACCTCGCCGACGCCGGCGCCCGCCGCATCGGCCTGCTCACGGGCACCACGACGGACACGTACACCCACCTGTCGACCACCGCCTACCTGCGCTGGTGCGAGCGGGTCGGGCAGGATCCGGTCTACGAGGCCTACCCGGCGCACGACCCGTGTGCGGGCGCCGTCGCCGCCGACCGGCTGCTCGCCCGCCCCGACCGGCCCGACGCGGTCTACGGACTGTTCGACCCCAACGGCACCGATCTGCTCGCCGCCGCCCGCCGCTACGGCCTGCGCGTCCCCGACGACCTGCTGCTGGTGTGTTGCAGCGAGTCCACGGTGTACGCCAGCACCGAGCCGCCCATCACCACGCTCTCCCTGAAGCCGCGGCGCATCGGCACCGCGGTCGTCCAGCTCCTCATCGACGCCATCGAGGGCGTCGAGTCCGACCAGCCGGTCGAGCAGGTGATACCGACCGAGCTGATCGTGCGCACCTCCTCCCAGCGACGACTCCCGCGCACGACGGTCAGCCCGCCGAGGACACCGGACGAGAAGTAGCGCCGGGCCGGCCGGAGGACCGGTCGGCCGACAGCTGGTCGAACATCCGCCCAAACGGGGCGAAAGCCGCGGTGAACTGGAGTCTTGTTCGGATTCCCACCCCTGGGTCATCACACGGCGCGACGCGCATTCCTATGATGGGCCCACGACACCGCGGACCGCTGCGACCAGGCAGTCCGAAGCGGTGCAGATGCGGCGCGATGGTGGAGGGGTCTGATGACTCAGGGGGCCGGTCAGGGACCCGAGACGGAGCGGACGGCGACGCTGCGCGACTTCCGGGTACCCGCGTACGTCCATGAGACCGGTCCGTACATCCGCGGCATCCACCCCGGCGACGCCGTCCCGGCCGCCGACGAGGCGTACCCCACGGGCTACACCCCCACCCAGCGCGACCTGCCCGTCATCAACCGCGGTGACACCCTCCAGGTCCCCGTCGAGCCCGCCCCCGCCACCCCGCCACCGCAGCCCGCGGCGGGCCCGGGACCGCTCTACGTCGTCGGAGACGTCCACGGCTACCTGGACGAACTGGTCGCCGCCCTGCAAGAGCAGGGCCTGATCGACGCCTCCGGCCAGTGGTGCGCCGGCACCACCCGGCTGTGGTTCCTCGGCGACTTCACCGACCGCGGCCCGGACGGCATCGGCGTCATCGACCTGGTCATGCGACTGTCCGCCGAGGCGGCCGCGGCAGGCGGCTACTGCAAGGCCCTCATGGGCAACCACGAGTTGCTGCTGCTCGGCGCCAAGCGGTTCGGCGACACCCCCGTCAACTCCGGCGCGGGCACCGCCACCTTCCAGGCGGCCTGGCTGCTCAACGGTGGCCAGAAGACCGACATGGACCGCCTCCAGGACCACCATCTCCAGTGGATGGCCCGCCTCGACGCCATCGAGGAGGTCGACGGTTATCTGCTCATCCACTCCGACACCACCGTCTACCTGGACTACGGCGACTCGATCGAGGCGGTCAACGACACCGTCCGCGAGACCCTGACCCGCAACGACGCCGACGAGGTCTGGGATCTCTTCCGCAAGTTCACCAAGCGCTTCTCCTTCCGCGACGAGGGCGGCGCCGACGCCGTGCGCTCCCTTCTCGATACGTACGGCGGCACCCGGGTCGTTCACGGGCACAGCCCCATTCCCTACCTCCTCGGCGAGGTCGGCTCCGAGGACGGCGAGGAGGGCACCGGCCCGGCCGTCGAGGGGCCGCACATCTACGCCGACGGGCTCGCCATCGCCATGGACGGCGGAGTGACCATGGCCGGAAAGCTGCTGGTCCGGCAACTCCCTCTGGATATCTGAGCGTTCCGCGGGCAGGCGTCCCCCGGCCGCGTACGCGCAGGCCGGGACGCAATTTCCGGCAATCCCCTGTCACCGTGCGCCGTCACGGCTCTACCATCGACTTATCCGTAGCAGGCTCCCCTCCGTTTCTGCCCGACGGCTCGCCGGCGTGCGAGCCCCAAGCCCTACGGAGCATCGGGGGATGCACATGAAAAGCGTTCCGCAGCACCTGAGGAGCGAGGACCGCCAGGAATTCGAGCGGCTCCTCGATGAGGTGCTGCGCTCCGCACCGCACCGACCGGAACTGGCCGCTGTCGGACAGCGGCTCAACCCCGAACAACTGCGCACCATGGCTCTCAACGCCTCCGCCCTGATCACGACAGCCGCGGCGGCCGAGTACCAGCACTACGTCGAGATCCGCGACGAACTGCGTCACCCGGCGCTGTCCACCCCGCCCACCGCCGACAACTCCGATGCCGTCATCCCTGGTTCGGACGCCACGAGCCTCGCCGCCACCCTGGGCGAAGCCGCCGAGAGCACGGGCGCGGGCGCCACCGCGGTCATCGCCGTCCTGGCTCCCATCCTCTCCGGAACCGCCGCGGTCCTCTTCCTGCTCGTCGGTTACATCCTGAAGATGCTGGACCCCGGGCAGACCCTCGCCCGGGCCATGCTCACCACCGGCTGGGTGTTCGGCGCCATGACCGCGGCCGGGATCCTCGTCGCCGCCGTCGGGCTGGTGCTCACCGCGCTGCGCAACAGCACCTCGGCGGACGCCCGGGCCCAGGAAGCGGCGAGCGAAGAGCTGGCCAGGGCTCGAGAAGCCTGGCGGGACGCCCTGCTGGAGCGCGGCATCCTGCCCTTTCTCCGGGAGGCGCTGGCCGATCCCGGCCCGGCCGCCGTCCCCCACACGGCCCCGCCCGCCCCGACCGGCCGCATGCCGCGCCTGGGCTACGACCGCCCCGGCTTCAGCAGCCCCGGCGATGGCACCGGGGCCGGCCGCCCGAGCTTCACCAGCCCCGACTACACGAGCCCGGACTTCGGCGGTCCGGAACAGCAGCCCGACTAGGGCCGAGCGGCCAACCGGTGTGGTGCCACCACCCCGGTCAGCCGCGAGCCCCCTGCCTGTGCCGCACCAGACGCCCGCCAACGGACCGGCCGGTGCGGCGAAACCGCCGTGCGTGTCTCAGTCGGCGATCGGGAGATACACCCGGTTGCCGGCGGCCGCGAACTCCTTCGACTTCTGGGCCATGCCCTCCTCGACCTCGGCCCGGCTGCCGCCGTGCTCCCGCCGGATGTCCTGCGAGATCTTCATGCTGCAGAACTTCGGGCCGCACATGGAACAGAAATGAGCCGTCTTGGCGGGCTCGGCCGGCAGGGTCTCGTCGTGGAACTCCCGTGCCGTGTCCGGGTCCAGCGCGAGGTTGAACTGGTCCTCCCACCGGAACTCGAAGCGCGCGTCCGACAGGGCGTCGTCCCACTCCTGAGCGCCCGGGTGCCCCTTGGCGAGGTCGGCCGCATGCGCGGCGATCTTGTAGGTGATGACGCCGGTCTTGACGTCGTCACGGTTGGGCAGGCCCAGGTGCTCCTTGGGCGTGACGTAGCAGAGCATCGCCGTGCCCCACCAGGCGATCATCGCGGCACCGATGCCGGAGGTGATGTGGTCGTACGCCGGCGCGATGTCCGTGGTCAGCGGGCCGAGCGTATAGAACGGAGCTTCATCACAGATCTCCTGCTGAAGGTCGATGTTCTCCTTGATCTTGTGCATCGGGACGTGCCCGGGGCCCTCGATCATCGTCTGTACGTTGAAACGCCTGGCGATCCGGTTGAGTTCCCCGAGCGTCTTCAACTCGGCGAACTGCGCCTCGTCGTTGGCGTCCGCGATCGAACCGGGCCGGAGACCGTCACCCAGCGAGTACGTGACGTCGTAGGCGGCGAGGATCTCGCAAAGCTCCTCGAAGTTCTCGTACAGGAACGATTCCTTGTGGTGCGCCAGGCACCACGCGGCCATGATCGAGCCGCCGCGCGAGACGATGCCGGTCTTGCGGTTGGCGGTGAGCGGGACGTACGGCAGCCGGACGCCCGCGTGGACGGTCATGTAGTCCACGCCCTGCTCGGCCTGCTCGATGACGGTGTCCTTGTAGATCTCCCAGGTCAGTTCCTCGGCCTTGCCGTCGACCTTCTCCAGCGCCTGGTAGAGCGGAACCGTGCCGATGGGCACGGGGGAGTTGCGCAGCACCCACTCGCGGGTGGTGTGGATGTTGCGGCCGGTGGACAGGTCCATGACCGTGTCGGCGCCCCAGCGGGTCGCCCACGTCATCTTCTCGACCTCCTCCTCGATGGAGGACGTCACCGCGGAGTTGCCGATGTTGGCGTTGACCTTCACCAGGAACCGCTTGCCGATGATCATCGGCTCGATCTCCGGGTGGTTCACGTTGGCCGGCAGCACGGCCCGGCCCGCCGCGATCTCCTCGCGGACCACCTCGGGAGAAACGTTCTCCCGAATGGCCACGAACTCCATCTCCGGCGTGATCTCGCCCTGTCGGGCGTACGCGAGCTGCGTCACCGCCTGGCCGCTGCGGCCCCGCCGCGGCTGACGCGGGCGCCCCGGGAAGACCGCGTCCAGGTTCCGCAGCCCGCCACGCGGCGAGGTGTGCTTGATCCCGTCGTCCTCGGGACGGACGGGACGGCCCGCGTACTCCTCGGTGTCACCGCGGGCGACGATCCAGTTCTCCCGCAGCGGCGGCAGGCCCCTGCGGACGTCCGTGTCGAAGAGTGGATCGGTGTACGGGCCTGACGTGTCGTACAGCGTGACCGACCGCCCGTTGGTGAGGTGCACCTGACGGACCGGCACGCGCAGGTCGGGGCGCGAGCCCTCGACGTACGCCTTGTGCCAGCCGATGGACTTCCCGGCCTCCTGGGACTTCTCGTCCTGAACAGAGGCAGGCGTGCGTGCGTCCTTGTTGGTCATGAGACCTACTCCCTACGCCGGCATTACCCGGTAACAGGTTCGGCGGTCGACGCAGCGGTTTCCGTCTGCCGATATTTCCGTGGAACATCGCTTGTTCCACGTGAAACATCGGGTCTACGGAGGTCAGCGCCCTCTCAGCCCGGTGCTCCGAGCTCCCGCGTGTGCAAAGGTGCCTCCACGCTAGCGTCATGTGTGGCGCGGTGAACAGTGGGCCTCCACGGTTCTTGCGATGATCGGGTGGTGACCAGGATGGAGCAGTACCCCTACCAGCCGCCGGAGCCGCACCGCCGAGACGGCGCGGGACAGGACTTCGGACACGGCCACGGAACCTATGACGGCGGCCGTGGAGCCGGTCCGGGGCACGGCTCTGCCTCTCCGCACGAGGGCTCGGGTGCCGGCTCGGGAGCGGGAGGTGACGGTCCCGGCCACCACGGTCCCTCGGATCCCGGGCACCACGGCCATTCGCACAGCCACAGTCACGGTCCCGCCGCTCCCGTCTCGCAGCACCTGCGCAAGGTCATCGCGGCGATCCTGGTCCCCTTCACCGCGGCGGTCCTGGTCGGTCTCGTGGTGCTCTGGCCCGGAGGAGCCCCCTCCCACAAGCGCACCGGTGTCGGCTTCGACCGGCAGACCCAGCAGGCCACGGTCACCCGGGTCATCGAGGTCAACTGCAAGTCGGTGAACGCCTCCGGCGACGCCCCGACCGGTGACACCTCCACCGCCGAGGGCACCTCGGCGCAGCAGCAGGCCGACGGAACGTGCAAGAAGGCGACCATCCGGGTCGACACCGGCAAGGACAAGGGCCGTACGTTCACCGAGATCGTGCAGCCGGACCAGTCGCGGCAGTTGCACCAGGGCGAGAAGGTCGTGGTCGCCTACGAGCCCTCCGCTCCGAGGGAGCTTCAGTACTCGGTCACCGATGTGAACCGCACGTTCCCCATGATGCTGCTCGCGGGGATCTTCGCCATCGCCGTCGTCGTTGTGGGCCGGCTGCGCGGCGCCATGGCGCTGGTCGCCCTGGCCGTCAGCTTCCTCGTGCTGACCCTGTTCATCCTGCCCGCGATCCTCCAGGGTTCGAACCCGCTGCTCGTGGCCGTGGTCGGGTCGAGCGCCATCATGCTCATCGCCCTGTACATGTGCCACGGCCTGTCGGCCCGTACCTCGGTGGCGGTGCTCGGCACACTGATCTCCCTCTCGCTGATCGGTGTGCTCGGCTCGCTCTTCATCGGCTGGGCCGCGCTCACCGGCAACACGGACGACAACACCGGCCTGATCCACGGCCTGTATCCATCGATCGACATGAGCGGTCTGCTGCTGGCCGGCGTCATCATCGGTTCGCTCGGCGTGCTGGACGACGTGACGGTGACACAGACGTCGGCCGTCTGGGAGCTGCACGAGGCCAACCCGTCGATGGGCTGGCGCGGGCTGTACCGGGCGGGCATCCGCATCGGCCGCGATCACATCGCCTCCGTGGTCAACACCCTCGTGCTCGCCTACGCCGGTGCGGCACTGCCGTTGCTGCTTCTGTTCTCGATCGCGCAGAGCAGCGTCGGGGCCGTGGCCAACAGCGAGCTGGTGGCCGAGGAGATCGTGCGCACGCTGATCGGCTCGATCGGTCTGGTCGCCTCGGTCCCGGTCACCACCGCGCTCGCCGCGCTGGTCGTCTCGGCCGACCGGTCGGCCCCGGATGCCGTGGCGTCCTCCGGGGCTCAGCCCGCGCCGGCGCGCGGTGGCCGGGGCCGGCGCCGGAAGCGGTGAGCCGGGTGGAGCCCCGCTGAAGAAGCGTTCCTGCACAATTCCGTGCGGCATGGCGGAGTGCCCGCCGCCCCAGGCCGGAACGCTTCAGCCGGCGCTCTGTTCCTCGGCCAGGATGCGGTCCAGGGCCTCCTCCAGATGGGCGTCGAAATCGGCCAGCGCACCTTCCTGGCCGAGCGGCACGAGCTTGTCCGTCCGGTCGAGGAAGGCCACGAGCGGTGGCGCCGACGAGCGGAACAGGGCCCGGTCACCGCCGACCTGAAGCCGGATCAGCACCTCACCCAGCACCTCCGCATCGGCGGGCGCGATGTGCACATCTCCCTCGCCGCACGGACGGCCGACCCCGTCGATCAGCAGCTCCCGCCCGAAGGCCCAGGTCACCGGTGCATCGCCGGGCAGATGAAAAGTGAGCCGCACGGCATAGGGATCACAGGTCTCGTAGCGCAACTCCACCGGGATGCGGAAGGAGAGCTCCTCCGACACGAGAAAGCTCATCATGACTTCTGCCTGTACGGACTCGCGCATTGCCTACCCCGTCATATGACGTCGACTGGCCGGGATTGATCCCTCTGACCGTGGTCAAATCTTGCTTAACGTGCACGGGAGATCACAAGGAGTAAGTTTTCAAATGCTGATAGAGAGCGTGAGCGACCCCAGATGCCGCCCGATCTCCGCCTGGAGTCGGTGGGCCGCGGGCAGCAGCCGGTCAGCCTGGTGGGCGGGGAGAGAGATGGCCATGGTGGCCGCGGTGGTGCCGACCGTGATCGGAACCGCCGCGCAGACCGTTCCGACGGCGTATTCCTGGCGCTCCACCACGGGTTCCATGCGCCGAAGCCTGGCCAGCCGCCGCAGCAGCGCGTCGTTGTCCCGCACGGTGTACGGCGTGATGGCCCGTGCGGGGTACCGGGCGAGATGGTCGCGCCGTGCGTCCTCGTCCAACTGGGAGAGCAGGCACTGCCCGATCGCGTGCGCGTGGCCGGTCTCGCGGAAGTCCGCCCACTCCTCGACCGCGGGCGCCTCACGGGAGTCGGAGACGCACATGACCTCGATCTCCCCGTCCCGGTACATCGCGTAGTACACCGGCACACCGATGGAATCGCGCCAATGAGCGAGCGTGTCCGCCACCGTGCTGCGACGTTTCTGCTGTGCTCCGCTGCGGCCCAGCCGCTCGGCCGCGTCACCGAGGAAGAACAGCCCCTTCTCCCGGCGCAGATAGCCCTCGTGCACCAGGGTGCGCAGCAGGTGGTACGTCGTGGGGAGCGCGAGGCCGGTCTCCCGGGCGAGCTGTTTGGCAGGGGCGCCGTAGGCGTGTGCGGCGACGGTCTCCAGCAGGCGCATGGCGCGCTGGACGGAGCCGATGAGCGTGGCGGTGGATGTCGCCTTGACCGGTGGTCCCGGTACGCCGGTGGAGGAGGGTGGCCCGGTGCGGCCCGGAGCATGCGGGGGGCCGGCGATGTCCGCCGCGTGTGGCCGGCCGGGCACGGGCGGGGCGGCCGGTCGCGGGAGGGGGGATGCGCAGGAGCGCGGGGGGGTGGGGGGTGCGTGGAGTTCTGCCGGTGCGGTGTCAACCGTGGCCAAGAGTCACTCCCGAGGGGCGAGGGGCAGCCCGTGCGGGGAAAGAGCACGGAGGGGGGACTGCGCCACCCACGGGGCCGGACCCCGCGGGGAGTTCCGGACTCTAACCGCCCGCCACCGCGCGCAGACGGCTCCCGGGAAAACTTCCCTCCCCCGAGGGAACCGGTGCTCCCCTCACGCCTCACCGGCCCTCTGATGCCTCACCAGTCGCTGCGCGACGAGGAGTTCCCCATGAACTTGCGCACGACGTAGATCAGTCCGCCGACCAGGGCGACGAAGACCAGCGCCTTGAACAGCAGGCCGATCACGAACCCGACGACGGTCGCTATCAGGCCGCCGAACACCACCAGGGCGATGACCGGCACCGCGACCCACTTCACCCACCACGGCAGCCCCGCGAATATCTCTCGCATCGCCCTCGTCCTTTGCATCTCGTGCGTTGTTGATGTTCCGCACTCGATGCTAGGGCCGCGCAGGGGCCCGGCGGGGGCCTCGCATCCCTTGTCCTCCCCTGACCCGTCCCCTAGGGATCCCGGGGTCCGGGCTCACGCCTCGGGCGGAGAGAACACGACGAGCACCCTGAGGTCCTCGCTGATGTGGTGGAACTTGTGCGCGACCCCTGCGGGCACGTACACGACGCTTCCCCGCGCCACCTGGGTCGTCTCCAGACCGACCGTGATCGAGGCCCGGCCGCTGACCACGAAGTACACCTCGTCCTGGTTGTGCGGCTTCTGCGGGTCGTGCTCGCCCGCGTTCAGGGCGTACAGGCCGACCGACATGTTCCGCTCGTGCAGAAATTGCAGGTAGGCGCCCTCGTTGGCGGCGCGTTCCGCCTCCAGTTCGTCCAGCCGGAAAGCCTTCATCGCCGCTGCCGCCCTCGCCTCACCACTCGCTGTTCCCCTGGTCGCCGTCACACCGCTCGCCGTCCATCGTCAGTGCGCGTCCGGTCTGCCACGATCAGACACATGAAGAATTTCCTAGTCAAGACGATCGCCAACGCGGGCGCCCTGGCGGTCGCGGTGTGGCTGCTCGACAAGATCACCCTCACGGGTGACAACACCGCCAAGAAGGCCGGCACGCTGATCGTCGTCGCGCTGATCTTCGGTCTGGTGAACTGGCTGGTCAAGCCCATCGTGAAGGTGCTCACCTTCCCGCTCTTCATCCTGACCCTGGGCCTGATCACCCTGGTCGTCAACGCACTGATGCTGCTGCTGACCTCCTGGGTGTGCGGCAAGCTCGACCTGAGTTTCCACGTGGAAGGCTTTTGGACGGCCGTCATCGGTGGTCTGATCATCTCCGTCGTCTCCTGGGCGCTGCACGTCGTCCTGCCCGACGAGGACTGACCGCGCCATGACCTACCGCGTCTGCTTCGTGTGCACCGGCAACATCTGCCGCTCCCCGATGGCCGAATCCGTCTTCCGCGCGCGCGTGGCGGAGGCCGGGTTGGAGGATCTGGTGGCGGTCGACAGCGCCGGCACCGGCGGCTGGCACGAGGGCGAGCCCGCCGACCCGCGCACCGTCTCGGTCCTGGACGAGCACGGTTACGACAGTGAGCACATCGCCCGCCAGTTCCAGCCGTCGTGGTTCGCCCGCCTCGACCTTGTGATCGCCCTCGACGCCGGCCATCTCAAGGCCCTGCGCCGGCTTGCACCCACCGAGGAGGACGCACACAAGATTCGCCTGTTCCGCTCCCACGACCCCGCCGCCGGCGCCGACCTCGACGTACCGGACCCGTACTACGGGGGACGGGACGGCTTCGAGGAGTGCCTTGGGATGGTGGAGGCGGCGAGCATCGGCCTGCTCGCCGCCGTACGGGCCGAGCTGAAGGGACGAGCCGTATGACCGATGCCGAGAACGAGGGCCGCCCCGGTGAGGGCACGCGCGCGGTCCGGGCGGGGCTGCCCGAGCCGGTCAAGCACGAGCCGACCCTGCCCGGGCCGGTCTTCGCGGCCCACTTCCACCTGTCCGGCGAGGTGACGGGACCGTACGCGTACGGCCGTGACGACAACCCGACCTGGACGCTGCTGGAGCGGGCCATCGGCGAACTGGAGGCGCCGGGCCGGGACGACGTCGAGACGCTGGTGTTCGCCTCCGGCATGGCGGCGATCTCCTCCGTGCTGTTCTCACAGCTGCGCGCGGGGGACGCGGTCGTGCTGCCGTCCGACGGCTACCAGGTGCTGCCGCTGGTCGGCGCCCAGCTGGAGGCGTACGGCATCGAGGTCCGCACCGCGCCGACCGGCGGCGACGCCCAGCTGGAGCTGCTCGACGGGGCGCGGCTGCTGTGGATCGAGTCCCCGTCGAACCCCGGGCTCGACGTGTGCGACATCCGGCGGCTGGCCGAGGCGGCACACGCGCATGGCGCCCTGGTGGCCGTCGACAACACGCTCGCCACCCCGCTCGGGCAGCGCCCGCTGGAGCTGGGCGCCGACTTCTCGGTGGCCAGTGGTACCAAGCAGCTCACCGGGCACGGGGATGTCCTGCTGGGCTACGTCACCGGCCGCGACGCCGAGGCCATGGCCGCCGTTCGCCGCTGGCGCAAGATCGTCGGCGCGATCTCCGGTCCCATGGAGGCTTGGCTCGCGCATCGATCGATCGCCACGCTCCAGCTGCGTGTCGACCGCCAGAACGCCACCGCCCTCGCCGTCGCCGAGGCACTGCGCCGGCGTCCCGAGGTCTCCGGACTGCGCTACCCGGGTCTGCCCGACGACCCCTCACACAAGATCGCCTCGGAGCAGATGCGTCGCTATGGCTGCGTCGTCTCCTTCACGCTGCCCACGCGCGCGCGAGCCGAACGTTTCCTCGCGGCCCTGCGCCTGGTGGAAGACGCGACGAGCTTCGGCGGGGTGCGGTCCACGGCCGAGCGCCGCCGCCGCTGGGGCGGGGACGCGGTCCCGGAGGGCTTCATCCGCATGTCCGTCGGCGCCGAGGACGCCGAGGACCTGGTGGCCGACGTACTGCGCGCCCTGGACGCGTCCGCCGGTTGAGCGCCCCCGTGTCCGCCCACCGATACCGTCAGGACGGTCCGAGCCTCCCCCCTCGTGGCTCGGACCGTCTGCGGCTTTCGTGGTGGAAAGCCCGCACGAACAAGGCTAGTTGACTGTCTGTCAGTGTCCAATCACGGTAGCGACACAGACCTATCGACTTATTTATGGTTGGTGCCTGCCTGGGGGCCGGAGGGGCAGTAACTGGGAGGGCGTGCCATGGATCTGGCCTTGCTGCGGACCTTCGTCACCGTGCACCGGGCCGGTTCCTTCACCCGCGCCGCCGCCCTGCTCGGCCTCTCCCAGCCCGCCGTCACCTCACAGATCCGCACGCTGGAGCGCCAGCTGGGCAGACCCCTTTTTCTTCGGCAGGCGCGCGGGGTGACGCCCACGACCATCGGCGACGAACTCGCGCACAAGGCCGCGCCGCACCTCGACGCGCTGGTGGAGATAGCCGAGGGCGGCCTGGACGACGAGTCCTCGTCATGGACGCTGCACCTGGCCGGGCCGCCGGAATTCATCGCCGAGCGTGCGCTGCCCGCTTTGACGGAGCTGACCGGCGAGGACGGCCAGGCCTTCGCGCTGCGCGCCTCCTTCGGCACGTCCGAGGAGACGCTGGACGGGCTGGCCTGCGGCCACCATGATCTGGCCATCACCACCGCCCGGCCGCGCGGGGCTCTGCTCACCGCCACTCCGCTCTGTGACGAGGAACATGTGCTGGTCGCGGCCCCACGCTGGGCGGAACGGATCGGATCGGACGCGGTACGGCTGAAGGGCGCGCCGGCCCTGGAGAGCCTGCCCTTGGTCGAGGTCCACGAGTCGCTGCCCTTCGTCTCGCGCTACTGGGCCGCCGTCTTCGACTCCCGTCCGGCCGCCACGGGCACGATCGTCGTCCCCGATCTGCGGGCCGTGCTCTCCTGCGCGATCGCGGGCGCCGGACTGGCGGTGCTGCCGCGCTATCTGTGTGCCCCCGCCCTCCGTCAGGGCACGATCGTCACCCTGCACGACCCGGCGGTGCCGCCGCTGCGCACCTACTTCCTGGTGGTGCGGACCGGCACCCTCGGCATGCCCCCTGTCGCACGGGCCCACGAGTGGCTCCAGCGCGCCGCCACGGCGTGGTGCTGACTGATCCGGCGCGGGTACACACGCTGCGGTGGTGCGGTGGCGCTTTGCGATGTTTCACGTGGAACCAGCCGGGCCACATTTCTCCCATGACCGTCCGACCCGTGGTCAAGCGCACCGCCCGCGCCGTTCTGCTGGACGGTGACGACCTGATCCTGATCAAGCGCACCAAGCCCGGTGTCGATCCCTACTGGGTCACCCCCGGTGGCGGAGTCGAGCCCGGGGACTCGACCGTCGTGGACGCCCTGCACCGAGAGGTGTACGAGGAGCTCGGCGCCAAGATCACCGATGTGGTGCCGTGCTTCGTGGACACGGTGGAGCACATCGGTGAGGACGGCGGCTCGACCGGTGTGAAGGTGCAGCACTTCTTCGTCTGCCGGCTGGAGTTTATGGATCCGGCCCTGCGGCACGGCCCCGAAGTGGATGAGCCGACTGGTGAATACGAGATCGTCCGCGTTCCGTTCACCCGCGTCGGTATCGCCTCCGTCCACCTCGTGCCGCTGTCCCTGCGTCACTACCTGGACGGGAACATCGAGGGAGTACGTGCCATGCACGCCCCCGACCTCGGGTGAGCGCCATCAGTCCGCCGCGACGAGCAGTTCCTCCACGGAGTCGTGCCGTATGCGGCTCGACGGGATGCCGATGTCCCGGAGCGCGTCGATGCCGCTGCGGATCATGCCGGGCGGGCCCGAGAGGTAGCCGTCGTACTCGTTCCACGGGCCGTATTCGCGTACGGCGTCGGGCAGCTGGAGTCGTGCCTGCTGGTCTACGACCGCCCGGACCGACAGCCAGGGGTGGCTCTGCTGGAGCCTGAGCAGGGTGTCGATGTCGTAGAGGCCGTGGTCGGTGCGTGCCCCGTAGAACACCTCGACCGGGCGGCGTTCGCCGTGCTCGGCGACGTCCTCCACCAGGGCCTTGATGGGCGCTATGCCGGTGCCGCCGCCCAGGCATAGCAGACCGCTGTCGGTGGTGTGATCGACGGTCATCGAGCCGGTCGGCGGGCCGAGGCGTATCACGTCTCCGGGCCGTGCGCGGTGCACCAGCGCGTTCGAGACCCAGCCGGCCGGGACGGCCTTCACATGGAACGTCAGCAGTCCGTCGGAGCGGGGCGCGGAAGCGAAGGAGTAGTGCCGCCACACCCGTGGCCACCAGGGGGTTTCCACGCTTGTGTACTGGCCCGCGAGGAACGGGTACGGCTGGTCGGGACGGACGGTGAGGATCGCGACGTCCGGCGCCCGCAGATCGTGCGTGACGACCTCGGCCTGCCACCAGGCCGGGGCCAGCAGCTCATCCGCCGCCGCGGCGTCGATCATGACCTGGGACATCGTCGTGTACGCCCGCACCCAGGCCGCTTCGGTCTCCGGGGTCCACACGGTGGCGGCGTACTTGCTCAACGCGCCGATGAGGCATTCGCCCAAGGCCGGATAGTGCTCGGGGCGCGTCCCGTACTTGCGATGTCCGCGGCCGAGATTCTGCAGGTAGTCGACGAGGACCGGGGTGTTGTCCAGGTGCTCGGCCGTCGTGAGCAGTGCCTTCAGCAGGCGGTCCCGCTGGGCGTCCATCGCGGCCGGGAAGAGCGACCGCAGCTCGGGGTGGCGGACGAAGAGCAGAGCGTAGAAGTAGGAGGTGACCTTGTCGGCGACGGGGCCGATCTCGGTCATCGTGCGCCGGATGAGGTGGGCGTCCGGAGAGCCCTCGTCGGAGGCGGCCTCCGGCCACTGCGCGGGTACGCGCGACAGGATCGCTGGGTCACCGTGCGAGACCGCGGAGTGCTCCGGCGGTACGGCCGCGTCCCCGTGCGGGACCGGAACGGTCCGGTGGGTGAGGGCCGGCAGGGCGGGCGTGCCCGGTACGGCATGGGCGGTGCCTGGCCGGCGTCCATCGTGCGCCTCCTGGTCACCGTCCGGCGGAGCCGAGGGCACCTTGCGCGGCGCGAACCAGCCGCCGCCGCCCGACATGCCGTTCTCCCCCGACGTGGTGGTCGGAGCGTCCATGGTGTGCCCTCGCCTCGAACGTCTCTCGGTCGGTCTGCGCACCCTCCTGCCCGGAAGGCGCATGTTTTCCCCGATGGGCGGCCGGCCGTAGCGCCGTGTCCCGCAGCTTCCCGCCCCGATCGGCTGCCGCGGTCGTATACCCGGAAACGCGGTTCTTCGGCCTCTCCGTCCCGTTAGGCTGCCTGCCCTGTTCTCGGCCCGTGATGCGTGCGCTCCGTCCCGGACGTGAACCGGAGTGGACCCTACCGACCGTCCGCGCCCGTACAAGTCCCTCCTGCTCCCTCACGACGCGCGAGCGCGGTGGGCATGGCGAGGTCCGTCAACTACCGGATCCGGTTGACCAGTTCATAGGCATCCCACAGGTCACGCCCCGTGTAGGAGTGGGTCGCGAGCCCGGCCAGATGGGCGTCGGCGTTGACTGCCACGGAAGTCGGTACGACAGCAAACAGCTCCTTGTCCGACGACGAGTCGCCGTAGGCCACGCAGTCCGCTCTCGCCACGCCGAACTCCGCGCAGAGCCGGTCCGCGATGGTCACCTTGGCCGCGGCGCTGAGCGCCCCGGCCGGGTCGACGGGCTCGGTGAACGGCACGGCCGGGAACCGCGATCCATGGGCCGCGTGGGCGCCCCAGTCGAGGAGGAGTTCCACGAAGAAGGAGGGCGAGAGAGACACCACCGCGCAGTATTCACCCGCGTTTTTGATCTCCGTCCAGACCTCACGGATCCTCGCCAGCCAAGGAGCGGCCTCGAACGCGGCGCGTACATGTGCCTCGGTCAGATCAGCCCACAGCTCGTACACCTGTGCCGCGTACTCCGGCGGACCGATCCGTCCTGCCGCGATCGCCCGGTCCAGCGCCACCGTCTCCGCTTCCAGCCCCAACTGGCGGGAAATCTCCACCGGAGCGGTGGTGCCGTGCAGCAAAGTGCCATCGAGATCGAACAGATGAAGTCTCGCCATGGCGCTGAGGCTAGTGGGCTGCCGATGTTTCACGTGAAACACCCACAGCTGTCCATGGGCTGTGCGCCTGGCTACGAGGTGGCCAAAAGCACGTGCGTCTGCATCGAAACGGGTGGACGGCAGGGGTGCCGGTCGGACAGCCTGACCTGCGTGCCGACTCCTTCCCTCGCCGACCTGCCCATCCGTCGTCTGACGCTCCGCGATCTCACCGCCTGCGCCGACCTGTCCGAAGACCGGGGGTGGCCCCGGGAGGAACACAAGTGGGGATTCCTCCTCACGGCCGGAAAGGGCTTGGGCATCGATGACCCCGAGGGTGGTCTTGTCGCCGCGTGCGTGGTCACGGAGTACGGCGCGTGGGGGCGGCCGGATCTCGGCGCCGTCGGCATGGTTCTGGTGGCCGAACGTCATGCCCGCAGGGGCGTCGGTCGCCGCCTGATGCGGCATGTCGTGTCGACCATGGGGCCCACCCCGCTGACCCTGCATGCCACGCCGTCCGGCCGTCCCCTCTACGAGGAGCTGGGCTTCAAGGTGACGGGCCGGACGGAGATGCTGAGTGGCCGCTTCGCGCCCGGTGGCCCGGAGCCCGCAGTCACCACGCGTGCCGCCACCGCGGAGGACCTGCCCGCGATTCTGCGGCTCGACGAGGAGGTGTTCGGCACCGACCGCACGCCCCTCATCACCCGGCTGCCCGCCTTCGCCGATCAGCTGCGGGTGGCCGAGGAGGACGGTCGGCTCATCGGCTACACGGCCGCGTGGCCCAACATGGACACCCATGTCGTCGGCCCGCTGATCGCCCGGGACACGGAGACCGCCAAGGCGCTCATCGCCTCGCTGGCGGCGCGTACGGACCGTCCCTTGCGCACCGACATCGACGTGCGCCACGAGGAGCTGCTGGCCTGGGCGAAGGAGCGAGGGATGGCCTCCGTGGCCTTCGGGTCCGTGATGACCTACGGCATCACGGACCTGCCGGGGGACTGGACCCGACGGTTCGCACCGCTGACGGTCGCCGCAGGCTGAGCCGTCGTACGACGCACGCCGGCCCCGCCGCTCCTGGCGGCGGGGCCGGCGTCATGAGGCCCGGACTGTGGCTCAGGCGAGGGCCTGCACGGCCGCGGTGGCGAAGCCGTGGTCCTGCTCCGGCGCACCACCGCCGACGCCGATCGCACCGATCAGCCGGCCGTCCCGGTGGACGGGGATGCCACCCGCGATGAACAGCAGGGGCCGGTCGAGGGCCGTGGGCAGCGTGTGGAAGAGCCCGCCGGGCTGGACGGCATCGACGAGGTCGGCGGTGGGCGCGTTCAGCTGAAGGGCCGTATAGGCCTTGCGGGTGCTGGTCTCACCCGAGATCAGCACGGCCCGGTCGTCCCGGCGGAAGGCGAGCAGGTGGCCACCGGTGTCCAGAACGGTGACGCTGACGGTGACTCCGGCTTCCTCGGCCGCCCGGCGGGCCGTGGTGACGAGCAGCTCGGCGTCCTCGGTGGTGAGCGGGGCGACGGCGGTGGTGCTCATGGAGCTGTCTCCTTGGATGGTGCAGTGGTGGGTGCTTGCCGTACCGGGAACGGCCCCGGTACGGAGCTGTGGGATTACGGATGGCGAGGCGCCCGGGGTGCGGGCGGCTCAGTGGTGGACGTGCGCCTGCTGCCCCGCCGGCGTCCCGGAGGCGACCACGGTGCCGGGCGTACGGTCGCGGCGCTCCAGGGCGGCGGAAAGGACGGCGAGGACGAGGGCGGCAGCGGCGAGGGCGGCGCCGACCCAGTTGGGGGCCGTGTAGCCGAAGCCGGCCGCGATCACGAGGCCGCCGAGCCAGGCGGACAGGGCGTTGCCCAGGTTGAAGGCGCCGATGTTCACGGCCGCCGCGAGCGTCGGGGCGCCGTGCGCCTGGTCGAGGACGCGCTTCTGAAGCGGCGGCACGGTGGCGAAGCCCAGGGCGCCGATCAGCGCGATGGTCACCGCGGCCGCGATCTTGTTGTGGGCGGTGAGTGTGAAGAGCGCCAGGACGACGGCCAGGGCGCCGAGCGAGACGTACAGCATCGGCATCAGCGCGCGGTCGGCGAACGTGCCGCCGACGAGGTTGCCGCCGACCATGCCGAGGCCGAACAGAACCAGCAGCCAGGTGACCGAGCCGTCGGCGAATCCGGCGATGTGGGTCATCATCGGCGCGATGTAGGTGATGGCCGCGAAGACACCGCCGAAGCCGAGGACGGTCATCGCCATGGCGAGCAGCACCTGAGCGTTCTTGAAGGCGGCCAGCTCGTGCCGCAGGTGTACGCCCTCCGGCCGCGGCAGCTCGGGAACGAGCTTGGCGATACCGGCGAGACCGACGACCCCGAGGGCGGCGACGAGGCCGAAGGTGACGCGCCAGCCGATGGCCTGTCCGATCAGCGTGCCCAGCGGGACGCCGACGACATTGGCGACGGTCAGGCCGGTGAACATCATCGCGATGGCGCCGGCCTTCTTGTCGGGCGCGACCAGCTCGGCCGCGACGACCGAGCCGATGCCGAAGAAGGCACCGTGGGCAAGCGAGGCGACCACGCGTCCGAGCAGCATGATCACAAAGGCGGGGGCCGCGGCGGAGAGCAGGTTTCCGGCGATGAACAGGCCCATCAGCAGCATCAGCATCCGCTTGCGCGGGATCTTGGTGCCGAACAGGGTCATCAGCGGGGCACCTATGACCACACCGAGCGCGTAGCCGGTCACGAGCAGGCCCGCCGTGGGGATGGAGACCCCGAAGTCGCCTGCGACCTCGGGCAGCAAGCCCATGATCACGAACTCGGTCGTTCCGATTCCGAAGGCCCCGATCGCGAGGGCCAGAAGCGCGAGAGGCATGTGGGGGTACACCTTCCCAGACGATTGCAGGAGCGCTTTGCGTTCGCCCACAATAATTGCAGACGCGGGAACTTGCAAGCGCCGACTATTGCGCCGGTGCTCTACTCTGGTGGTGCAGCCGCTCCGGGACGGAGGAAAACGCCAATGACAGCGACGGACCCCGCGCTCACCGCCCTCGCCCAGGGCTGGTGCGCTCTTTCTGCGCTGCACGGAAGGATCGAGGCGCTCATCGAGCGCGCCCTTCAGGCCAAGCACGACCTGAGCGTGCGCGAGTACTCCCTGCTGGACGTGCTCAGCCGGCAGCACGACGGCGAGGGCGGACATCTGCAAATGAAGCAGGTCGCCGACGCGGTCGTACTCAGCCAGAGCGCCACCACCCGCCTGGTGACCCGGCTGGAGGACCGCGGCCTGCTCGAGCGCTACCTGTGCCCGACCGACCGGCGCGGCATCTACACCAACGTCACCGAGGCGGGCCTGCGGCTGCTGGAGGAGGCGCGGCCCACCAATGACGCGGCGCTGCGCGAGGCCCTGGACGACGCCGCCAAGAACCCCGAACTGGCCCCGCTGGTCCGGGTGGTGGAGTCACTGAACGTGCCCGCGTAGGGTGCGCGCATGGGAGATCTTGAAATACGCCCTGCGATCGCCGAGGACCTCCCGGCGATCGTCGCCATGCTCGCCGACGATCCGCTCGGGGCGCAGCGCGAGTCACCCGACGACCTGACCCCGTATAGAACCGCACTGGAACGGCTCGCCGCCGACCCGAACCAGCATGTCGTCGTCGCCGTACGCGAGGGCCGCGTGATCGGAACCCTCCAGCTCACGATCATCCCCGGCCTCTCGCACAAGGGGTCCACCCGCGCGCTCATCGAGGCCGTGCGTATCCACGCCGACGAGCGAGGCAGCGGACTGGGCAGCCTGCTGATCGAGTGGGCGATCGACACCTCCCGGCGGCTCGGCTGCCAGATGGTGCAGCTCACGTCCGACAAGTCGCGCACCGACGCCCACCGCTTCTATGAGCGGCTCGGCTTCAGCGCCTCGCACGAGGGCTTCAAGCTGCGGCTCTGACGGCGACCCCGGAGCTGCGGTTCTGGCCGCGGAACCGGAGCCGTGCCGCTGAACCGGAGCTGCCAGTCTCCCCGTCGTCAGAGCGCCGGATGCCGAGAGGGGTGTGTTTCACGTGAAACACACCCCTCTCGGCATCCGGGGGGCTAGCCGATGCCCCGCCACCCCTGCGGGTCCACACCCCCCGGCACCGCAGACTCAGGGGCGTAGGGCTGCCGTGTGAACACGAACGAGCCGAGGTCGAGGTGGCTCAGGGACCCGTCCGGGCGCCGTACGGGCCGCAGCACCTCACCGGCGTAATAACCCTCCAGCCCCGTCCAGGTGCCGTCACCGTTCGCGTGGAAGCGGGCCCTGCGGCCGCCGCCGGCCAACGGTGCCAGCGCCAGAAGACCGTCGGTGGTGGCGCGCAGCCCGACGGCGTGGGTGCCCCAGTACCACTGCCCCACCAGCTCCAGCACCGCCGGGTCGACCTCGCGCAGCGGCCGCCAGGGCTCCGGGATGCGTGGTTCCGTCTCGGCGACGATCCGGACGAGGTCCGCTCCCACCGCACCCAGCAGTGGTCCGCTGGTGCAGTTGGCGAGCACCACCGCGGCCACGTCGTCCTCCACGCTGATGGTGAGGTTCGCGAGGAAGCCCGGCAGCGAACCGGAGTGCCCGACGAGCAGCCGGCCGTCACGCCGCTGGATCTGCATGCCCAAGCCGTATGTGACGCCGTCCACCACGTCCGCCGCCTCGGCGGGCGCCGCCGGGGTACGCATCTCCCGCACCGATTCCGCGCTCAGGACCCGGTCGTCCCCCTGGGCCAGAAACGCGGCGAACCGCGCCAGGTCCCCGGTGGTCGACCACAGCTGACCGGCCGGCGCCATCCGGCCCAGGTCCTCCGTCGGCTCGGGCAGCATGGCGTCGGCCCACGGGTGCACGGCCCATCCACCCGCGTGCGGGGGCTCCGGCCGTACCCCGGTCCGGTGCAGGCCGAGCGGCTCCAGGATCTCGTTGCGCAGCACCTCCTCCCAGGGAGCGCCGCGCAGCTCCTCCACCAAGGCGCCGAGCACGGTGTAGCCGGGGTTGGAGTAGTGGTGCCGCCGGCCGACGGGATGCAACAGGGGCTGTTCCCCGAGCACATCCCTCAGCTCCGGCCGCAGGGAGCCGGGCGTCCGTTCCCACCAGGGTGCGGGTGACTCGGCCGCCAACCCCGCTGTGTGGGCGAGCAGTTCCGCGATCGTCGCCTCACCCGCGCCGGTGCCCGGCAGATGCTTCTCCAGCGGATCACCGAGATCGAGCAGGCCCTCGTCGCGCAGCCGCATCACCAGGACGGCGGTGAAGGTCTTGGTGATGGACCCGATCCGGTACTGCACGGTCTCGTCCGGCCCGTGCCCGTCCACCGAGGTCCGCGCCCCGTGCCACACAGCCCGCCCGCCCCGTACGACGGCGGCGACCAGTGACGGAGCCCGCCCTTCGGCCTGCGCGACGGCGATCCGGTGCAGCAGGGCACGCCGGGTGCCGGGAAGCAGTTCTTCCTGAGGTGTCGTCATGGGCCCAGTTCACCCGTTGCGGCGGCGGGCGTCGAATCCGTTTACCGGATCAGGTCTGGGCCATGTCCACGAAACGCGAGTAGTGGCCCTGGAACGCGACCGTGATGGTGGCCGTCGGACCGTTTCGGTGCTTGGCGACGATCAGGTCGGCCTCGCCCGCGCGCGGGGACTCCTTCTCGTACGCGTCCTCGCGGTGCAGCAGGATGACCATGTCGGCGTCCTGCTCGATGGAGCCGGACTCACGCAGGTCGGAGACCATCGGCTTCTTGTCGGTGCGCTGTTCGGGGCCACGGTTGAGCTGGGAGAGCGCGATGACCGGGATCTCCAGCTCCTTGGCGAGCAGCTTGAGGTTACGGGACATGTCCGAGACCTCCTGCTGGCGGCTCTCGGCGCGCTTGGAGCCGCCGGACTGCATCAGCTGGAGGTAGTCGATGACGACCAGCTTCAGGTCATTGCGCTGCTTCAGGCGCCGGCACTTGGCGCGGATCTCCATCATCGACAGGTTGGGGGAGTCGTCGATGTACAGGGGCGCGGCCGACACGTCCGGCATGCGGCGGGCGAGCCGGGTCCAGTCCTCGTCGGTCATCGTGCCGGACCGCATGTGGTGCAGCGCGACCCGGGCCTCGGCGGACAGCAGACGCATCGCGATCTCGTTGCGGCCCATCTCGAGCGAGAAGATGACGCTCGGGAGGTTGTGCTTGATGGAGGCGGCCCGCGCGAAGTCCAGTGCGAGGGTCGACTTACCCATGGCGGGTCGGGCCGCGATGACGATCATCTGGCCCGGGTGGAGGCCGTTCGTCAGCGAGTCGAAATCGGTGAATCCGGTGGGCACGCCCGTCATCTCGCCGCTGCGCGAGCCGATCGCCTCGATCTCGTCGAGGGCGCCTTCCATGATGTCTCCGAGCGGGAGGTAGTCCTCGCTGGTGCGCTGCTCGGTGACGGCATAGATCTCCGCCTGGGCGCTGTTGACGATCTCGTCCACGTCTCCGTCGGCCGCGTATCCCATCTGCGTGATGCGCGTACCGGCTTCGACCAGGCGGCGCAGGACGGCCCGCTCGTGGACGATCTCCGCGTAGTACTCGGCGTTGGCAGCCGTGGGCACGGTCTGGACGAGGCTGTGCAGATACGCGGCACCCCCGACCTTGTTGATCTCGCCGCGCTTGGTGAGCTCGGCGGCGATGGTGATCGGGTCGGCCGGCTCGCCCTTGGCGTAGACGTCCAGGATGGCCTGGTAGATCGTCTCGTGCGCGGGCTTGTAGAAGTCGTGGCCCTTGAGGATCTCGACGACATCGGCGATGGCGTCCTTGGACAGCAGCATGCCGCCCAGCACCGACTGCTCGGCGTCCAGATCCTGAGGCGGCACCCGCTCGAACGACGAACCCCCGCCGTCCCAGGCTCCGTTGTCCCGGCCCCGGTCGTGCTGATCGTCACGACCCCGGCCGCCGTCACTGCGCCGACGGGAGGCCGGCAGACGATCGCTGGGTCCGCTGTCGGCCCACGGATCGTCCAAGGGCTCGGAAATACTCACCGAGCCACCTCCTCCCGTCCGCACGGCGGACCTCGCCGTGTCCTCTTTTGTACGGCACGACACTGACAACTGAGAGGCCCAACTCCGGTTCTCACGCGTCGGATTTATGACGGTTCCCGGGCCGGAAGAAGGATGCTTGCCGGACCCGGAGAAGGAGCGGGCGCCGGACAACGGTAGGCCCCTCGGCACCGTCAGCCAATCTGGTTATCCACAGGCCATGTGGACGACCGCCCCGATGCTGTGGAGAACTCGGCGAAACCTGTGCACGACCCGGTGGACAGCCCTGTGAACAAGCCCTCTATCTCGTTATGAACGAGCCTGTGACCTGCACTTTTCCGATCCACCGGCTGTGCAGAAGAAAAACTTCCCCAGTCGGCTCAAGATCGCATCGAACGGTTCCCGAAAGGACACGACCCGAGAGGAGGAGTAAGGATCAAAAGCCAGTTGCATCTCTTACCTGTGGACGATTAGATTGATGCTCATGACACAGGCTCCAGCGATACCCCAGGCCACCCGACGGCGGCACGACCGAGAGATCGTCGCGCTGGCCGTCCCGGCCTTCGGCGCCCTCGTCGCTGAGCCTCTCTTCGTCATGGCGGACAGTGCGATCGTCGGCCATCTCGGGACCGCTCAGCTCGCCGGTCTCGGCGTCGCCTCGGCGCTTCTCACCACCGCTGTGAGCGTTTTCGTCTTCCTCGCCTACGCCACCACGGCCGCCGTGGCCCGCCGCGTCGGCGCCGGCGATCTCACGGCGGCCATCCGGCAGGGCATGGACGGCATCTGGCTCGCGCTACTGCTCGGCATCGCCGTCATCGCCGTCGTCCTGCCGCTGGCCCCCGGCATCGTGGGCCTGTTCGGCACTTCCCCGACCGCGGCCCCGTACGCGACCACCTATCTGCGCATCTCCGCGCTGGGCATCCCGGCCATGCTCATCGTCCTGGCCGCGACCGGAGTGCTGCGCGGCCTCCACGACACCAGGACCCCGCTCTACGTCGCCGTCGCGGGTTTCGTCGCCAACGCCGGGCTCAACGTGGGATTCGTCTACGGCGCAGGCTTGGGCATCGCCGGTTCGGCCTGGGGAACGGTCATCGCGCAGTGCGGCATGGCGGCCGTCTACCTGACCGTGGTCATACGTGGCGCCCACCGGCACGGTGCTTCCCTCCGGCCGGACGCCGCCGGTGTCCGCGCCTCGGCTCAGGCTGGCGTACCCCTGCTGGTCCGCACGCTCTCTCTGCGCGCGATCCTCATGATCGCCACCGCGGTCGCGGCCGGTCTCGGTGACGCCGACATCGCCGCGCACCAGATCATCCTGTCCCTGTGGAGCCTGTTGGCCTTCGCGCTCGACGCGATAGCGATCGCGGGGCAGGCCATCATCGGCCGCTACCTCGGAGCGGAGGACGCCCAGGGCGCGCGCGAAGCCTGCCGCCGCATGATCCAGTGGGGCATCGCGACCGGTGTCGTTCTGGGTCTGCTCGTCGTGGCCGCACGACCGCTGTTCCTGCCGATGTTCACCAGCGACTCCGTGGTGAAGGACGCGGCGCTGCCGGCCCTGCTGCTGGTGGCTCTCTCGCAGCCCGTCTGCGGGATCGTCTTCGTCCTGGACGGGGTCCTGATGGGCGCGGGCGACGGGCCGTATCTTGCCTGGGCCATGATCGTCACCCTGGCGGTGTTCGCTCCGGCGGCTCTGCTCGTCCCCACGCTCGGCGGTGGCCTCACCACGCTCTGGGCAGCGATGACGCTGATGATGACCATCCGCATGCTGACGCTGTGGCTGCGGGCCCGGTCCGGCAGCTGGATCGTGACGGGCGCGAGCCGCTGACCGTTTCACGTGAAACATGCCGTGGTGACCACCCCCGGCATGGGAAAGGGGCCGCGCCCACGAAGGGTGCGGCCCCTTTCACCGGCTCAAGCGAGCGCAGCGATCACGCGGCGATCAGGCCGAGACGACCTCGATGTTGACCTTGGCGGCAACCTCGGGGTGCAGACGCACGGACGTCTCGTGGGCGCCCAGGGTCTTGATCGGAGCGGACAGCTCGATGCGGCGCTTGTCGACCTCGGGGCCACCGGAAGCCTTGATCGCGGACGCGATGTCGGCCGGGGTGACGGAACCGAAGAGACGGCCGGCGTCGCCGGAGCGGACGGCCAGACGGACCTTCACGCCCTCGAGCTGGCCCTTGACCTGGTTGGCCTGCTCGATGGTCTGGATCTCGTGGATCTTGCGAGCACGACGGATCTGCTCGACGTCCTTCTCGCCACCCTTGGTCCAGCGGATAGCGAACTTCCGCGGGATCAGGTAGTTGCGAGCGTAACCGTCCTTGACGTCGACGACGTCGCCCGCGGCACCGAGGCCGGAGACCTCGTGGGTGAGGATGATCTTCATGAGTCGGTCACCCTTCCCTTATCGCGCGGTGGACGTGTAGGGCAGCAGCGCCATCTCACGGCTGTTCTTGACGGCCGTGGCGACGTCACGCTGGTGCTGCGTGCAGTTGCCGGTCACGCGGCGGGCACGGATCTTGCCGCGGTCGGAAATGAACTTCCGCAGCATGTTCGTGTCCTTGTAGTCCACGTACGTGACCTTGTCCTTGCAGAAAGCGCAGACCTTCTTCTTAGGCTTGCGCACAGGCGGCTTCGCCATGGTGTTTCTCCTGTGTGATCAAGAAGTTGGGGTACGACCCGCCTTCGACCGGCTCAGGCCCGGAAGGCCGGGCCCGAAGGCCTAGAAGGGGGGCTCGTCCGAGTAGCCGCCACCGCCGCCGGAGCCTCCGCCCCAGCTGCCGCCGCCCTGGTTGCCACCGGCCGGAGCGCCGGTCGCCCACGGGTCGTCGGCCGGAGCGCCGCCGCCCTGCTGGCCGCCACCGGGGCTACCGCCCCAGCCGCCGCCACCCTGGCCGCCACCGCCGCCGTAACCGCCCTGGCCACCGCGAGCGCCACCGGCGGTCTTGGTGACCTTGGCCGTGGCGTTGCGCAGGCTGGGGCCGACTTCCTCGACGTCCAGCTCGTAGACCGTGCGCTTGACGCCCTCACGGTCCTCGTACGACCGCTGCTTCAGCCGGCCCTGCACGATGACGCGCATGCCTCGCTGCAGCGACTCGGCGACGTTCTCCGCCGCCTGGCGCCAGACCGAGCAGGTCAGGAAGAGGCTTTCGCCGTCCTTCCACTCGTTCGTCTGACGGTCGAAGGTGCGGGGGGTGGACGCGACACGGAACTTCGCGACCGCCGCACCGGACGGGGTGAAGCGCAGCTCGGGGTCGTCGACAAGATTGCCGATGACCGTGATGACGGTCTCGCCTGCCATGGGGGAACCTCTCGGCGGGTTTGCTGCTGGCTGCTTGGTGCTACTCGAATCCCGAGATCAACTGAGCGGGAACGCTCAGTGCATCTCGGGGCGGAGGACCTTGGTCCGGAGGACCGACTCGTTCAGGTTCATCTGGCGGTCGAGCTCCTTGACGACCGCAGGCTCGGCCTGCAGGTCGATGACCGAGTAGATGCCCTCGGGCTTCTTCTTGATCTCGTAGGCGAGACGACGACGGCCCCAGGTGTCGACCTTCTCAACCTTGCCGCCGCCATCACGGACGACGGACAGGAAGTTCTCGATCAGCGGGGAGACAGCACGCTCCTCGAGATCGGGGTCGAGGATGACCATCACCTCGTAGTGACGCATGTGGAACCCACCTCCTTTGGACTCAGCGGCCACGGTCGTTCCGTGGCAGGAGGGTCGTGATGCGTACGCAACGGTATCGGCCGCCACTGACAATCTGGACTCCTCGGGGGAGCCGATCGTGTGGACGCTGTGTGACCTGGGCAGGTCTGGGCAGACACCAGTGCAGACGGTACAGACTACCCGCACACCCGCTTCCGGTTGAAATCCGGCCGTCGGGACCCACAATCTGTACACATCGGGTGTGTACGGCGCTACGATGCGCCGCCTTCCGCAGGAGGTGCCCATGGCACAGGCATTGCGACCCAACACCGCCGGTTCCCTCTTCGCCACGGACGGCAAGCCTCATCCGCTTCAGGACGCCCTGATGGCGGTGACGTTCGTCCTGGGCGTGCTGTCGTTCATCACGTCCTTCTTCCACAGCATCCACCTGCTGACCTCATGGGCGGGCCTGGTGGCGCTGGCCACCGGCGCCTACGGGCAGTGGATCTCGGAGACCACGAGGGAGCGGTTCTTCCTGATCCTGGGTCTCGGTGCCGCGGGTGTCGGTTTCCTGATCGGCATGGCTCACGGCGGACTGTTCGGCGGGCTCGTCGGCTGACCCCGCAGCGTTAACGCCCGTACGCCCAGTCGGGGCGCTCGCATGGCGCAGTAGGCTTCGGCGCTAGAGCCGGAGCCCCTGTACCCATGGGGACACACCAGCCCGAGGAGCGCCCCGAATGAGCCTGACCCTGAGGACCATCAGTCGCGAGCAGCATCTGGCCTTCATCCAGAGCCTGCCGTCGGCGAGCCACATGCAGGTCCCGGCCTGGGCAGATGTGAAGGCGGAGTGGCGCTCGGAGAACCTCGGCTGGTTCGACAAGAGCGGCCAGCTGGTCGGCGCGGGCCTCGTCCTGTACCGGCAGCTGCCCAAGATCAAGCGCTACCTCGCGTATCTGCCCGAGGGCCCGGTCATCAACTGGTTCGCACCGAACCTGGACGACTGGATCCAGCCGATGCTGGCGCACCTGAAGCAGCAGGGCGCCTTCTCGGTGAAGATGGGCCCGCCGGTGATCATCCGTCGCTGGAACGCGGACACCATCAAGAGAGGCATCCAGGACCCGGACGTCAAGCGGCTGCGCGACCTGGAGGCCGACTTCATCGAGCCGCGCGCCTTCGAGGTGGCCGACAAGCTGCGCCGCATGGGCTGGCAGCAGGGCGAGGACGGCGGCGCCGGCTTCGGCGACGTGCAGCCCCGCTACGTCTACCAGGTGCCGCTGGCGAACCGTTCCCTGGAAGAGGTCCACAAGAACTTCAACCAGCTGTGGCGCCGCAACATCAAGAAGGCGGAGAAGGCCGGCGTCGAGGTCGTCCAGGGCGGCTACCAGGACCTGGCCGAGTGGCAGCGGCTGTACGAGATCACGGCCGTCCGTGACCACTTCCGGCCCCGCCCGCTGTCGTACTTCCAGCGCATGTGGACGGCCCTCAACACCGAGGACCCCAACCGGATGCGGCTGTACTTCGCCCGCCACAACGGCGTGAACCTGTCCGCGGCGACGATGCTGATCGTCGGCGGGCACGTCTGGTACTCCTACGGCGCCTCCGACAACATCGGCCGCGAGGTCCGGCCTTCGAACGCGATGCAGTGGCGGATGCTGTGCGACGCCTACGCGCTCGGCGCCACGGTCTACGACCTGCGCGGCATCTCCGACTCGCTGGACGAGACGGACCATCTCTTCGGCCTGATCCAGTTCAAGGTCGGCACGGGCGGCCAGGCCGCCGAGTACCTCGGCGAATGGGACTTCCCGCTGAACAAGCTGCTCCACAAGGCGCTCGACATCTACATGTCGCGCCGCTGAGCCGCGGGCGTTTGATTCCATAGGCTTCACAGCTGTCACACCTCCGATTCACCACAGCCACGAGAAAGGTCCCGGGTCCGGCCATGGCGCTCACGCTCTACGTCGACACCGCGCGCTGGCGGGCGCACCACAAGCACGTGCAGGAGCAGTTCCCGGGCCTCGTCCCGGTCTGCAAGGGCAACGGCTATGGCTTCGGGCACGAGCGGCTGGCGGAGGAGGCCACGCGGCTCGGCGCGGACCTGCTCGCCGTCGGTACGACGTACGAGGCGGCGCGCACCAAGGACTTCTTCGGCGGCGACCTGCTGGTGCTGACGCCGTACCGGCGCGGCGAGGAGCCCGTGCCGCTGCCCGACCGGGTCATCCGCTCGGTGTCGTCGGTCGACGGCGTGTACGGCCTCGTGGGCGCCCGTGTCGTCATCGAGGTGATGTCCTCGATGAAGCGGCACGGCATCAGCGAGCAGGACCTGCCGCAGCTGCACCAGGCCATAGAGAACGTCCGGCTGGAGGGCTTCGCCATCCACCTGCCGCTGGACCGCGCAGACGGCTCGGACGCCGTCGAGGAGGTCATCGGCTGGATGGACCGGCTGCGCGCGGCCCGGCTGCCGCTGCACACGATGTTCGTCAGCCACCTCAAGGCCGACGATCTGGCCCGGCTCCAGCAGCAGTTCCCGCAGACCCGGTTCCGCGCCCGCATCGGCACGCGCCTGTGGCTGGGGGACCACGACGCCACCGAGTACCGCGGTGCCGTCCTGGACGTCACGCGCGTGGCGAAGGGCGACCGGTTCGGCTACCGGCAGCAGAAGGCGGCCTCCGACGGCTTCCTGGTGGTCGTGGCGGGCGGTACGTCGCACGGCGTGGGCCTGGAGGCCCCGAAGGCCCTGCACGGCGTCATGCCGCGCGCCAAGGGCGTCGCCCGGGCCGGCTTGGCCACGGTCAACCGGAACCTTTCCCCGTTCGTCTGGGGCGGCAAGCAGCGCTGGTTCGCCGAGCCGCCGCACATGCAGGTGTCGATCCTCTTCGTCCCCTCGGACGCCCCCGAGCCGAAGGTGGGCGACGAACTGGTGGCCCATCTGCGGCACACCACCACCCAGTTCGACCGGCTCGTGGACCGCTGAGTCCGCCGAGGACAGCGAAAAGGCCGTATCCGCTTCCGGATACGGCCTTCTTCAGACCTCGTCGGCGAGGTGTTCGCTCAGAGCGAACCGTCCCGCTGGGACAGCGTTTCCGGCCGCCCCCAGTCCACCTGAGGACCCTCGAACCGGCCTGCGTGCTGCGGCGGATGGGTCCCCGCCCCGAGCACGAACGCGTCCTCCGCGCCGTCGAGCGCTCCGCCCGAGGGATCGTCGTCGCCGGACCGGCGCACCACGTCCCGCTCCGGCATGAGGATGTCCCGCACCACGACCGCACACAGGTACAGCGTGCCCACCAGATGCACCACGATCGCCCAGTGGTAGCCCTGCGTCGGCAGACCCTTGTGCGCCTCTCCGCTGGTCGTGTAGGCGAGGTACATCCAGATACCCAGGAAGTACGCCACCTCGCACGCCTGCCAGATCAAGAAGTCCCGCCACTTGGGCCGGGCGAGGACCGCCAGCGGCACCAGCCACAGGACGTACTGCGGGGAGTAGACCTTGTTGGTGAGGACGAAGGCCGCCACCATCAGGAAGGCCAGCTGGGCGAAGCGCGGCCGGCGCGGGGCGGTGAACGTCAGCGCCGCGATGCCCAGGAAGCACAGCACCACCAGCACCGTGGCCGCGTTGTTGACGAAGGCGGTGGTAGGCGGATTGCTGGAGTTCTGCGCCCAGATCAGCCAGAAGGAGCCGAAGTCGACGCCGCGCTCCTTGCTGAAGGTGTAGAACTTCGCCCAGCCCTCGCGGATGTGGAAACCCGTCGCGTCGTGCGTGAGCATCACGGGCAGATTCACCACGAGCCAGGCGCCGAACGCGCCGGCCACGGCCTGGAAGAACTCCCGCCACTTGCCGGCCCGCCAGCACAACACCAGCAGGGGGCCGAGCAGCAGCACGGGATACAGTTTGGCGGCCGTGGCGAGCCCCAGGAGGACCCCGAAGGCGAGGGCCCGCCCCCGCGACCACATCAGCATCGCGGCGGCCGTCAGCGCCACCGCCAGCAGGTCCCAGTTGATGGTCGCGGTCAGCGCGAAGGCGGGTGCCAGGGCGACCAGCAGACCGTCCCAGGGACGCCTGCGGTGGGTACGGGCCACACAGACGGCGATGACGGCGGTGCACACCATCAGCATCCCGGCGTTGACGAACCAGTACCACTGCTCCTGGTGCTGGATGGAGCCGCTGTGCGGGGTCAGCCAGGAGGCCACCTCCATGAACACACCGGTCAGCACCGGGTACTCGAGGTAGTCCATGTCGCCCGGGAGCTTGTCGAAGTACGGCACGAGATGGTCCGCGAACCCACGGCCCTGGTAGAGGTGCGGGATGTCCGAATAGCAGGCGTGCGTGTACTGGCTGCTCGCGCCGAAGAACCACGCGCTGTGGTAGCAGGGCGCCTTCTGGACCAGGCCTAGGGCGAACATACCGATCGCCACGAGCGCCACGACCCGTACGGGCGTCCACCACGAGGTCCCCAGCAGGGCGTGCCGCCCCAGGGGACCGCCGATCAGCTCACTGCCGGCGGCGGCGACCTCGTCCTCCCTGGTCGGCTGCACCGGTTCTGCCGTGGCGGGCCGCACGGGCTCAGGGTCGTGCATGCTCGCGGGCGTCATCTCTGCACTGGGCATGGGGCACATCCTGCCGTACCCGGCCAGGAATACGCCGAGGGCCGCCGCACCTTCTGGGTGCGGCGGCCCATGTTTCACGTGAAACACCCCTGGCGGGCGATACGGCCGCCAATCGGTCGGTTCACCGGCTAACCGGTCGGCCCGCCGAAGATCCCTCCGTTGCCGTTTCCTCGGGTGTTGCCGGTTCCGCTCGTATCGGTGACCGTGGGCGTCGGCGACGTGTCTCCGCCTCCGTCGGTGCCGCCCGTGTCCACGCCTCCGCTGCCATTGCCGTTCCCGTTCCCGTCGCAGTTCGGGTCCCAGCCCAACTGACAGGTCTCACTCGCCGACGGGGACGGCGTGGGGGTCGTCTCGCTCGGGGTCGGGCTCGGCGTGTCGCTCGGCGTCGGGCTCGGCGTGATGGTCACGCTCGGAGTCGGGGAGGGGGCGCCCGCCTCGTCCTGGATCTTGCCGATCTCGGTGGCGCTCGGGAAGCCGGGGTCGTTCTTGCCCTTGAGCGCGTCCTTCATGTACTCGGTCCACACCAGCGTCGGGATGTCACCACCGTGGATGGAGTCCTTGCCCGCCGTGCCGTTCATGGACAGCAACTCGTGGTCCTTGGGGTTCTCGCGGAACATCGCGACCGAGGTCGACAGCTGCTGGGTGTAGCCGACGAACCAGGCCGACTTGTTGCTGTCGGTGGTACCGGTCTTGCCGGCAGCGGTACGCCCCAGGGCCTTGGCGTTCTGGCCCGTGCCGTTCTGGATCACGTTCTCCAGCGTGTCCGTGACGTTGTTGGCCACTTCCTCCGGCATGGCCCGCGTCGACTTCGGCTTGGTGAAGCCCGGCAGTTCGTCGCCGTCCTTCTTGACGCTTACCACCGAGTAAGGGTCCGTGTGCTGGCCGGAGGCCGCGAACGTCGCATAGGCGTCGGCCATACGGATCGCGCTCGGCGTCGAGGTACCGATGGCGAAGGACGGGTTGAGCGAGGCGAAGCTCGAGTCGAGGATGCCGGACGCCTTCGCGACGTCCCGGACCCTCGACATCCCGACATCCATGCCGAGCTGCACGAACGGGGTGTTGACGGACTGCTCCATGGCCTTGCGCAGCGTGATGTAGCCCCACGGCTTGGGACCCTCGTTGCGCTGGTAGAAGACCGAGCCGTCCTTCTTCAGGACGTCGGATCCGTCCTGGTTCTTCACCCTGAGCTTGTCGTTGCCGTTGTACTTGCTCAGCGGGGAGATGCCCTCACCGTCGGACCTGTAGGTGCCGTACTCCATCGCCGCTGCGAGGACGAACGGCTTCCACGTCGAACCGACGGGGACACCGGAGGTATCGGCGTTGTTGGTGAAGTGGCCGTTCTCGTACCCGTCACCGCCGTAGAGCGCGACGATCGCACCGTCGTCGGGCTTCACCGACGCGGCACCGAACTGGACATACTTGTCCAGATCGCGGTGCTTCGGGTCAAGGCGTTCCTTCTGTACCTTCTTCACGGCGGCACTCAGGGCGTTGACGCTCTTCTTGTCGAAGGTCGTGTAAATCTGGTAGCCGCCCTGGTCGAACTGCGCCTCGGTGATGTCGGAGTGGTTCAGGACGTACTTCTTGGCCGTGTCGACGAGGTAGCTGATCTGGCCGGTCATGCCCTTGGTCGCCTTGCGGCCCTGGGGCTTGGGGTAGGCCTTGGTGGCTTTCTGGTACTCGGCGTCGGTGAGGTGCTTGTCCTTGTGCATCTCTTCGAGAATCCAGGACCAGCGCTCCTGGGACCGCTTCAGGTTGTCCTGGGCATTCGCCGACGGGTCGAGGTCCGCGTTGCCGGCCGGGTCGTAGTAGGTCGGGCCCTTCAGCAGCGCCGCCAGGAAGGCGCACTGGCTCGGCTTGAGATCGACCGCGTCCACGCCGTAGTAGGTCTGAGCGGCCGCCTGGATGCCGTAGGCGCCGCGGCCGTAGTACGAGGTGTTCAGGTAGCCCTGGAGGATCTGTTTCTTGTCGAGCTTCGTGCCCACCTTTATGGAGATGAACATCTCCTTGAACTTGCGGGAGACGGTCTGGTCCTGGCTCAGGTAGGTGTTTTTCACGTACTGCTGGGTGATGGTCGAGCCACCCTGCGTCTGACCGCCCCGGGCCATGTTGGCCAGGGCTCGGGCGATACCCATCGGATCGACACCCGAGTCCTCGTAGAAGCTCTTGTTCTCCGCCGAGATCACGGCCCACTGCATGGCCTCGGGGATCTTGTCGATGGTGACGTTCTGCCGGTTCACCCCGGTGCCCGTCGCCACCATCTGGCTGCCGTCGGCCCAGTAGTAGACGTTGTTCTGGGACTTGGCCGCGTCGTTCTCGTTCGGGATCGAGACCATGGCGTAGCCGATGCCGACCATCACCACCAGGCTGCCGACAAAGCCGATGAACAGTCCGCTGACCAGCTTCCAGGACGGCACCCAGCGCCGCCAGCCGTACTTGTCGGCCCTCGGGTAGTCGATGAACCGCTTCTTGCCGGGTGCCGCCGTCGCGCGGCCCTTGCCGCGCCCGGGACCGGTCGGTCCGCCCGGTCCCCCGCGGCGGCCGCCGGGGCCCGGGTTGTCGGCCGTTCTGCGCCGGCCGCCTCTCTGCGCCGCACGGCGGGCCTCGGCACGGCCGCCGTAGAGACGCTCCTCGCCTCCCTCGCCTTGGGACTGCGACTCATAGGAACGGGACCCATAGGAGTCGGCAGGAGACCCGGTGGCGCCTCGCGGTGCCGCACGGCGGCCGGAGGACGCACCGGACTGGCCGCGTCGGGCCGCGGCACGTCCGCCTCCCTGCGGCTGCGGCGGTTTGCGACGGTGCTCGCTCATCGAACGATTACTCCTCGGGCAGGCGCACCCGTGCGCGCCTGGAACGGCGGCTGTTTTCCGGTCCCCCCGAAGTACGGATGTGGTCGATTCTGCATTCACCCGTACTGCACCGGGGACGAGGACGCTCCCCAGACGTCACGCGGTTCCCGGTGGTGTGCATGCCGCACAGACTACGCACCACCAAAACCCACCGAGCCCCGAAGTTCACCCCAAAACAGGCAACTTGCCTCCTACGAATCGGTGATGTGATCCCGTTCACCATCGCTCCTCTTGTCGCCTGCGAGAGGCCGTTCTATCGTCGTGATGTATCGAGTCGATACATCAGCGCGAAATAAGGACGCTGACAGGCACTGCGAGACCTGCGGGACCGACCTGCGGGACCGAGAGGAGGCGACGATGAGCCGGCGCTCCGGCATCCTCGAGTTCGCCGTGCTCGGCCTGCTGCGGGAGTCCCCGATGCACGGCTATGAGCTGCGCAAACGACTCAACACATCACTGGGTGTGTTCCGCGCGTTCAGCTACGGGACCCTTTACCCCTGCCTCAAGACGCTGGTCGCCAACGGCTGGCTGATCGAGGAACCGGGCAACGCCCAGGAGGACGCCCTCACCGCCACCCTCGCCGGACGCCGCGCGAAGATCGTGTACCGATTGACGGCAGAAGGTAAGGAGCACTTCGAGGAGCTGCTCTCGCAGACCGGCCCCGACGCGTACGAGGACGAACACTTCGCCGCACGGTTCGCCTTCTTCGGGCAGACCTCGCGCGATGTGCGCATGCGCGTCCTGGAGGGCCGGCGCAGCCGCCTGGAGGAGCGCCTGGAGAAGATGCGCGCCTCCCTGGCGCGCACCCGGGAGCGCCTCGACGACTACACACTTGAGCTCCAGCGCCACGGGATGGAGTCCGTGGAGCGCGAAGTGCGCTGGCTGAACGAGCTCATCGAAAGCGAGCGGGCCGGGCGGGACCTGAAGGGTTCCGCGTCCGGGGGGCCCGCTCAGCAGGACACCACCACTGGATCGACGGGCGGCCTGCCCCGTCCCGGGGAAACCCCTCGGACGGATACGCCCGACGACACCGCCACGTGAGACCCAGTCAGGGCCTCACTCGTACACACAGGGAGCAACCGGAATGGGTTCGGTTCGCGTAGCCATCGTCGGCGTGGGCAACTGCGCTGCGTCGCTGGTGCAGGGAGTCGAGTACTACAAGGACGCCGACCCGGCGTCCAAGGTCCCCGGCCTGATGCACGTGCAGTTCGGTGACTACCACGTGCGCGACATCGAGTTCGTCGCGGCGTTCGACGTCGACGCCAAGAAGGTCGGCCTCGACCTGGCGGACGCCATCGGCGCCTCCGAGAACAACACCATCAAGATCTGCGACGTGCCCAACACCGGTGTGACGGTCCAGCGCGGCCACACCCTCGACGGCCTCGGCAAGTACTACCGCGAGACCATCGAGGAGTCGGCCGAGGCGCCGGTCGACATCGTCCAGGTCCTCAAGGACAAGCAGGTCGACGTCCTGGTGTGCTACCTGCCCGTCGGTTCCGAGGACGCGGCGAAGTTCTACGCACAGTGCGCCATCGACGCCAAGGTCGCCTTCGTCAACGCCCTCCCGGTCTTCATCGCCGGCACCAAGGAGTGGGCGGACAAGTTCACCGAGGCCGGTGTGCCGATCGTCGGTGACGACATCAAGTCGCAGGTCGGCGCCACCATCACGCACCGCGTCATGGCGAAGCTGTTCGAGGACCGCGGTGTCATCCTGGACCGCACGATGCAGCTGAACGTCGGCGGCAACATGGACTTCAAGAACATGCTCGAGCGCGAGCGCCTGGAGTCCAAGAAGATCTCCAAGACGCAGGCCGTCACCTCCCAGATCCCCGACCGGGACCTCGGCGAGAAGAACGTGCACATCGGCCCGTCCGACTACGTGGCCTGGCTGGACGACCGCAAGTGGGCCTACGTCCGCCTCGAGGGCCGCGCCTTCGGTGACGTCCCGCTGAACCTGGAGTACAAGCTCGAGGTGTGGGACTCCCCGAACTCCGCGGGTGTCATCATCGACGCCCTGCGTGCCGCGAAGATCGCCAAGGACCGTGGCATCGGCGGCCCGATCCTGTCGGCGTCCTCCTACTTCATGAAGTCCCCGCCGGTCCAGTACTTCGACGACGTGGCTCGTGAGAACGTCGAGAAGTTCATCCGCGGCGAGGTCGAGCGCTAAAAGCGGCCGACGGCTGCGGCTCGCACGAGAACGCTCCTGCCAGGGCTGTGAAGGTCCCCGGGTTCCCTGACCCGGGGACCTTCCGCATATGTGAGGCTGTCGCTCATGCCCGTCGTACGTGACCTGCGCCTGCTGTTGCGACTGCGGCACTTCCGGCGCCTGCTCTACGTCCGCCTCCTGTCCCAGGGCGCCGACGGCGTCTACCAGGTCGCGCTCGCCGCGTACGTCGTCTTCTCCCCCGAGAAGGAGACCTCTCCCGCCGCGATCGCCTCGGCGATGGCGGTCCTGCTGCTCCCCTACTCCCTGGTCGGCCCCTTCGCGGGCGTCCTGCTGGACCGCTGGCGGCGCCGGCAGGTCTTCGTGTACGGCAATCTGCTGCGCGCCCTGCTGGCCGTGGCCACCGCCGCGCTGATGATCGGCCGTGTCCCCGACTGGCTCTTCTACGTCTCCGCGCTGTGCGTCACGGCCGTCAACCGCTTCGTTCTCGCCGGGCTGTCCGCAGCCCTGCCCCGGGTCGTCGACACCGAACGCCTGGTGCTGGCAAACGCGCTCTCGCCGACGGCCGGCACACTCGCCGCGACCGCCGGCGGGGGCCTGGCCTTCGGCGTACGGCTCGTGGCGTCGGGCTCCGATGCCACGGTGGTACTGCTCGGCGCCTTCCTCTACCTGTGCGCGAGCCTGGCGTCCCTGAGCCTGGCCCCCGATCTCCTCGGGCCCGACCGGCACCCGGAGCGGCCCCGCCTCGGTACGGCACTCGCCGAGACGGCACGGGAGCTGCTCGCGGCCGTCCGGCACCTGGCCGCACCCCGGCGCAAGGAAGCGGCCTGGGCACTCGCCGCGATGACACTGATGCGCTTCTGCTACGGCGCGCTCCTGGTCCTGCTGCTCATGCTCTGCCGCTACGCCCTCTCCGACACGTCCGAGGAAGGGTTGCGTCTGCTCGGGTCGGCGCTGGCGCTGTCCGGCGCGGGATTCTTCGCGGCGGCCGTGGTGACCCCCTGGGCGGCGGGCCGGCTGGGCCCCGGCCGCTGGATCGTGGTGTGCTCCGGCGCGGCCATGGTGCTGGAACCCGCCCTGGGTCTTCCGTTCGCCACCGGGCCGCTCATGGTCGCGGCCTTCGTACTGGGACTGATCACCCAGGGCGCCAAGATCGCCACGGACACGATCGTCCAGGCCCGCGTCGAGGACGGCTTCCGCGGCCGGATCTTCTCCGTGTACGACGTGCTCTTCAACGTCGCTTTCGTCGGCGCGGCGGGGGTGGCGGCCCTGATGCTTCCGCCCGACGGGCGCTCGGCGGTGTTGGTGGTGCTCGTCGCCGTGGTCTACGGCGCGGTCGCCGCGACTCTGGCTCACTTCGAGCGCCGGCCAGTCCCCCTGGAGCGCCGCTGAGCCCACTTCGGGTGTCGGCACAGAGCGAGGGGCGATGTTTCACGTGAAACATCGCCCCTCGGTGCCTCCGTCCCGGACGGGTGTTTCACGTGAAACACCCCCCGGGCCTGGATCAGCTCTGCTCGGCCCACCACTCCTTGAGAGCGGCCACCGCAGCGTCGTGCCCCATCGGGCCGTTCTCCAGGCGCAGCTCCAGCATGTGCTTGTACGCCTTGCCGATCACCGGGCCCGGGCCGACGCCCAGAATCTCCATGATCTGGTTGCCGTCGAGGTCGGGACGGATGGCGTCCAGCTCCTCCTGCTCCTGAAGCTGGGCGATGCGCTCCTCCAGGCCGTCGTAGGCCCGGGACAGCGCGACGGCCTTCCGCTTGTTCCGCGTGGTGCAGTCGGAGCGGGTCAGCTTGTGCAGACGGTCCAGCAGAGGGCCCGCGTCACGGACGTACCGCCGCACCGCCGAGTCCGTCCACTCCCCGGTGCCGTAGCCGTGGAAGCGCAGGTGGAGTTCGACCAGCCGTGAGACGTCCTTCACCAGCTCGTTGGAGTACTTCAGGGCGGTCATGCGCTTCTTGGTCATCTTCGCGCCGACCACCTCGTGGTGGTGGAAGGAGACCCGGCCGTCCTTCTCGAAGCGGCGGGTACGCGGCTTGCCGATGTCGTGCAGCAACGCGGCCAGACGCAGTGTGAGGTCCGGGCCGTCCTGTTCGAGCGCGATCGCCTGCTCCAGAACGATCAGCGTGTGCTCGTAGACGTCCTTGTGTCGGTGGTGCTCGTCACGCTCCAGGCGCAGCGCCGGCAGCTCGGGCACCACGTGCCCGGCGATCCCGGTGTCGACGAGCAGCGTGAGCCCCTTGCGCGGGTGCGCGGAGAGGACCAGCTTGTTCAGCTCGTCCCGGACCCGCTCCGCCGAGACGATCTCGATGCGCCCGGCCATCTCCGTCATGGCGGTGACGACCTCGGGGGCGACCTCGAAGTCCAGCTGAGCGGCGAACCGGGCGGCCCGCATCATGCGCAGGGGGTCGTCCGAGAACGAGTCCTCGGGCGTGCCCGGCGTACGCAGCACACGCGTCGCGAGGTCCTCCAGGCCACCGTGCGGGTCGATGAACTCCTTCTGGGGCAGCGCCACGGCCATCGCGTTGACCGTGAAGTCGCGCCGGACCAGGTCCTCCTCGATGGAGTCACCGTAGGACACCTCGGGCTTGCGCGAGGTGCGGTCGTACGCCTCCGACCGGTAGGTGGTGATCTCGATCTGGTAGCCACCCTTGTGCGCGCCGACCGTGCCGAAGGCGATTCCCACCTCCCAGACGGCGTCCGCCCATGGCCGGACGATCTTCAGTACGTCCTCGGGGCGGGCGTCGGTGGTGAAGTCCAGGTCGTTGCCGAGCCGGCCGAGCAGCGCGTCACGGACCGAGCCGCCGACCAGGGCGAGCGAGAAACCGGCCTCCTGGAATCGGCGGGCGAGGTCGTCGGCGACGGGGGCCACCCGCAGCAGCTCGGCGACCGCGCGCTGCTGCGCCTGGCTCAGGGCAGAGGGAGTGTCTTCGTTGGGGTTCGGCACAACAGAAGAGGGTACGTGCCCCGCGCGACCAGGGGCGCCCCCATTACGGCGGCGCCAGCGAGCAGGGGAGCCCCCTCGGGGCGGCGCGGACAGCTCACGCCATACCCCCGCAAGCACTGCTCTTGCGGCGTACGGCCGCTCTCCCCTCGATACTGGATATAGAGGACGCGTCAGCCGCAGTCCTTCGATCTTGTGGAGGAGACCGCGGCACTTCCATTCAGCGCGCATCGTTACCATGCGTGGACGCACATTCCGACGACCACTGACGACGACGAGGGACGGGCGAGCGCGTGGCCGAGGCGGCTGACTTCCAGGGGACCAGTGCCTCACCTGCCCGCCGGTGGCTGCGGCGCGCGGGGGCACTCCTCGCAGGTGCACCCATACTGGCCGGCCTGCTCCAGCTGCCCGCCGCCGGGCCCGCGCAGGCCGCCCCCTCGCACACGGTGTCCGTCTCCCTGGACTCGCTCAGCCCCAATGCGCCCACGGACGGCGACACGCTGACCGTGTCCGGCACGGTGACCAACAACGGCAAGCAGACCGTCACCGACGCCCATGTGGGCCTGCGTGTGGGACCCCCGCTGACCACCCGCTCGGCCATCGACTCCGTCGCCCGCCACCCCGACAACCTGCAGGCCTCCGCCGGCTCCGAGGTCGGCGACAAGTACGAGGAGAAGTTCGACAAGCTGGCCCCGGGCGTCGCCGAGCACTTCACCCTCTCCGTTCCCGTGGACAAGCTCGACCTCGGTGACGACGGTGTCTACGAACTCGGGGTCGCCCTGTCCGGCCAGACCTCCGCCCAGCGCTGGGACCAGGTACTCGGCATCCAGCGGACGTTCCTGCCGTGGCAGCCGTCGGACGCCGACACCAGGACGAAGACGACGTTCCTGTGGCCGCTGATCTCCACGGTCCACATGACGGCCAAAACCGGCGCGGGCGAGCTCCAGACGCCGATGTTCCTCAACGACGACCTGGCCAAGGACCTGGCCCCGGGTGGTCGGCTGGCCCAGATGGTGGACCTCGGCAAGGACCTGGACGTCACCTGGGTGATCGATCCGGACCTGCTGGCCTCGGTAGACGCGATGGCCACCGGCAACTACCGGCTCCCGGGCCCGGACGGCACCACCACACCCGGCTCACGGGAGCACCAGGCGGTCGCCAAGCAGTGGCTGGCCGGTCTCCAGAAGGCCGTGGCCGGCAAGGAGGTCGTCGCGCTGCCCTTCGCCGACCCCGACCTGGCCTCCCTCGCGCACAACGGCACCAGCGTCACCGGCTCGCTCAGCCACCTCAAGGACGCCACCGACGTCGCCGCGACCACCGTCAAGACCGTGCTCCACGTCACACCGAGCACCGACTTCGCCTGGCCCGTGGACGGCACCGTGGACCCGTCGATCATGAAGGTCGCGACCTCCGCCGGAGCCGACCGGATCATCGCCCGAAGCGACAGCCTCCAGGAGACCGCCGGGCTCTCGTACACGCCGTCCGCCGCCCGCCCGGTCGGCGGAGGCACCACGGCGGTGGTCGCCGACGCCCGGCTGTCCACGGCGTTCGAGGACGACCTGTCGAAGGCGGGCTCGGCCACCCTCGCCGTGCAGCACTTCCTGGCCCAGAGCCTGGAGCTGAACGCGCAGACCGACAAGCAGCGCAGCATCGTCGTCGCCCCGCAGCGCATGCCCACGGTGAGCCAGGCGCAGGCGATGGCGTCAGCGCTGAGAGCACTCCAGGGCGGCACCTGGTCCCAGTCCCAGGACCTCACCGCGGCGGCCAAGGACAAGCCCGACCCGAACGCCACCACGCGCATCCCGTCGACGTCCGCCTACCCCTCCTCGCTGCGCCGGCAGCAGCTGCCGCGGACGGCCTTCGAGCAGATCGCCCGCACCCAGGACAAGCTCGACAACTTCCGGGTGGTCCTGACCGACCAGTCCCGCGTGGTCACCCCCTTCGGGCGGGCCATAAACCGGGAGATGTCCACATCCTGGCGCGGCCGGAGCGACAAGGCCGACGACTACCGCGGCGGCGTCGAGGCGTGGCTCGACGAGCTGGCCGACCAGGTCAAGCTGATCGACAAGTCCGAGACCAAGCTCTCGGGCCGCAGCGCCACCATCCCGGTGACCGTTCAGAACAACCTCGTGCAGCCCGTGGGCCATCTGGTGCTGCGCCTCACCTCGACCCAGCCGACCCGTTTGAAGATCGGCGGCAAGGCCTACTACGAGCAGCCCGTGGAGATCTCCGGCGGGCACAGCCAGTCGGTGAAGTTCACCACCTCGGCCAACGCCAACGGCCGGGTCACGGTGATCGCCCAGCTGTACACCGAGGACGGCCAGGAGTACGGCAACGCCGTCAGCTTCGATGTGAAGGTCACCGAGGTCACGCCCACCGTGATGCTGGTCATCGGTGGCGGCGTGCTGCTCCTTGTCCTCGCCGGCTTCCGGATGTACACCCAGCGCAAGCGGGCGGCCGCCCGGCAGACCGATGAGGACGGCCCCGGAACGGCGGGGGAGGCCGCGGACGAACCCGGGAACCCCGGGGCGCCCGGAGACCGTCTCCCGGAGGAGCCCGACTCCGCCTCCGGGGCGGACGACCCGGAGCAGCCGAGTGACCCTGCGCCGGACACCGCACCGGAAAGCACCGACCCGTCCGGGACGGGTGAGAGAGTGGACCGTTGAGCGATGTCGTGGCCGGTGGGCCCGGGACGATGAGGTGGGGTAAGCATGAACGCGCCGTACGACGGTGACCGCGGCCAGGGCGCGGCCGGCTCGGGCTACCCCGAGCCACCGCCCGAGTCCGGCCAGGTGCCGCCGCAGCACGCGGCGGACATGTACCTCCAGGACGCCTACGAGCAGGACCCCTACCGCGCGCACGACCTGGCCGCCCAGGACCCGGTCGCCGAGGCCCTGTACGACCGCGCCGCGCACCCACCGCCGCCTCCGGGCACCTACGACCAGCAGCAGCCGCTGTACGCCCCGCCCGCCCAGTCGCCGTACGCCCCCGACCCACAGGTGTGGGCGCAGACCCCGGCGCCGGAGCCGGAGGGCGCGACCCCGTACCTGCCGTACGGCGACGATCCGCGTACGACGCAGTTCGTGGGCGTGGACGACCTGGTCACGCACTCCGGCGAGGAGTACCACGAGCCGGACGCCTTCGCGCACCTCTTCAAGGACCAGCAGCAGAGCGGCGGGCCCGGGCCCATGGATCCTCCGGCCGTCCCGGGACCGGCCGCCGCGCCGAGCAGCGGGCACGGTCACGCCGCTCAGTACCCGCCGCCGCACGGTCACGGCCCGCAGCAGGGCCACCCGTACGCCGGCGCCGCGTACCCGGCCGGCCCCTCCGCCGCCGGATACCCGGGGCAGTCTCCGGTGCCCGCCCCGGCGGCCGCTCCGGACCCCGTCGGTCCCCAGGCAGCCGCCGGGCCCGAGGTCGCCACGGCCGGCGCCGCTGCCGCGGCACCCGCCAAGAAGGGCGGGCGGGCCGCCGGGCTGCTGAAGTCCAGCGCCGTCATGGCGGCGGGCACGATGGTCTCCCGCCTCACCGGCTTCATCCGCTCCGCGCTGATCGCCGCCGCGCTGGGCCTCGGCTTCCTCGCCGACTCCTTCCAGGTGGCCTACCAGCTGCCGACGATGATCTACATCCTCACCGTCGGCGGCGGCCTTAACTCCGTGTTCGTGCCGCAGCTGGTGCGCTCCATGAAGGAGGACGAGGACGGCGGCGAGGCGTTCGCCAACCGGCTGCTGACCCTGGTGATGGTGGCACTGGCCGCGCTGACCGGCCTCGCCATGTTCGCCGCGCCGCTTCTGGTGCGGATGCTGGCCAACCCGGTGGCCAACGACCCGGCCGCGAACGAGGTCGCGATCACCTTCACCCGCTACTTCCTGCCCTCGATCTTCTTCATGGGCATCCACGTGGTGATGGGCCAGATCCTCAACGCGCGCGGAAAGTTCGGCGCGATGATGTGGACCCCGGTACTGAACAACATCGTCATCATCGTGACGCTCGGCATGTTCATCTGGGTCTACGGCAGCGCCGCCAACTCCCACATGGGCGTCACCAACATCCCGCCGGAGGGCCAGCGGATGCTCGGCGTCGGTGTGCTGCTCGGCCTGGTCGTCCAAGCCCTGGCGATGATCCCCTACCTGCGCGAGACCGGCTTCCGGATCCGGCTCCGCTTCGACTGGAAGGGCCACGGCCTGGGCAAGGCCGCGATGCTCGCCAAGTGGACGGTCCTGTTCGTCCTCGCCAACCAGGCGGGCGCCATGGTCGTGACCCAGCTGTCCATCGCCGCCGGCAAGGACTCCGGCATCAAGGGCACCAGCTTCGCGGCCTACGCCAACGCCCAGCTGATCTGGGGCCTGCCGCAGGCCATCATCACCGTGTCCCTGATGGCCGCCCTGCTGCCGCGTATCTCGCGCTCGGCTGCCGAGGGCGACACGGGCGCCGTCCGCGACGACATCTCCCAGGGACTGCGCACCACGGCGGTCGCCATCGTGCCCATCGCCTTCGGGTTCGTCTCGCTCGGCGTCCCGATGTGCACGCTGATCTTCGGCTCCGCGGGCACCTTGGCGGCCACCAACATGGGATACATGCTGATGGCCTTCGGCCTCGGTCTGATCCCCTACTCGGTGCAGTACGTCGTCCTGCGCGCCTTCTACGCCTACGAGGACACCCGCACGCCCTTCTACAACACGGTCATCGTGGCCGCCGTCAACGCCGGCGCCTCGGCGCTGTGCTACTTCCTGCTGCCGCCGCGCTGGGCGGTGGCCGGCATGGCCGCCGCCTATGGCCTCGCCTACGCCATCGGTGTGGGGGTCGCCTGGCGGCGGCTGCGTATGCGGCTGGGCGGCGACCTGGACGGGGCCCGGGTGCTGCGCACGTACGCGCGCCTGGGTATCGCCTCGGTGCCGGCGGTCCTGCTCAGCGGCGCGGCCTGCTACGGCATCGGCCACAGCCTCGGCGAGGGCGTCGTCGGTTCCTTCGCCGCGCTGCTCGTCGGCGGTGTCGTCCTGTTCGGCGTCTTCTTCGTCGCCGCCCGCCGGATGCGCATCGAGGAACTCAACTCGCTCGTGGGTATGGTGCGCGGGCGTCTGGGTCGTTGAGGCGGGGGTAGGCGCACAACCATCGTCCGCTGCCGTGTGTCGTGCATAGCGGCGGACTGTGGGCACAATTGGTTTCGGCGTCGGACAGCATGCAACGGATGGGGAGGCAGGGACGACGGTGGCGGAACGGAGCACAGCTGCCGTCGACGTGGCAGACAACAGCGGCGAGCAGCCGCTGACCGCCAAGGCGGACCAGTCCACGGCCGACGGGGTGGCCAAGAACCCGGAGCGGGACACGGACAGCGACGAGGCACAGAGGAACAGCGGATCCGAGGGTCTCGGACGGAAGACCTCGCCTCCGGAGCTGCACAGCGGTCACAAGCTCGCCAGACGCTACCGGCTGGAGGAGTGCGTCACCCGTCTGGACGGATTCAGCAGTTGGCGTGCGGTCGACGAGAAACTCCGTCGTGCCGTCGGCGTCCATATCCTGCCCGCGGACCACGCCCGGGCCCGCTCCGTCCTCGCCGCCGCCCGTTCCTCGGCGCTGCTCGGCGATCCGCGCTTCGTCCAGGTCCTCGACGCCGTCGAGGAGAACGATCTCGTCTACGTCGTCCACGAGTGGCTGCCCGACGCCACCGAGTTGTCCACGCTCCTCGCCGGCGGCCCGCTGGAGCCGCACGACGCCTACCAGATGGTCAGCCAGGTCGCCTCGGCCATGGCTGCCGCCCACCGGGAGGGCCTCGCCCATCTGCGGCTGAATCCGAACGCCGTACTGCGCGCCTCCACCGGCCAGTGGCGGATCCGCGGCCTGGCCGTGAACGCCGCCCTGCGGGGCGTCAGCTCCGACACGCCGCAGCGCACCGACACCGAGGCGATCGGCGCCCTGCTGTACGCGGCGCTGACCCAGCGCTGGCCGTACGAGAACGACGCCTACGGCCTGTCCGGCCTCCCCAAGGACATCGGGCTCATCGCCCCGGACCAGGTGCGGGCCGGTGTGCACCGTGGTCTGTCCGAGCTGGCCATGCGTGCCCTCGTCAACGACGGGGCCACGGCGTCCCGGCACGAGGCCGCGTGCACCACGCCGGAGGAGCTGGTGAAGGCGATCGGCGAGATGCCGCGCATCCGCCCGCCCGAGCCGGCGTTCACGGCCCCGCCGGAGTACCAGCGCACGACCTACCAGCAGGGGACCTACGGCCGCCCGGCACCGCACGCCGGTTCCACCCAGCCGATCGGGAGCCCGCCGCCTCCGCTCCAGAGCCGCACCGGCAGGGTCCTGAAGTGGGCGGTGTCGGCGCTGCTCATCGCCGCCCTGGGCCTGGGCAGCTGGCAGCTGGCGGACGCCCTCATGGATCAGAGCGACAAGTCCGACGACACCCACAAGAGCCAGACGACGGACAACGGCGACAAGAACGCCGCGAAGCCGAAGCCGACACCGATACAGATCCAGAACGGTCAGGAGTTCGTCGCCGAGGGCGACGCCCAGAACTCCGGCGCCGAGCCCAAGACCTACGACGGCAACACGTCGACCTACTGGAAGACCAAGAGCTTCAACGAGGGTCCGACGATCGCGCCGTTCAAGCCGGGCGTCGGCATCGTCTACGACCTCGGCTCGGCGAAGAACCTGAGCACCGCCGCCCTCGCCCTGCGCTACGGCGGTGACCACACGACGGTCGAGCTGTACGCTGCGGACTCGCTGACACCGGCGTCGCTGGACTCCATGACGAAGATCGGCAGTGCCATGACCACGGGCACCACCGCCACGGTGAAGGTCACCAAGTCGGTCAAGACGCAGTACGTCCTCGTCTGGCTGACGGCCGTGCCGAAGTCGGGGTACGACTCCACCCTGTACGCCAGTGCCGGCTACAAGCAGGCCATCGGTGAAGTGAAATTCACGGGCTGACGTCTCACCCGACCGGAGGGGGCAGATGGCGGAGGGCGCCGGATACGAGGGAGTGGGCGACCGAGACCTGCTCGCCCGCCACGTGGAAGGCGACCCCGAAGCCTTCGGTGAGATCGTGCGGCGGCACCGGGACCGGCTCTGGGCGGTCGCGCTGCGCACCCTGGGGGACCGGGAGGAGGCCGCTGACGCGGTCCAGGACGCCCTGGTGTCGGCCTACCGGGCCGCCCACACCTTCCGGGGGCAGTCGGCCGTCACGACGTGGCTGCACCGGATCACGGTGAACGCCTGCCTGGACCGGGCACGTAAGGCCGCCTCTCGGAAAACGGCTCCGGTCGACGACACCGAACGGCTGGAGCAGCTGCTGGAGCCACACGAGTCCGCCTCGGCACCGGCCGAGCGGAAGGATGTGCACCGCCAGCTCCTGGAAGCGCTCGGCACGCTCCCGCCGGAGCAGCGGGCCGCTCTGGTCCTGGTGGACATGCAGGGGTATCCGGTGGCGGAGGCGGCCCGGATCCTGGACGTGCCGACGGGCACGGTGAAGAGCCGGTGCGCCCGGGGCAGGGCCAGGCTGCTGCCCCTGCTCACGCATCTACGGCCCGAAGGCAGCACGGGTCCACGAGCCGACGGTACCGGGGGCGGAAAAGAAACCGGTCCGGGACGGAACCGGGGGCGGGGGCCATCCGTCCCACCGGCATCGGGGTCACCGAGCGGACATCCCGGGGACGCGGGAACGAGTGATTCAGCCGTAGTGAAGGGCGGAGGTGGGCGAGCGTGACGTCCACGACAGACACGGCCGGGCACCCGGACGTCGCGGAGATCTCCGACCTCACCGAGGGCCTGCTTCCGCCGGACCGGAGCACGAACGTGCGACGCCATCTGGATGCCTGCGAGCCGTGCGCGGATGTGTATGCCTCCCTGGAGGAGATCAGGGAGCTGCTGGGGTCCGTGCCGGAGCCCGAGCGGATGCCGGAGGATGTGGCCGGGCGCATCGACGCCGCCCTGGCCGCCGAGGCGCCCCTCCATGCGATCGCCGGGGGCGCCGCGGGCCATGTTTCACGTGAAACATCCCCCCTTGCCGATCACCTCGCGGATCGCCGCGCTGACCGGCCCGCCGGGCGTCCGCGTGCGGCGACCGGGCCCGGGCGCAAGGCGTCCGAGCGGGGGCGACGCCGCGGCCGGCTCGTCCTGGGGGCCGTTCTCACGGCCGCGGTGCTCGGCGCCGGGAGTCTGTTCGTGACATCGCTCGGTGACCACACCGACCACACGACCGCCCACGGAACACCCACCGCCACCGCCGGCCCCTTCTCCGGCGACAGCGTGCAGGACCAGGTGCGCTCCCTCCTCACCGCCAAGAAGGGGCTGCCGCAGGGCAGCGAGAAGCCCCGGCTGCGTGAGGGCGAGTCGAACGCACCCGGCTCGACCGAGGGCCCGAACACCTTGCTCCAGACCACGGTTCCGGTCCCCGACTGCGTCCGGCAGGCGCTCGGCCAGAGCGCCAACGTCCTGGGAGCCAAGACGGGAACCTACGCAGGAAAGGTTGCCTACCTCGTCGTGGTGGCCGACGCCCACGACAGCGAGCGGGTCACGGCCTATGTGGTCGACGCGGCCTGTGTCCACCAGCAGACCGCTTCGGCCGGCAAGGTCATGCTGAAGCAGTCGGTCACGCGACCCTGAGTCTGCTGGAACACTTCTTCGGCCATCCGGGAGTAAGCGTGTGCCCGGACACACCGGGAATGCGGGCCCCGTAGGATCCGTTGGGTGGGGTGAGACTCCCGAAAGGGGCTCGCACCGGTCGACTGACGCAGACCAGAGACGAGGAATCAACCCGTGAGCGACGTCCGTAACGTGATCATCATCGGCTCCGGGCCCGCAGGCTACACGGCGGCGCTGTACACCGCCCGTGCGTCGCTGAAGCCCCTGGTGTTCGAGGGCGCCGTCACCGCGGGTGGTGCGCTGATGAACACCACCGAGGTGGAGAACTTCCCGGGCTTCCGCGAGGGCATCATGGGCCCCGACCTCATGGACAACATGCGTGCCCAGGCCGAACGCTTCGGTGCCGAGCTGGTTCCGGACGACATCGTCTCCGTCGACCTGACCGGTGAGATCAAGACGGTCACCGACACCGCGGGAACGGTCCATCAGGCGAAGGCCGTCATCGTCACCACCGGCTCCCAGCACCGGAAGCTGGGCCTGCCGAACGAGGACGCGCTCTCCGGCCGCGGTGTCTCCTGGTGCGCCACCTGTGACGGGTTCTTCTTCAAGGACCATGACATCGCCGTGATCGGCGGCGGCGACACCGCCATGGAGGAGGCCACCTTCCTCTCGCGGTTCGCCAAGTCCGTGACGATCGTCCACCGCCGGGACACCCTGCGCGCCTCCAAGGCGATGCAGGAGCGCGCCTTCGCCGACCCGAAGATCAAGTTCGTCTGGGACAGCGAGGTCGCCGAGGTCCAGGGTGACCAGAAGCTCTCCGGCCTGAGGCTGCGCAACGTCAAGACGGGTGAGCTGTCCGAGCTGCCCGTGACGGGGCTGTTCATCGCGATCGGCCACGACCCGCGCACCGAGCTGTTCAAGGGACAGCTGGACCTCGACGAGGAGGGCTACCTGAAGGTCGCCGCCCCGTCCACCCGCACCAATGTGACCGGTGTCTTCGCCGCCGGTGACGTGGTCGACCACACCTACCGTCAGGCGATCACCGCGGCCGGCACCGGTTGCTCCGCCGCTCTGGACGCCGAGCGCTTCCTCGCCGCCCTGGCGGACGAGGACCAGGCGGAGCCCGAGAAGACCGCCGTCTGACCTTGCCACTCCCCCCGCCCCACCGCACGACCAAGGTAAGGAGCCCCCTGTGGCCGGCAACCTGAAGATTGTCACCGACGATTCCTTCGATCAGGACGTCCTCAAGAGCGACAAGCCCGTCCTCGTGGACTTCTGGGCGGCGTGGTGCGGCCCGTGCCGCCAGATCGCTCCCTCGCTGGAGGCGATCGCTGCCGAGTACGGCGACCAGATCGAGATCGTCAAGCTCAACATCGATGAGAACCCGAACACGGCGGCCAAGTACGGCGTCATGTCCATCCCGACCCTGAACGTCTACCAGGGCGGCGAGGTTACGAAGACCATCGTCGGCGCCAAGCCGAAGGCCGCGCTCCTCCGCGACCTGGACGAGTACATCGCCGCCAAGTGACGTTTCACGTGAAACACGAATGGGCCAACCCCCTCGGGTTGGCCCATTTGCATGGCGCGGCCGTTACGCAGGGAGGCCGTCCCCTGATGCTCGTCCGCTAGAGCGGCCTCAGCGCCGGCTCCTTCTGAACCGCTCCCAGGAGCCGGTCAAGTGCCATCTCGACGTCCTCCTTCCAAGAGAGCGTGGACCGCAGCTCCAGCCGCAGCCGAGGATGCGTCGGGTGCTGCCGGACCGTCTTGAAGCCGACGGCCAGCAGATGGTCGGCGGGAAGCAGGCATGCGGGCTCCTTCCAGCGGGCGTCGCCGAACGCCTCGATCGCCTTGAAGCCCCGGCGCAGCAGATCCTTGGCAACCGCCTGAACCAGCACCCGGCCCAGTCCCTGCCCCTGATAACCGGGCATCACGAAGGCCGTCATCAGCTGAACGGCGTCCGGCGAGACCGGGCTCGTGGGGAAGGCCGTCGAGCGGGGGACATAGGCCGGCGGAGCGTAGAGGACGAATCCCACCGGGACGTCATCGACGTACACCACCCGGCCGCACGATCCCCAGTCCAGCAGGACGGCGGAGATCCAGGCTTCCTTCTCCAGCGCGGACGTGCCCGCCTTCACCGCCGCTTCGCCGCTGACAGGATCCAGTTCCCAGAAGACGCACGAGCGGCAACGGTGGGGAAGGTCCTGAAGGTTGTCCAGCGTGAGCGGCACGAGCCGACGCCCCATGAAGGCTGATCCTCGCTTCCTTCGCCCGCCGCATCGAGAGCGGCTGTCAGAGCGCCCCGTTCCCTGAGCAGGCTGCCGACGAATCCGCCGACCGCTCCCAGGCTCAGGCCCGCGCTCACCAGTCCGGTGCGGCTCATCAATCGCATGGCCCCCGACTCCCCACTCAGAAATGCAGACGCTGTCCGGTGGATGTGCCATACCTGTTCGCATCGTATCCACGATGGGATTCACCCGACACCGCCTCACAGCAAAGAGCGGGCCGAGTTCCGGTACACCCCGGAACTCGGCCCGCTCCACTGCGCCATCGGGCGGCACACCCCGAGGATCAGTCGTCCGTCTCGGCGTCGCTCTCCTGGAGACTCTTCTGAAGAGCCAGCTTCTCGCCGGGGGCCAGCGTGCTGAGGATCCGTTCGAGATCGTCCGCGGAGGCGAACTCGACGGTGATCTTGCCCTTCTTCTGCCCCAGCTCGACCTTCACCCGCGTCTCGAAGCGGTCCGAGAGACGCGTGGCCAGCTCACTCAGCGCGGGAGAGGGCACGGAACCGGCCCGGGGGCCCCGGGCGCGCGAGGCCTTCTGGGGCCGCGAGCCCATCAGCGTCACGATCTCTTCCACGGACCGCACCGACAGCCCCTCGGCCACGATCCGGTGCGCCAGCCGGTCCTGCTCCTCCGAGTCCTCCACGGCCAGCAGCGCCCGGGCGTGGCCGGCCGAGAGCACCCCGGCGGCCACCCGCTTCTGAACGGTCGGGGACAGCTTCAGCAGACGCAAGGTGTTGGAGACCTGCGGACGCGACCGCCCGATCCGGTCGGCCAGCTGGTCGTGCGTGCAGTTGAAGTCCTTCAGCAGCTGGTCGTAGGCAGCGGCCTCTTCGATCGGGTTCAGCTGCGCGCGGTGCAGGTTCTCCAGCAGCGCGTCCAGGAGGAGCTTCTCGTCCTCCGTGGCCCGGACGATGGCCGGGATGGCCTCGAGACCGGCCTCCCGGCAGGCGCGCCAGCGGCGCTCGCCCATGATCAGCTCATAGCGGGCGGGACCCAGCTGCCGCACCACGACGGGCTGGAGGAGACCGACCTCCTTGATGGAGGTGACCAGCTCGGCGAGCGCGTCCTCGTCGAAGATCTCACGCGGCTGGCGAGGGTTCGGCGTGATGGCGTCGAGCGGGATCTCGGCGAAGTGCGCGCCCATCGGAGGTGCCGGCACCTCAGCGGCCGGGGCCGGAGCCGCCTCGATCTCCTGGGCAGCAGGCGGCAGTGTGGCCACCTTGGCCGCGGCCACCCCGCGGTCGGTCGTCAGCACCGGAACGGCCGCGGGGGAGGTGGATGCTCCGCCCCCCATCGCCGCCGGGGCCGGAGTCTTCTCGGTCGGGGCTGCGGGGATCAGTGCGCCGAGACCACGGCCCAGACCCCTCCGTCGCTCGCTCACTGGATCCCCTCCACCATGCTTGGGTCGTTCTGAGCGCCGATGTGGGCCTGGCTCGCGTCGTAGCTGATGCCGATGCCCTTCAGCGCGATTTCTCGGGCCGCCTCCAGATAGGAGAGGGCGCCGCTCGATCCTGGATCGTAAGTCAGCACCGTCTGCCCGTAACTCGGCGCCTCGGAGATACGGACGGAGCGAGGAATGCTCGTCCGCAGCACCTCGTCGCCGAAGTGGGTGCGCACCTCTTCCGCGACCTGGGAGGCAAGGCGCGTCCGGCCGTCGTACATGGTGAGCAGGATGGTCGACACATGCAGCGTGGGGTTGAGGTGGCCCCGCACCAGGTCGACGTTGCGAAGCAGCTGGCCCAGTCCCTCCAGCGCGTAGTACTCGCACTGGATCGGGATGAGGACCTCCTGGCCCGCGACCAGGGCGTTGACCGTCAACAGGCCGAGCGAGGGCGGGCAGTCGATGAGAATGTAGTCCAGCGGCTGTTCGTACGCCTGGATGGCACGCTGGAGCCGGCTCTCCCGGGCCACCAGAGATACCAGCTCGATCTCCGCACCGGCGAGATCGATGGTGGCGGGGGCACAGAAAAGGCCTTCGACATCAAGGACGGGCTGAACGACCTCGGCGAGCGGCCTGCTCTCCACCAACACGTCGTAGATGGAGGGCACCTCCGCGTGGTGGTCGATCCCGAGAGCCGTGGACGCGTTGCCCTGTGGGTCGAGGTCGATCACCAGGACGCGGCTGCCATGCAGAGCCAGCGAAGCGGCAAGGTTGACGGTCGTCGTCGTCTTGCCCACGCCACCCTTCTGGTTGGCGACCACGATGACTCGGGTCTGCTCGGGTCGCGGCAGGCCTTCGCCGGCGCGGCCGAGAGCCTCTACCGCCAGTTGGGCCGCACGACCGATGGGAGTGTCGTCCATCGGGGGCGGTGTTTCACGTGAAACATCCGCCCCCATCGACTCGGTACGGGGACCGGGGACCGGATCGGTCATCGGTCCCGCGATGTTGGCGTCGGACCGCACGGATTCACTCTCCTCGACTTCAGGCTCGCAATGAACAGAGCCTCCCATGTCTTCGGGGTCGTGAACCAGTGAGGCCTGGCGTTCTGTGGAGAAATCCACCTCTGTGGACAAGTCCGTGCCCCTGGAGGGGGACGGACTTGCCGGGGCAACAGGGTTCCCTTCGAGGGAACCGAGAGGCTTACGGTCGCGAGGTTCGGCCGCAGCGCGGCCACGACTGATGATGCCGTGCAGCAGTGAGCGACGTTTCACGTGAAACACGATGCACAGCGGCTGCGACCGGACCTTCGCGACACTCCGACTTGCGTACGTTTGGCAGCTTGTGTGGAGTACGTCTCGTCGTCAGGACGGATCAGCGGCACCCGTCCTCCGCGTCACCGACGACGGCGGGCGCGACCGGTTCGGGCCGCCTTGGCGCGCTTCGCGGCGAAGCGCACACCACCCGGGCTCTCGCCGACCTCGACCCGGACCACGGTGGACAGCGGATCCACCACGCCCTCACCCACATGCAGGATGGACGTCTCGACCGCGCCGAGCTTGCTGAGGGCGGCGGCCGCGGCCTTCAGCTCCTCCTCGGCGGTGTCGCCCTTGAGCGCGAGCATCTCGCCGTACGGGCGCAGCAGGGGGATACCCCAGGTGGCCAGGCGGTCGAGCGGGGCCACGGCCCGGGCAGTCACCACGTGGACCGGCGGCAGCTTGCCCATGACCTCCTCGGCACGGCCACGCACGACGGTGACGTGGTCCAGGCCCAGCAGCTCGACGACCTCGTTGAGGAAGTTGGTGCGCCGCAGCAGGGGCTCCAGCAGGGTGATGTTGAGGTCGTCGCGGACCAGGGCGAGCGGGATGCCCGGCAGCCCGGCACCGGAGCCGACGTCGCAGACCGTCACCCCCTCCGCGACGGCCTCGGAGAGCACCGCGCAGTTCAGCAGGTGCCGCTCCCACAGGCGCGGCACTTCGCGCGGGCCGATCAGGCCACGCTGCACGCCCGCCTCGGCGAGCAGCTCCGCATAGCGGACCGCATCGGCGAAGCGATCACCAAACACTTCCCGCGCCTGCTCGGGCGCGGGGGGAAGCTCCGCTGCCTCCGTCACGGGGACCGTCCTTCCGTACAGCGCCGGTGCTTCGCGCACCGGCCACCAGAACTACCAGGCTGAGAAAAATTCGGCCCCGCCTGCGGTCAGACGGGGCCGGTCGTTCAAGGGGCCGATCAGGCGGGCAGTACGACGACGAACCGCTGCGGCTCCTCGCCCTCGGACTCGCTGCTCAGTCCCGCTGCCTTGACCGCGTCGTGCACGACCTTGCGCTCGAACGGAGTCATCGGCTTGAGCTTCACGGGCTCGCCCGTGCTCTTCACCTCGGCGGCGGCCTTGGCGCCCAGCTCGGACAGCTCGGCCCGCTTCTTGGCCCGGTACCCCGCGATGTCCAGCATCAGCCGGCTGCGGTCGCCGGTCTCCCGGTGCACCGCCAGGCGCGTCAGCTCCTGAAGCGCCTCCAGCACCTCGCCGTCCCGGCCGACCAGCTTCTGCAGGTCGCGGCTGCCGGTGTCGCTGATGATCGACACGGAGGCGCGGTCGGCCTCGACGTCCATGTCGATATCGCCGTCGAGGTCGGCGATGTCCAGCAGACCCTCCAGGTAGTCCGCCGCGATCTCACCCTCCTGCTCCAGGCGGGTGAGGGTGTCTGCACCCTCGGCAGCGGCGGAGGTGGTGCCTTCCGTCACGGGATGGGCTCCTTCTTACTTCTTGGACGGGGACTTGGGCCGCTGCGGGCCACCCTTGCGCTGGCCGGACTGGGCCTTGCTGCGGGTGCCGGAGCCGGGCTTCTGGGCCTGCTTGGCAGCGGCAGGCTTGGCGTCCTGCGGCTCGTCGGACTTCTCCAGCGACGGTGAGTCGCCCGCCGACTTGAGCCCGCCGGACTGACGCTGGGCCTTGCTCTGACGCTTGGGCTGCTGACGCCGGCCGGCGGCGGCCGCGGCGGTGCCGGTGGCCGCGCTGTCATCGGTCTGCGCCGTGGCCTGGACCGCGCTCTTCACCACGGTGCCGTCGGCCTCGGCGGCGAGGCCGGCCTTGTTCAGCGCGTTGATGAACTTGCGCTCGAACTCGTTGCGGTCGCGGCCCTTGCTGACGATCGCCTTGACGATGGCCTTCTCGCTGCGCCGGCGGACCTTGCCGTGCTGCGTGACGTGCTTGGTCAGGCGCTCCAGGTAGGCGGCCTGAGCCTTGGAACCCGGGGTCGGGTTGTTGTGGATGACGTACATCTGCTGGCCCATGGTCCACACGTTGGTGGTCAGCCAGTAGACGAGGACACCGACCGGGAAGTTCACACCGAAGACGGCGAACATGACCGGGAAGACGTACATCAGCATCTTCTGCTGCTGCATGAACGGCGTCTTCACCGTGGTGTCGACGTTCTTCGTCATCAGCTGGCGCTGCGTGTAGAACTGCGACGCCGACATCAGCACGATCATGATCGCGGTCACGACGCGGACGTCGGTCAGCGAGGCATGGAGCGCGGCGACCTGGTCCTGGCTGCTGAAGAACTTCGCGGCCAGCGGGGCACCGAAGATGTGCGCGTTCCGCGCGCTCTCGAGCAGCCCCTCGTTGATGACGCCGATCTGCTTGCCCGACGCGATGCCGTTGAGCACGTGGTACAGGGCGAAGAAGAACGGGGACTGCGCCAGGATGGGAAGGCACGAGGAGAGCGGGTTGGTACCCGACTCCTTGTACAGCTTCATCATCTCTTCGGACTGGCGCTGCTTGTCGTTCTTGTAGCGCTCCTGGATCTTCTTCATCTCGGGCTGGAGCGTCTGCATCGCCCGGGTCGCCTTGATCTGCTTCACGAAGAGCGGGATCAGGCAGATGCGGATCAGGATCACCAGAGACACGATGGACAGGCCCCAGGCCCACCCGGTGTCAGGGCCGAAGATCTTGCCGTACACCGTGTGGAACTGGACGATGACCCAGGAGACGGGTGTCGTGATGAAGCTGAAAAGGCTGGCAATCGTGTCCACTAATCATGCTCCTTGGGCATGGGACGAGGTCTCTGCGGCCGGGCTCGAAGGAGACTCGGATTCAAGCTTCGCTTCGGTGGCCGGTTCGGCGGCGGAGGGCCCGCCCCTGCGTGTGCGCCAGGCGTCGCGCAGCATTTCGTGCCACCGCGGGCGCTTACGCGGCGGAACATGGTCCACACCGCCCAGCGACCACGGATTGCACCGGAGGATGCGCCAGGCGGTGAGTGCCGTTCCCTTGATCGCACCGTGCCGGTCGATGGCTGTGTATCCGTAGTGAGAGCACGACGGGTAGTACTTGCAGACCGGCCCCAGCAGCGGACTGATCGTCCACTGGTACAGCTTGATCAGAGCCAGCAGCGGGTACTTCATCGCGCGCCCCCTCCCAGTAGCCGCTGAACGGCGGCGTCCAGGTCTCGGGCCAGCTGTGCGTGCTCGGCGTCGCCCGCTCCGGGCAGCGCTCGTACGACTACCAGGCTACCGGGGGGAAACAGGGCGACTCGGTCACGCATCAGATGGCGAAGTCTGCGCTTCACTTTGTTGCGTACGACCGCGCCACCCACGGCCTTGCTGACGACGAAACCCGCACGCGTCGGGGGAGCGCTCTCCCCAGGCGCGTGCGGGTCCGTGGCACCGCTACGAAGGTGGACGACGAGGGTCGGGCGACCTGCCCGGCGACCTCGTCGTACCGCGGTCGCGAAGTCCTCGCGCCGCCTCAGCCGGTTCTCGGTGGGCAGCACGACGTCATGACCTGATCGGGATCAGGCGGACAGACGGGCGCGACCCTTGCTACGGCGGGACGCGAGAATCGCGCGGCCGGCACGGGTGCGCATACGCAGCCGGAAGCCGTGGGTCTTCGCGCGACGACGGTTGTTCGGCTGGAAGGTGCGCTTGCTCACTCGGGGGCTCCAGAAAGAATCGGTAGTGGCGGGGTGCCGTCCTGGCTGTCACCGTGCGCCCACGAGTAGCTCGCGTCACGCCCGAGTGCACCGCTTCCCGATCACCTGACGTGACCTGTGCCCATCGGAGGCAGGCGGCAGCAGCCATCGACAACTCGACCTGGTTACGGTACGCGGGGCTGCGCCATTCGGTCAAACCGAGGGTCAGCAAGAGACACTATCCACAGGCTGGGGACAACAACTTGAACCGCACCCGCCGCGCTGACTACCGTGGCTGAACTCCGATTCGTTCCCTTGTCCCCGCCCGAGCGGGATTGCCCCCACCCACCCACCCGGATTTCATCCCGACCCGTCCCTGAACCACACGTTCGTGGGACCTGTGAGAGAGCGTGCCCTGTGGCTGACGTACCTGCCGATCTTGCCGCAGTGTGGCCACGAGTACTCGAGCAGCTCCTCGGGGAAGGCCGCGGCCAGGGCGTGGAGGCGAAGGACGAGCACTGGATCCGGCGCTGCCAGCCGCTCGCGCTGGTCGCGGACACCGCCCTGCTCGCCGTACCGAACGAATTCGCGAAGGGCGTACTGGAGGGCCGTCTCGCGCCGATCGTCAGCGAGACCCTGAGCCGCGAGTGCGGCCGCCCCATCCGGATCGCGATCACCGTGGACGACTCGGCGGGCGAACCGCCGGCGCCTCCCGCGCAACAGGCGCCCCCGCCGCGTTACGAGGAGCCGGAACTGCCGTCCGGGTCGTACGAGGGCTACGGCCGCCACCGCGCTCCCGACCAGCTCCCGGGCACCGAGCCGCGGCCCGACCAGCTCCCGACCGCCCGCCCGGCCTACCCGTCCGAGTACCAGCGCCCCGAACCCGGCGCCTGGCCGCGCCCCGGGCAGGACGAGTACGGCTGGCAGCAGCCGCGGCTCGGCTTCCCCGAGCGGGACCCGTACGCCTCGCCGTCGTCCCAGGACGGCTACGGCTCCGGCCCGGACGCGTACGGCTCGCCGGCCCAGGACTACCGCGCGAAGGGCGTGGAACGGCCGTCGTACGACCAGCAGCGCGGCGACTACGACCGCCCGCGCGCCGACTACGAACGCCCGGACTACGCCGCCGGGCGCCCCGAGTACGACCCGTCCCGGACCGAGTACGACCAGCGTGACCCGGTCCGCCGTGAGCTGCCCGACCCGTCGGCGCCCCGCGGCGGCCCCGGCCGCCCGGAGGTGTCCACGGCGGGCACCCCCGGCCCGCCGTCCGCGCAGCCGGCGCAGGCGAGCGGCCCCGGCGAGCCGACGGCGCGGCTGAACCCGAAGTACCTGTTCGACACGTTCGTCATCGGCGCCTCCAACCGGTTCGCGCACGCGGCGGCGGTGGCGGTCGCCGAGGCGCCTGCGAAGGCGTACAACCCGCTGTTCATCTACGGGGAGTCGGGGCTCGGCAAGACGCATCTGCTGCACGCCATCGGGCATTACGCGCGCAGCCTCTACCCGGGCACGCGTGTGCGGTACGTCAGCTCGGAGGAGTTCACCAACGAGTTCATCAACTCCATCCGCGACGGCAAGGGCGACAGCTTCCGCAAGCGCTACCGGGAGATGGACATCCTGCTCGTCGACGACATCCAGTTCCTCGCGGACAAGGAGTCGACGCAGGAGGAGTTCTTCCACACCTTCAACACGCTCCACAACGCCAACAAGCAGATCGTGCTCTCCAGCGACCGGCCGCCCAAGCAGCTGGTCACGCTGGAGGACCGGCTGCGCAACCGCTTCGAGTGGGGTCTGATCACCGACGTCCAGCCGCCCGAGCTGGAGACGCGGATCGCGATCCTGCGCAAGAAGGCGGTCCAGGAGCAGCTGAACGCGCCGCCGGAGGTGCTGGAGTTCATCGCCTCCCGGATCTCGCGGAACATCCGTGAGCTGGAGGGCGCGCTGATCCGGGTGACGGCGTTCGCCTCGCTCAACCGGCAGCCGGTGGACCTGGGCCTGACGGAGATCGTCCTCAAGGACCTGATCCCCGGCGGCGAGGACAGCGCGCCGGAGATCACGGCCACGGCGATCATGGCGGCCACCGCCGACTACTTCGGGCTGACGGTGGAGGACCTGTGCGGCACCTCGCGCGGGCGCGCGCTGGTCACCGCCCGGCAGATCGCGATGTACCTGTGCCGTGAGCTGACCGACCTGTCGCTGCCGAAGATCGGCGCGCAGTTCGGCGGCCGCGACCACACGACCGTGATGCACGCCGACCGCAAGATCCGCGCGCTGATGGCCGAACGGCGCTCGATCTACAACCAGGTCACCGAGCTGACCAACCGCATCAAGAACGGCTGAGGCCGGCCGTACGCCGGCACGGAGGGCGCCACCGGGAATCAGATCCCGGGGCGCCCTTCAGCGTTCCCGGGCCCGCGCAAGAGCCCGCAGGGAGCCCGCCGGGAGCCCGGAAGGAGCCCCGAAGGCCCCGGAGAGCCCAGGACGAAAGGGGGCCCGTGCCGCCGCCCGGGGCCCGCACCGCCGGCCGCCATTCCGGCCCTCCCGACGGCCCCCACAGGCCCCCCGCAGGCGTCCGGGGCGTCGCGCACAGCCCTGTGGACCGTTCCTCCCCGCCATCCCGTGTTCGATTACTTGCCTGGTTACGGCCACTCTCCACAGATTCGGTGACTTTCTTCCGTCCACATCCTGGGGACTGTGGAGTTGTCCCGAACTGCGTCCACAGGGAGGCTGGTTCCGTGGCCTCCGCCCAGCTCAGAGGCCTGTGGAATCGTGGACGAAGGATCTCCACAGACTGTGGAAAACCTGGAGCTCCCCAGCCGGTGCCCGGGGTTTTCCACCAGGACCCCACAGGCTGGGGGCGGTTGTCCCCAGCAAACCCCGGCTTCTCCACATGGCTGTCCACTGTTCGGCAACGTGAGGCCCTCGCTCACCGCGTCGAGTGAAAGCCGTCACAGGAAGCTGCCGGATTGGGGTGTGGGAAACCTGGGTATTCCTGGGGACACAGCTGGGGAGAACTGCCCTCCCCCTGTGGGCGGTGTGTGCAGAACTTCCTGTTCTCCACAGAGACCCCCAGTTGTCCACTGCCTCCACCCACAGGGTCGGTGGATAAAAAAGCTGTGCTGAGCTGGGCAAACGTGGTTATCCACGGTATCCACAGGCCCTACTACTACTCCCGACTAGAGAGAGCTCGGCAATCGTTTGGAAGCGGGGCCTGTGCACAACTCGCCGTCTCGAGCCCGGCTGCCCCTCGGACCGACTTGACCCCGACGGGCACCTACTGTCAGTGCCGTGCGTCAGACTGGTCCCCGGTGTCCTTCCCGTCGCAGTGGGCGGTGACACCGAGTCGGAGGACTCAGTAGCAACAGCAGGAGGCGGCTTACGGTGAAGATCCGGGTGGAACGCGACGTACTCGCGGAGGCAGTGGCCTGGGCGGCACGCAGCCTCCCGGCCCGTCCGCCGGCGCCTGTCCTCGCCGGCCTGCTGCTGAAGGCCGAGGACGGCCAGCTGAGCCTGTCGAGCTTCGACTACGAGGTCTCCGCGCGTGTGAGCGTCGAGGCGGAGGTCGACGAGGAGGGCACCGTCCTCGTCTCCGGCCGTCTGCTCGCCGACATCTCCCGCGCCCTCCCCAACCGTCCGGTGGAGATTTCCACAGACGGTGTACGGGCGACCGTGGTCTGCGGCTCCTCGCGCTTCACCCTGCACACCCTGCCTGTGGAGGAGTACCCGGCGCTGCCGCAGATGCCGAACGCGACCGGCACCGTCCCCGGTGAGGTCTTCGCCGCCGCCGTCTCCCAGGTGGCCATCGCGGCCGGCCGTGACGACACGCTCCCGGTGCTCACCGGTGTGCGCATCGAGATCGAGGGCGACACGGTCACCCTGGCCTCCACCGACCGCTACCGCTTCGCGGTCCGCGAGTTCCTGTGGAAGCCCGAGAACCCGGACGCCTCCGCCGTCGCCCTGGTGCCCGCCAAGACGCTGCTGGACACCGCGAAGTCGCTCGGCGCCGGGGACAGCGTCACGCTGGCGCTGTCCGGCTCCGGTGCCGGTGAGGGCCTGATCGGTTTCGAGGGCGCGGGCCGGCGTACGACCACGCGGCTGCTCGAGGGCGACCTGCCGAAGTACCGGACGCTGTTTCCGACCGAGTTCAACTCCGTCGCCGTGATCGAGACCGCGCCCTTCGTGGAGGCCGTCAAGCGCGTGGCCCTGGTCGCCGAGCGGAACACGCCGGTGCGGCTGAGCTTCGAGCAGGGTGTGCTGATCCTCGAGGCCGGATCCAGCGACGACGCACAGGCTGTGGAAAGGGTCGACGCCCAGCTGGAGGGCGACGACATCTCGATCGCCTTCAATCCGACCTTCCTGCTGGACGGTCTGAGCGCGATCGACTCGCCGGTGGCTCAGCTGTCGTTCACCACGTCCACGAAGCCGGCGCTGCTGAGCGGCAAGCCGGCGCTGGACGCGGAGGCGGACGACGCCTACAAGTACCTGATCATGCCGGTGCGGCTCAGCGGCTGACGTTTTCCACAGGTGTGCACGGTGCCGGGTGCCTCGTGTGGGTGCCCGGCACCCCGCCCGGCTCGGGCGGGGTGGGTTTCCGCAGGTCAGGTGGCTTCGAATGAGCGCGTATGCCCACAGCTGTGCGCGGCGAGGCACAGCTAGGCTCGGCTCGGCACTCAGGTGCCTCTCACGCCACACAGCGACCTAAGGAACACAACTGATGGAGCTCGGTCTCGTCGGCCTCGGCAAGATGGGCGGCAACATGCGCGAGCGGATCCGCCGCGCGGGCCACACCGTCATCGGATACGACCGCAACGCGGACCTCGCGGATGTCCACAGCCTGGAAGAGCTTGTGGGCAAGCTCAGCGGTCCGCGCGTGGTCTGGGTGATGGTCCCGGCCGGCGAGCCCACCCAGTCGACCATCGACCAGCTCGCCGAGCTGCTGGAGCCCGGCGACGTGGTCGTGGACGGTGGCAACTCCCGTTGGACGGACGACGAGAAGCACGCCGAGGAGCTGGCCGCCAAGGGCATAGGCTTCGTCGACTGCGGTGTCTCCGGCGGCGTCTGGGGCCTGGAGAACGGGTACGCGCTGATGTACGGCGGGGACGCCGAGAACGTCGCCAAGGTGCAGCCGGTCTTCGACGCGCTGAAGCCGGAGGGCGACTTCGGTGCGGTGCACGCCGGCAAGGTCGGCGCGGGCCACTTCGCGAAGATGGTCCACAACGGCATCGAGTACGCCATGATGCAGGCCTACGCCGAGGGCTGGGAGCTGCTGGAGAAGGTCGACTCCGTGGAGAACGTCCGCGAGGTCTTCCGCTCCTGGCAGGAGGGCACGGTCATCCGCTCCTGGCTGCTGGACCTCGCGGTGAACGCCCTCGACGAGGACGAGCACCTGGCCGGCCTGCGCGGTTACGCCCAGGACTCCGGTGAGGGACGCTGGACTGTGGAGGCCGCGATCGACAACGCGGTGCCGCTGCCGGCGATCACCGCGTCGCTGTTCGCGCGGTTCGCCTCCCGCCAGGAGGACTCGCCGCAGATGAAGATGATCGCCGCGCTGCGCAACCAGTTCGGCGGTCACGCCGTAGAGAAGAAGTAGGCCGCGAAGCAGCAGGCCGGAGAGAACCAGGGAGCCGGCGAAACGACTATGCACGTCACGCATCTTTCGCTCGCCGACTTCCGCTCGTACGCCCGGGCCGAGGTCCCGCTCGACCCGGGCGTCACCGCCTTCGTCGGCCCGAACGGGCAGGGCAAGACCAACCTCGTGGAGGCGGTCGGGTATCTGGCGACGCTCGGCAGTCACCGGGTCGCCTCCGACGCCCCGCTGGTCCGCATGGGCGCCGAACGGGCGATCGTCCGGGCCCAGGTCCGCCAGGGCGACCGGCAGCAGCTGATCGAGCTGGAGCTGAACCCGGGCAAGGCCAACCGCGCCCGCATCAACCGGTCCTCGCAGGTCAGGCCCCGGGACGTGCTGGGGATCGTACGGACCGTGCTGTTCGCGCCCGAGGATCTCGCCCTCGTCAAAGGCGACCCGGGCGAGCGGCGGCGGTTCCTGGACGAGCTGATCACCGCGCGCTCCCCGCGGATGGCGGGCGTGCGCTCCGACTACGAGCGGGTCCTCAAGCAGCGGAACACCCTGCTGAAGACGGCGGCACTGGCCCGCAGACACGGCGGGCGGTCCATGGACCTGTCCACCCTCGACGTGTGGGACCAGCATTTCGCGCGCGCGGGTGCGGAACTGCTCGCCCAGCGGATGGATCTCCTCGCCGCCCTTCAGCCGCTCGCCGACAAGGCGTACGAGCAACTGGCCCCCGGCGGCGGTCCGGTCGCGCTGGAGTACAAGCCGTCCGCGCCGGGCGAGGCGCACACGCGCGAGGACCTCTACAACCAGCTGACGGCGGCCCTGACGGAGGCGCGCAAGCAGGAGATCGAGCGGGGCGTCACCCTCGTGGGCCCGCACCGGGACGATGTGGTGCTCAAGCTCGGTCAGCTGCCCGCCAAGGGGTACGCCTCGCACGGCGAGTCCTGGTCCTATGCGCTAGCCCTGCGGCTGGCCTCCTACGACCTGCTGCGCGCCGAGGGCAACGAGCCGGTGCTGATCCTCGACGACGTCTTCGCCGAGCTGGACGCCCGCCGCCGGGAGCGGCTGGCGGAGCTGGTCGCGCCCGGTGAACAGGTGCTGGTGACCGCCGCCGTGGATGACGACGTACCCCAGGTGCTGGCCGGTGCGCGGTACGCGGTGGCCGACGGGACGGTGGAGCGCGTATGAGCACCGAGGAACCCGCTCCGGACGCACGGAAGAAGGACGTCCGGAACACGGAAGCCAGGGGCAAGGACGCCGGCAACCAGAAGGAGCCTTCCGGCGTCGACCTCGCGCGCGTGGCGTTGCGCGCCGCGAAGGAGCAGGCACGCGCGCGTGGGGACGCGGCGCGGCAGAAGAAGCAGGCGCGGCGGGGCGGTGGGCTGCGGTCCGGCGCGCGCGCCGACGGCCGCGATCCGATGGCACTCGGCGCGGCGATCAACCGGCTGCTGAACGAGCGCGGCTGGGAGACGCCCGCGGCCGTGGGCGGGGTGATGGGCCGCTGGCCGCAGATCGTCGGCGAGGACCTGGCCAAGCACTGTGTGCCGCAGCGGTACGACGAGGACGAGCGGGTGCTGACCGTGAGTTGCGACTCGACGGCCTGGGCGACCCAGCTGCGCGTCCTCGCCCCCACGCTGGTGGCCCGGCTCAACGAGGACCTCGGGCACGGCACCGTACGGGTGATCAAGGTTCTCAATCCCGGCGGCCCGGCCCGCCGCTACGGCCCGCTGCGCGCCCCGGGCAGCACCGGGCCGGGCGACACCTACGGCTGACGAAGGCCCTGACGGGCGCCCGGCGAAGGCCCTGACGGGCGTCTGACGGGCGCTGACGGGGGGTCGACGCGAGGGTGACGTACCTCACGTCACCGGCTTGCGCCGGTGTGCCGTCGTGCCTGCGTACACAGGTGTGGATCACCACCCGGCCGCCGGCGGATCGCCTTCTGACCCCCCGGTAGCCAAGGGTTGACGGCTCGAAGCGCTGAGTGCCGCCGTGAGCCCCTCGGAGCCCCCATCCGTATATCGGGACCCGGCCGAGACCGGTTGAGGGCGGCACATGGGGACTCAGGTACCGGCAAACCCCCATCGATGTCAGCGCTACCGGTAGACTGGAAGCCAATCCCGCCCCAACGTGGGGACCGCCCGGGAAAAGCTGAGCAACGCTGATCAAGGCTTACCAACGCAACATGCCGCAGCCGCTCCGGCAACCTGCCGACGAGCCCGGCTCGTGCTGTGCCAGAAAGGGCGCTTCGTGGCCGATTCCGGCAACCCCAACGAGAACATCCCGTCCACCGACGCCGGCGTGAACGCCGAGGCCACGGAGACCGCCGCGGCCTCTGCGTCCTACGACGCCAGCGCCATCACCGTGCTCGAAGGGCTGGACGCGGTCCGCAAGCGGCCCGGCATGTACATCGGCTCCACCGGTGAGCGCGGTCTGCACCACTTGGTGTACGAGGTCGTCGACAACTCGGTCGACGAGGCGCTGGCCGGCTACGCGGACACCATCGACGTGACGATCCTCGCCGACGGCGGCGTGCGCGTCGTCGACAACGGCCGTGGCATCCCGGTGGGCATCGTGCCCTCCGAGGGCAAGCCGGCCGTCGAGGTCGTGCTGACCGTGCTGCACGCGGGCGGCAAGTTCGGCGGCGGCGGGTACGCCGTCTCCGGCGGTCTGCACGGTGTCGGCGTGTCCGTCGTGAACGCGCTGTCCATGAAGGTCGCCGTCGAGGTCAGGACCGACGGCCACCGGTGGACGCAGGACTACAAGATGGGTGTCCCGACGGCCCCCCTCGCCAAGCACGAGGCGACCGGGGAGACCGGCACGTCGGTCACCTTCTGGGCCGACCCGGAGATCTTCGAGACCACCGAGTACTCCTTCGAGACGCTGTCCCGGCGTTTCCAGGAGATGGCGTTCCTCAACAAGGGCCTGACGATCCGGCTCACCGACGAGCGCGAGTCGGCGAAGGCGGTCGCCGGCGCGGACGAGGCGGGTGCCGACGAGAGCGCCGAGGTCAAGACCGTCACGTACCACTACGAGGGCGGCATCGTCGACTTCGTGAAGTACCTCAACTCCCGCAAGGGGGACGCGGTGCACCCGACGGTCGTCTCGCTGGAGGCCGAGGACAGGGACAAGAGCCTGTCCCTCGAGGTCGCCATGCAGTGGAACAGCGGCTACAGCGAGGGCGTGTACTCCTTCGCGAACATCATCCACACCCACGAGGGCGGTACCCACGAGGAGGGCTTCCGCGCGGCCCTCACCAGCCTGATCAACAAGTACGCGCGCGACAAGAAGCTGTTGCGCGAGAAGGACGACAACCTCACCGGTGACGACATCCGTGAGGGTCTGACGGCGATCATCTCGGTCAAGCTGAGCGAGCCGCAGTTCGAGGGCCAGACGAAGACCAAGCTGGGCAACACGGAGGCCAAGACCTTCGTGCAGAAGGCGGTCTACGAGCACCTCAACGACTGGCTGGACCGCAACCCGGTCGAGGCCGCGGACATCGTCCGCAAGGGCATCCAGGCGGCCACCGCGCGCGTGGCGGCCCGCAAGGCCCGCGATCTGACCCGGCGCAAGGGCCTGCTGGAGTCGGCGTCCCTGCCGGGCAAGCTCTCCGACTGCCAGTCGAACGACCCCACCAAGTGCGAGATCTTCATCGTCGAGGGTGACTCCGCCGGCGGCTCGGCCAAGTCCGGCCGCAACCCGCAGTACCAGGCGATCCTCCCGATCCGCGGCAAGATCCTCAACGTGGAGAAGGCCCGGATCGACAAGATCCTCCAGAACCAGGAGATCCAGGCGCTGATCTCGGCCTTCGGCACGGGTGTGCACGAGGACTTCGACATCGAGAAGCTGCGCTATCACAAGATCATCCTGATGGCGGACGCCGACGTCGACGGCCAGCACATCAGCACCCTGCTGCTGACCTTCCTGTTCCGCTTCATGCGGCCGCTGGTCGAGGCCGGGCACGTGTACCTGTCCCGCCCCCCGCTGTACAAGATCAAGTGGGGCCGGGACGACGTGGAGTACGCCTACTCGGACCGCGAGCGCGACGCACTGATCGAGATGGGCCGCCAGCGCGGCAAGCGTGTCCGCGAGGACTCGATCCAGCGCTTCAAGGGTCTCGGCGAGATGAACGCCGAGGAGCTGCGCGTGACCACGATGGACCAGGAGCACCGGGTCCTCGGCCAGGTCACCCTGGACGACGCCGCCCAGGCCGACGACCTGTTCTCGGTCCTGATGGGCGAGGACGTCGAGGCCCGGCGCCAGTTCATCCAGCGCAACGCCAAGGACGTCCGCTTCCTCGACATCTGAGTCGGTCTCAGCTGACCGCACCAGGAAGGATCTTCACCAGCAATGGCCGACGAGAACACTCCCGTCACCCCGGAAGAGGGCGGCGAAATCGTGATGCGTGTCGAGCCCGTCGGGCTCGAGACGGAGATGCAGCGCTCGTACCTGGACTACGCGATGTCCGTCATCGTGTCCCGCGCGCTGCCCGACGTCCGTGACGGTCTCAAGCCCGTCCACCGCCGCGTGCTGTACGCCATGTACGACGGCGGCTACCGCCCCGAGCGCGGCTTCTACAAGTGCGCCCGTGTCGTCGGCGACGTCATGGGCAACTACCACCCGCACGGCGACTCCTCGATCTACGACGCCCTGGTGCGCCTCGCCCAGCCGTGGTCGATGCGGATGCCGCTGGTCGACTCCAACGGCAACTTCGGCTCCCCGGGCAACGACCCGGCGGCGGCCATGCGCTACACCGAGTGCAAGATGGCGCCGCTGTCGATGGAGATGGTCCGGGACATCGACGAGGAGACCGTCGACTTCACGGACAACTACGACGGCCGCTCCCAGGAGCCGACCGTCCTGCCGGCCCGCTTCCCGAACCTGCTGATCAACGGCTCGGCCGGTATCGCCGTCGGTATGGCCACCAACATCCCGCCGCACAACCTGCGCGAGGTCGCGGCCGGCGCCCAGTGGTACCTGGAGAACCCGGACGTCTCGCACGAGGAGCTGCTCGATGCGCTGATGGAGCGCATCAAGGGCCCCGACTTCCCGACCGGCGCGCTCGTCGTGGGCCGCAAGGGCATCGAGGAGGCGTACCGCACCGGCCGCGGCTCCATCACGATGCGCGCGGTGGTCGAGGTCGAGGAGATCCAGGGCCGCCAGTGCCTGGTGGTCACCGAGCTGCCGTACCAGGTGAACCCGGACAACCTGGCGCAGAAGATCGCCGACCTGGTGAAGGACGGCAAGATCGGCGGCATCGCGGACGTCCGTGACGAGACGTCGTCGCGTACCGGTCAGCGTCTGGTGATCGTCCTCAAGCGGGACGCGGTCGCCAAGGTCGTGCTGAACAACCTGTACAAGCACACCGACCTCCAGACGAACTTCGGCGCCAACATGCTGGCGCTGGTCGACGGCGTGCCGCGCACCCTCTCCCTGGACGCGTTCATCCGCCACTGGGTGACGCACCAGATCGAGGTCATCGTCCGCCGGACGAAGTTCCGGCTGCGCAAGGCCGAGGAGCGCGCCCACATCCTGCGCGGTCTGCTGAAGGCGCTGGACGCCATCGACGAGGTCATCGCGCTGATCCGGCGCAGTGCGACCGTCGACGTCGCGCGCAGCGGCCTGATGGACCTGCTGGAGATCGACGAGATCCAGGCCAACGCGATCCTCGAGATGCAGCTGCGGCGCCTGGCGGCCCTGGAGCGGCAGAAGATCGTCCAGGAGCACGACGAACTCCAGGCGAAGATCAGCGAGTACAACCAGATCCTCGCCTCGCCGGTCCGCCAGCGCGGGATCGTCAGCGAGGAGCTGGCCGCGATCGTCGAGAAGTACGGCGACGACCGCCAGACCAAGCTGATCCCGTACGAGGGCGACATGTCCATCGAGGACCTGATCGCCGAGGAGGACATCGTCGTCACCGTCACGCGCGGCGGCTACGTCAAGCGGACGAAGACGGACGACTACCGGGCGCAGAAGCGCGGCGGCAAGGGCGTGCGCGGTACGAAGCTGAAGGAAGACGACATCGTCGACCACTTCTTCGTCTCCACCACGCACCACTGGCTGCTGTTCTTCACCAACAAGGGCCGGGTGTACCGGGCGAAGGCGTACGAGCTGCCCGAGGCCGGCCGGGAGGCGCGCGGCCAGCACGTGGCGAACCTGCTCGCCTTCCAGCCGGACGAGGCGATCGCCGAGATCCTCGCGATCCGTGACTACGAGGCGGCGCCCTACCTGGTGCTGGCCACCAAGTCCGGTCTGGTCAAGAAGACGCCTCTGAAGGATTACGATTCGCCGCGCTCCGGTGGTGTCATCGCGATCAACCTGCGGGAGCGCGAGGACGGCAGCGACGACGAGCTGATCGGCGCCGAACTGGTCTCGGCCGACGACGATCTGCTGCTGGTCAGCAAGAAGGCACAGTCGATCCGTTTCACCGCCTCGGACGAGTCCCTTCGCCCGATGGGCCGCGCCACCTCGGGCGTCAAGGGGATGAGTTTCCGGCAGGGCGACGAGCTTCTCTCGATGAATGTTGTTCGACCCGGTACGTTCGTGTTCACTGCCACGGACGGTGGGTACGCGAAGCGCACCGCCGTCGACGAGTACCGCGTCCAGGGCCGCGGCGGCCTCGGCATCAAGGCCGCCAAGATCGTGGAGGACCGTGGTTCACTCGTCGGCGCGCTGATTGTCGAGGAGCACGACGAGATCCTCGCGATCACCCTCTCCGGCGGTGTGATTCGTACGCGAGTCAGCGAGGTCAGGGAGACGGGCCGTGACACCATGGGCGTCCAACTGATCAACCTGGGCAAGCGCGATGCCGTGGTCGGTATCGCACGTAACGCCGAGGCGGGGCGCGAGGCGGAGGAAGTCGACGGCGATGTGGCCGTGGACGAGGCCGTCGAGGGTGCCGCGACCACCGGCACGGACGAGGGTGAGGCACCCTCGGCCGAGTAGCACGAGGAGTGAGTCATCGTGAGCGGAGCCACGGGCGCCGGGTCGTCCGGTACCTCCACGGGTACGGAAACGGACGGCGGCGGCCGTGGCTCCGCCGCGACCGGGGCGGGTGCGGTCAGCGCGACCGACCCGCACACGACCAACCTGAAGCCGGTGAAGGTGTCCGAGGCGGACTCTTCCCGTACGTCTGGATCCCAAGGGGGAACTGTGACGGACACCCGAGGCCCGGCCGCGGCCGGTGAGGCCCGGCCGGCGTCGCCGCTGCCCGGCGAGCGGCGCCCGGAGCAGCCCGCCGGCCCGTACCACCCGCCGCAGGCCTATCCGGCGCAGGCGCCCGCCGGCGCGGTGCGCAAGCCGCGTACCGGCGCGCGGACGGCGCCGCGTACCCGCAAGGCGCGGCTGCGGGTGGCGAAGGCCGACCCGTGGTCGGTGATGAAGGTCAGCTTCCTGCTCTCCATCGCGCTGGGCATCTGCACGATCGTCGCCTCGGCGGTGCTGTGGATGGTCATGGACGCGATGGGCGTGTTCTCGACGGTCGGCGGCACGATCTCGGAGGCGACCGGCTCGAACGAGGCGAACGGCTTCGACCTCCAGGCGTTCCTGTCCCTTCCCCACGTCCTGATGTTCACGACGATCATCGCGGTCATCGACGTGGTCCTGGCCACGGCGCTCGCGACCCTCGGCGCGTTCATCTACAACCTCTCCGCGGGCTTCGTGGGCGGCATCGAGCTGACCCTGGCGGAGGACGAGTGACCCGCAGTCCACGGCGTTGCCGGCAGTGCCCGGCAACCGATTTTGGGACTGGCGCGGTCGTGCGCTAATCTTCAGGAGTCAGCGCGCGGGACACACACCGCAGAGCGCGGCGGGGCTATAGCTCAGTTGGTTAGAGCGCATCCCTGATAAGGATGAGGCCACAGGTTCAAATCCTGTTAGCCCCACAGTGCGAAAACCCCCAACCGATCATGGTTGGGGGTTTTTGGCATCTGTGACGGACATCAGCCGATGAGGCGCCATGCCTGGTCCCGACGGACCCGGCAGCAGGCCGCGCTGATGGTGGCGCGCTTCTTGTGAGCGCGAAAGACCCGACCGCTGGCGACGGGGGATGCACCAGCGATCGGGCCATGGCCAAGGGTAACAAGGTTGTCGGTTCCGTGGGGCCAAGTCCGGGGGGAATCAGGGAGGTTGGCCGATCATCGACCGCACGGAGGGTCGTAGGAGAGGCGGGGCAGGTACTCGTGCCACCGCTGCGGGGTCAGCACGCCCCGGGTGACGGCGCAGATGTGCTTGATCGCCGCGTCGGCGTCCAGGCTCCACAGGCGGAGCGTGTCCGCGCCGCTGGAGACGCCGAGGACATGGCTGTTGGGGCTGAAGGCGAGGAAGTTGCCCGTCTTGGCGTTGGGGCTCATCGACTGGCCGATCGCGGTCGCCGAGGCGGGGTCGGTGACATTCCACAGCCGGACCGTGTTGTCGTTGCCACCACTGGCCAGGGTGTCGCCGCTGGAGCTGAACGTCAGCGAGGTGACCGCCTCGGTGTGGCCGGTCAGCGGGGAACCCAGGGCGCTCGCCTCGGCCGGATCGCCGACGTTCCACAGCCGGACGGTGTCGTCGTCGCTGCCGCTGGCCAGGGTGCGCCCGTCCGGGCTGAAGGCGAGCGCGTTGACCGGACCGGAGTGCTCGGTGAGCGGACTGCCCACCGGGGCCGGCGCGGCCGGGTCGGTCACTTTCCACAGCCGGATCGTGCTGTCCGCGCTGCCACTGGCCAGGGTGTGGCCGTCCGGGCTGAAGGCGAGGGTGTTGATGAAGCCCCGGTGGCCCTTCAGCGGCCCCCCGAGGGGGACGGCGTGGGCGGGGTCGGTGACGTTCCACAGCCGGATGGTGCGGTCGTCGTAGGCGGTGGCCAGGGTGTGGCCGTCCGGGCTCCAGGCCAGTGCGTCCGGGCCCATGAAGCGGGTCTTCAGGGGCAGCGGCGGGCCCGCCGGGACCGGGCGGGCGGGGTCGGTGACGTTCCACAGGTACACCGCGCGGTCCCCGGTGAGGACGGCGAGCGTGTGGCCGTCGGCGGAGAACGCCAGGGAGCGCTGGTCCCCGTCGGTGTGCATGAACGGCTTGCCCAGCGGGACGGGCCGGCCGGGACGGGTCACGTTCCACAGCCGCAGCCTGCCGTCCCGGGCCGCCGTGGCCAGAACCCGGCCGTCCCGGCGGAACGCTCCGCCCCGGCCGACCATGTCCGACGTCGGCACCGACCACAGGCGCGCCTTGGCGTCCCCGCTGCCGGTGGCGAGGGTACGGCCGTCCGGGCTGAACCCCAGGGCGTACATCTCACCGCTGCTGCCCGCGAGCGGCTCGCCGACCTGGGACGGGTTCGCCGGGTCGGTGACGTTCCACAGACTGGCCGTGCTGTCCGCGCTCGCGGCGGCCAGCCGGCCGCCGTCCGGGCTGAACGCCACCGACCAGATCGGCCCGGTGTGCCCGGTCAGCGGTGAGCCGGCCGGCACCGCGCGGCCGGGGTCGGTCACGTCCCACAGCCGGATGGTGTCGTCCGCGCTGCCGCTGGCCAGGGTGTGCCCGTCGGGGCTGAAGGCCACCGAGTGCACCAGACCCGTGTGCCCGCGCAGCACGGTGCGGACCGGCTCGGGACGGCGGCGATCGGCGGTGCGCCACAGCCGCACCGTGGCGTCGTCGCCGCCCGTCGCGAGGGTGCGCCCGTCCGGGCTGAACGCCACACAGCGCACCGCGGCGGTGTGCCCGCGCAGCGTGGCCAGCGCGGTGGGCCGGCGCGGATCGGCCACGTCCCACAGCCGCACGGTCCGGTCCTCGCCGGCCGTGGCCAGCGTGCGCCCGTCCGGGCTGAAGGCGACCAGGTAGATCGTGCCCCGGTGGCCGGTCAGCGGCTTGCCGAGCGGTACGGCGTGCGCGGGGTCGGTGACGTCCCAGAGCCGGACCGTGCCGTCGTCGCCCGCGCTGGCCAGGGTACGGCCGTCCGGGCTGAAGACCGCGCTGCTCACCCAGCTGGTGTGGCCGGTGAGGGGCCGCCCGAGCGGGGCCGGGCGGTGCGGGTCGGCCACGTTCCACAGCCGGACCGTGCGGTCGTAGCTGGCCGTGGCCAGTGTCCTGCCGTCGGGGCTGAACGAGGTCAGGTACACGGCACCGGTGTGGCCGGACAGCGGGGTGGCCAGCGGCGCGTTCACGATCGAGAGCAGGCGGCTGTACGTGCCCTCGTCGCCCGGACGCAGCTGGTGGGCGACCAGATCGAGCTGGGCGGCCAGGGACGGGTCCGTGTGCTGGACCCGGTCGGCCTCGGCGAGCACCTGCTCGAACACGGCGTCGTCGCGCTGCTTCCAGGCGATCACCGCGGAACCGGCGGCGAGGACGGCCAGCACCACCAGCGCCGCCACCGCGGCCCGGCTCAGCCACACCGTGCGTTTGCGCAGCCGTACCGAGGCGGCCAGGAACTCCACCGCGCTGCGGGTCAGGTAGGTGTCCCCGGCGGACCGGGCCCAGGTACGGGCCTGCTCCAGCCGGGACCCCCGGTACAGCAGCGAGCTGTCCCGGTCCGAGTTCTCCCAGGCCCGGCCGTCCTCCTCCAGCCGCTGGCGCAGCAGATGGTCGCCCCGGCCCTCGTCGATCCAGTGCCGCAGCCGCGGCCAGGCGTGCAGCAGTGCCTCGTGCGTGATCTCCACGGTATCCGCGTCCAGCGTCACCAGCCGGGCCCGCACCAGGGCCTCCAGCGACTCCTCCGTCTTGCCGGGGTCCGCCGACTCCTCCGCCAGCTGCCGCCGGGTGCCGCGCCGGCGCGTGGCCTGGGTGTCCTCGCCCAGCCTCACCAGCCGCAGCAGAAGCAGCCGGGCGGCGGTACGGGCCGCGGGGTCCAGGCCGGACCAGGCACGCTCGGCGGTCGCCGCCACGGCGCCCTGGATCCCGCCGGCCGCGCGGTAGCCGGCCAGCGTGAGCCGGCCGGCCTTGCGGCGCTGCCAGGTGGCCAGCAGGGCGTGCGAGAGCAGCGGGAGCACGCCCGCGTCGTGCGCGCCGCGCGGGCCGTCGGCGCTCACCTCGCGCGCGATCAGCTCGGCGAGCCCCGGTTCCAGTTCGAGACCCACCGCCTTGGCCGGGCCGGTCACCGCCTCGCGCAGCTCGGTGCTGGTCAGCGGGCCGAGCACCATGTGGCGGTGCTGGAGCGCGTCGGCCAGTTCCGGGTAGCCGAGGCACTGTTCGTAGAAGTCGGCCCGTATGCCGAGCACGACGCGGACGGGCGCGGGCCCGGTCGAGCCGGCGGGCGGGGTGCAGGCGGCGTGCAGGAGCTGGATGAAGGTACGCCGGTCCGCCTCGTCGGCGCAGAGCGTGAACGCCTCCTCGAACTGGTCCACGATGACGACCGGCCGGGTCTCGGGATCCGTCGCGCGGCCGGCCCAGGCCGCGACCGCCTCGCGCACGGCGCGGGCCAGGTGGGGGGCGTCACCGCCCGGCTGCGCCGGGTTCTCCGAAGCGGCCTGCTCGGCCCGGCGGGCGTCGGCGGCGGCGACGGCGAGCTGCGGGATACGCCGGACCAGCTCGCCGAGCGGATCGGCACCGGGGACGAACTGGAGGACGGGGTCGAAGGCGTCGGCGGAGGTCTGCCGGGAGCGCTGAGGGGACTGAGGGCGCTGAGAGGACTGGGGAGCTTGAGAGGAATGAGGTGACTGGGGGGACTGATGTGGCTGGTGCGGCTGGCGAGGCTGAGGGGGCTGTGGTGGCTGAGGGGCCGGACGAGGCTGAAGGGCCGCCCCGTCGGCCGCCGTTGCCGCTGCCGTTGACGTCGCCGCGCCGGTACGGCCGGTGTTCAGGGCGCCGCCGCGGATCGCGGGGACCAGGCCGGCGTTGAGCAGGGACGACTTTCCGGCTCCCGAGGCGCCGACCAGCATGACCAGTCCGCCCGAACCTTCGGCGGTGCGCAACTGGGCGACGAGGGCGTTCGTGCTCCGCTCCCGGCCGAAGAACCACCGGGCGTCCTCCCGCCGGTACGGGGCGAGTCCTCGGTACGGGCACACGCCACCGGCGACGGGCGGGGCCGGGGCCGGCGGCCGCCGGTTCTCCTCCGCGGGCGGCGCGGGCCGGTCCCCGGCCGGGCCGGCCAGCGCCAGCTCCCACAGCCGCTGCCAGTGGGCGAGGTCGTACAGCCCGGTGGAGACCGGCGTGGGACGCAGCCGCCGCGCCTCCGGGATCAGGATCTGGAGGACCGCGGCGAGGGCGGCGAACTGGGCCGGTACGTTCCTGGCCCGGCGCCAGTCACTGATCCGCTGCGCGGACACCCGGACGGGCCGGCCTCGCTCGTCGACCCGCTGGAGCCGTACGACCGCTTCGGCGACGCTCTTGAGGGGAGGGTTTCCGGCCTCCTTGTACAGCAGCGCGAGGCGCTCGGCGAAGGCTGTGCGTGCCCCTGAGTCGGAACTCAAGGTCCCACCCCTTACTTTCCCCCGCATGTGGACGTCCGGACCGGAAAACTCACCCTATACGCCTGACCTGCGGATAAGGAGGGAGGCGAAGACCGGAACCTCCTCGGCGGGGGCCGCAGATGGCAGGATCCGAACCCGGTAGCGGATCCGTCACACAACGTCCGGACAGGCCACCGGCTCACGTCCCGGAGAGACAGCCCATGGCGCCGAACGTTCTCGGTCAAAGTCGGCCGGCTTGTGCCGCCCCCGGCGGCTGAGCCCGCGAGCCCTCTCCAACCGACCCCGTTCTTCGACCCGTGCCGCAGCGCCGACATGGCACGGGTCGACGGCCCGCACCGTTCGGCACCGGTCCCCACGAGGGGAGGGACCGGTGCCGGACGGCCCGGGACCCAGTCCGCCAGAGGAGCCGCCCGCAGGCCGTCGCGGCCGGCCGCCGCCTCCCGCAGGAACTCCTCGCAGCCGGCGCCCCGCCTCACGCGCCGCGCTGCACGGCCCGGAGACCCCCCAGTCCGTCAGACGAGCCACCCCGCCTCGCGCGCCGCGCGCACGGCTCGGCGTTCGGCCTCCTCGGCGGTGGCGTTGAGCGACGCGTCCCGGCCCCGCGCGGAGCCGCCGGCCGCCGCTGCCGCGCTCTGCGATGCCGTGAGTGCCGCCCGCAGGGCCGCGGCGGCCGCCGGGCCCTCGTCCCGGGCCGCCGCCAGCTGTGCGGCCAGGGCGGCGGTGGCGGCGGCGTTGCGGGCGCAGCGGGCGTCCGCGGCGGGGTCCGGAGCGCTCGCGGCCAGCGCGGCGAGCGACTGCGCCGACAGTCGCAGTGCGTTGGCGGCCCTGCCGACGGAGTCCTTCGGTACGACCTCGGCCGCGTCCTCACCGACACCGGTGTACCGGCATGCGGCGACCGCACGGTCGTAGGCGCTGTGGGCGCGGGCGCCGTGGGCCCGGCGCAACTGGTGTGCCCGTGTGTCCGCGGCGGCCGCCGCCGCTTCTTGTCCGCTCATCCTCCGGCCTCCCTCTCCTGGGACGACACCGCACGCCCGGCCGCCGCGGGCCGGGCGCGGGCAGGGTGCCACGCCGGACGTGAAGAGACCAGAAGCACGGGAACTTCCCGGAGGGTGCGGCCTGGTGATCTGATGCTGTGTCAGATACGGTCGCCTCCCGGCCGTTTCCGAAGGGGTTGAGTGCCATGGCGAAGCCGCGTCCCCGGTGCCCGCGACCGCCCGGTGAACCACGCTGGGTCGCGATGTTCCATCAGCCTGCCCGGGGCTCCTGGACGGTGGGTGCGGAGTCTCCGTACCGGGAGCCGGTGCTGTACGCCGTCGGCGACATGGCCCAGACGGTACGGGCGCGCGGAGACGAGGTGACGGTCGCGTTGTGGGGTCCCCGGGACGGCGCCTGGCACCTCTTCGACACCCCGTCCGCCGGGCCCCCCGCCGCCGCGCCGCCGCAGCCGGCGCCCGCTTCCCCGGAACCGGCCCGGCTCGCCGAGCGCATGACGGACCGCCGGCACCAGGTGCTCATGGCGGGGCTGAGCAAGGCGGGCCTGTACGACCTGGGCCCCGAGGACGGTGAGGCGGTGCGCACCCTGGCCGAGCGGCTCGACGAGCCGACGGTCCGCCGGGTGGCCCACTGGCTCTCGGCCGCGGGCGGGCGGCGGTAGCCCGCAGGCCGGTTCGGCGGGCGGTGCGCCGGGCAGTGACGTCCTGGAAACCACCGTTGACGGCTGGAGGACGCATGAAGGTCTCCGTCGACCGCTCCCTGTGCTACGGCTCGGCCGAGTGCGTGCACCGGGTGCCGGCCGTGTTCGCCTTCGAGGACGGGTACGGCGTGGTACGGCCCGGCGGGGCTCAGGCAGCCGACGACCCGCGGGTCCGGGAGGCGATACGGGAGGCGGCCGAGAAGTGCCCCTCGCAGGCGATCACCTTCACGGAGTAGAACTCTCCGGGGCGGGACGTGCCTCACCAGGAGATGCCTGATCAGGAGATGCCGGTGCAGGAGGTGCCTGCCCGGGGCTTCCCGGAGCGGGAGGGGTGGCCGGGGCCGGCGGCCAGGTCCAGCCGAAGCCGGCGAGCGCGCGGGCCCGGGCCTCCGCGACCGCCATGCGCGCCGCGCGTTCGGCGGGGTCGACGTGGGCCGCCTGGCCCGTGACCTGCCCCTCCCACTTGCGGTACAGCAGCCCGGCCTCCGCCGTGAACCAGCCGCGGCTCACCGCGCTCAGCGCCAGCAGCAGGCCGGTGTCCTCCGAGGCAGGCAGCGCCATCCAGCCGCCCAGGGCGAGGAGCAGTTCCCGCCGTACGCAGAGGGTGGCCGGATGGACCGGGGCGAGAAAGCCGTTCCGCTTCCACTGGTCGAGGACCGTACCGGGCTCGACCGGGCCCTCCTCGGGATCGCCGGGAAAGCCGGCCGTGGAGCCGTCGGGCAGCAGGTCCAGGACCCGGCACGTCGTCCACCCGACCGTGGGGTCCGCCTCCAGCACGGCCAGGTCGCGGGCGAGCGCGCCCGGCATGAGCTGGTCGTCGGCGTCGAGCACCTTGACGTACGTGCCCTCGGCGCGCGCCAGCGCGACGGTCCGGGCGACTCCGGGTCCGCCCGGCCGGCCCTGGCGGAAGGACACGCGCGCGTCGTCCGGCACGTACGGGCGGACCTGGTCCGTCGTGCCGTCCTCCTGGACGACCCAGTCCCACTCCCAGCCGGCGGGCAGCCGCTGCGCGCGCAGGGACGCGTACGCCTGCGGCAGGAACCGGGCGGACGGGCCGTGGACAGCGGTGACAACGGTGACGCGCCGGCTCACGGCAGCACTCACCACCTTTCCGGGCGGGGCCTGTTGTTCGCTGCCAGGATGGCCTACGGCCCGACCCCGGACAGCGCGAGACCCCCGGCCGAGCCCGGCCGGGGGTCTTTCCGTGTCGACTGATGCGTACGCAAGTCGCCGTGGTGTCGAGACGTTGCGGTACTGCGGTGGGGGAGAGGTCAGCAGTCGAGGGAGGTCGAGGCGTCGTCGGAGTCCGTGGTCTCCGCCTGCGTCTCGGGCAGCGGCCGGTGGCGGCAACGGGGGGACTTGCCGTGGGCCTCGGCCCGGATCCGCTGCTTCATCGTGGGGGGCAGGGCCCTGGCATGGGACCGGGCCCAGTGGTGGATCGTCGGGATCGTCGGGACCGTGCGCTGTGCGGTGCGGGGGCTCTCGGTCCGGGGTCCGGCCGCGGCGGCGGTCGCGGAGGTGGCGGTGACGAATCCGAGCGCCGTGCACAGCGCGAGGAAGGCGGTGACGATGGCGGTCCACAGCTTCATGACCTTGTTCCTGGCCATGGCCCCTCACTTTCGGGTTGGGCGATTTGCGTACTTTCCTCATGATGTGTATGGGGATCGCGAAGTGGTGGACCGACGCCCGTGGCGCGTCGATGTTCAGATCAACACCACCCGGATGGGTGCAAGACGGCAGAAAACGCCCGAATTCCGTCGAGGCTGAGCGAAGAGGGAGCAAAGTAACCGTGCGTGCGGGCGCGGTCACCCTCCGGTCCATACGCCGTCCGGCCTGGCCTATTGCGCTGCCGGGGGCGGGAGTTGGGCCGCGGCGCAGGTCACCGATCGATATCGGCCGGTGTGTATAGTCGGGCGCCAGAGGTCCCCTACGTCAAGGAAAGACGAGGTCGCGCGGTGAAGAAGCTGCTCCTGGTCGCACTGGCCGCCATCGGCGGGCTCCTCGTGTACCGCCAGATCCAGGCGGATCGCGCCGAGCAGGATCTGTGGACGGAGGCGACTGACTCCGTGCCCACGGGTTCGTGAGTCCCGATACCGAATCTGAACCGACCCCGGCCGCCTGCGCGGTCGGGGTTTTGCGTTGTCCGGGGGCGTCTGGTGGGCGCCTCGTGTTGCGGGGGCCCGCCGGGTGAGGTAGCCGGGCGGGGGCGGGTGCCGGATGTTGCCGGGCGTTTCGGACGGGCGCATGCGTTGCCCGGATGGCGCAGGGCCGGCCGGGGCAGGATGGGGCACGGTCCGGCGTGGCTGCCCGCTACGGCGCGGCGGGCCCGGCTGGGGAGCGACGACTGGGGGTGTGGCGCGTGCGCGGGTGTACGGCGGTGTGGGCGTGGTGGCGGACCGGCGCCGCGCGGGGTGCTCTGAGCGTGCTGCTGGGACTCTGCGCCGTCCTCGCCCTGCCGGCCGGCACCCCGCTCGCGGCCGGCATGCAGCGCGCCGCCGGTGCCCCGTTCCCGGCCGACACCCCGAGCGCCGGCAGCCCGCTCGCCGCCGGTACCTCGCTCGCCGCCGGCACCCCGCGGGACGCCGGCGCGCGGCCCGGGCCGTACGCCTTCACGCCCGGGGCCCGGACGGTCGCGGGTGCCGGGGCCACCGCGGACGCCGCCCTGCTGGACCCCGGCCACACCTACCGCAGCTCCCTCCCCCGCAACGGCCGGCTCTACTACCGCCTGCGCCTCGCCGCGAAGGACACGGCGTACGTCCCCGTCACCGCCGTACCGCCGGCGGACGCCACCGTCTCCTCCACCGACGGCATCCGCGTCTCGCTCCGCGACGCGCACGGCACCTCCTGCCCCTACGCCTCCGCCCGCTTCGGCGCCGGGCTCAGCCCCCGCCCGGTCACGGCCGCCGGACAGCGAGAGGCCGGCAAGGCGCTGTGCCAGGGCGGGGGCACGTACTACCTGCTCGTCGAGCGTCTCGACGCCGAGGGCTCCGGTGCGTCGGACCAGGCCGGGCCGTGGGACCTGGAGATCGCGCCCGTCACGGAGCCCGGCCTCACCCACGCCGGTGCCACCACCGCGCCGCGCACCTGGGACTCCGCCACCCCCGAACCCCTCAGCGGCACCGCCCGCGACCGCTCCGGAGGCACCGGTTTCGCCGCGGCGCGCCCACTGGGCCAAGGGGTCTGGCGCACCAGGCTCGTCCCCGGCGAGACCCGCTTCTACAAGGTGCCGCTGGACTGGGGCCGGCAGCTGCACGCCTCCGCCGACCTGAGCGGTGCCCCGGGCCACGGCTATGTCGGCGGCGCCCTGAACCTCTCCCTCTACAACCCGGTCCGCGGCTACGTCGACGACATCGCGCTCGGCTACACCGGCACCGCGAAGTCCGCCGCCCTCGCCCCGCTCCCGCCCGTGGAGTACACCAACCGGTACGCCGTTCCCACCGGGGTGACCGCCGTCCGCTTCGCCGGTGACTACTACCTCGTCCTGCACCTCAGCACGCAGCTGGCCGGCACCTTCGGGCAGGGCCCGTTCGAGGTGACCCTGCGGGTGCGGGTGGACGGACGGGCGCACGCGGGGCCCGGGTACGCCGGCCGGCCCGTGCCGGACGACATCTTCACGCTCACCGAGCAGGACCACGCGGCCGCCCTGACCGGGGGCACCGGGGACGGGAACCACCGGCTGATGCGGCTGGTCGCCGCCGGCGGGATCGGCGGAGGGACCGCGCTGCTGCTGCTTCTCGGCGGGTGGACGGTGGCCGCCCGGCGCGCTCAGGCCCGGGCCAGCGCCCAGAAACCCACCGCGTAGCAGGCGAGCGCCAGCAGCAGGATCGGGACCACGGCCTTGGCCGGGGGGCCGGGGCGACGACGGGCCCGCCGCGCCCGGCGCCCCCGCGCGGGCACGGGCGGTGCGGGGAGGGACGGGGCGAGCGGCGGCACCAGCGGATCACGGGAGGTGTACGCGGCGGTGTCGGTGTCGGCGGGCGGGGCCGGCTGCGGCGCCGGCAGCGGGGTGGGAAGCGGGCCCGGCAGCGGGTCCGGCGATGGTGTCCGCCGCGGTGGGGGAAGCGGGGTCGACAGCAGGTCCGGCGGTGGGTTCAGACGGGGGGCCCAGGGCGGGTTCGCGGGCGGAAGGGGGGCCGGGCCGGGTGCCGGGGTCTGCTGGGGAGGCGGCAGCCGGAAGCTTCCGGTGTCCGACATGGAGCCGGTGTGGGTGGGCGCACCGGGATTCGTACCCGCGTTTCCGTGTGCACCGGGTCTGGTACCCGCGTTTCCGTGTGCACCGGGTCTGGTACCCGCGTTTCCGTGCGCACCGCTGCCCGTGCCGGTGACCGCGCTCGCACCCGCACCTGCACCTGCACCCGCACCCTCACGCGGTGCCGCTTCCGGTTCCGCAACGCCGTCCGGGGGCGCCGTCGAGACGCCGCCGTCGGACAGCAGCTCGAAGGCGACGCCTGACGCCTGCCGTAGGGGGCCCTCGGGGCCGAAACCGGGTGGCAGCGGGCCGAGTTGATCGAAGATCTCGATGAGTTCGTCGTCGGGGCCGGGTTCCGGGAGGAGTTCCGCGGCGGCGGCGAGGGCCTTGCGCGCCCCCGTGGCGGTGCGGAAGCGGTGCACGGGATCGGGCTGGAGGAGCGTGGCGACGACCTGCCAGAGCGGTTCCGGAATGCCCTTGGGCGGACCGGGAGTTCCGTGTTCCAGGAAGTACTGCACGAGCGCCTTGGCGTCCGGCTTGGCGCCTTCGAGGAGATACAGGGCGACCAGGCCGACGGCGAACAGGTCGGCCGGGAAGTCGGGTTCGGCGCCCAGCATCTGCTCGGGGGCGAGGTAACCGGGCGTGCCCACCACGAGGTTGGTCTCCGTCAGCCGGGGCTCGCCGAGCCGCATGGCGATGCCGAAGTCGGACAGCCTGAGCCGCGGCCGGCCGGTACCGGTGGCTTCCAGGAGCACGTTGGCGGGCTTGATGTCCCGGTGGACGACGTCTTCGGCGTGGACGGCGGCGAGCCCGGACAGCAGCTGGTCGAGCAGCGTGCACACGAACGCCGGCGGGAGCGGGCCGTAGTCGCCTATGAGATGGACCAGGGAGCCGCCGGCGACCAGGTCCATGGTGAAGAGCACCTTGTCGTCGTCGGCGGCCCAGCTGGCCGGGGCGAGGACGTGCGGGTGGTCGATGCGCAGGGCCTGCTCGCGCACGAAGCGGAGCAGGGAGTGGGCGTCGCGCTGCTGGAGGACCTTGGCGGCCACGTAACGCCGTCGGCGGTGGTCCCAGGCCCGCCATACGGCACCCACCCCGCCGCGTCCGATCGGGTCGGCCAGCTCGTACCGGCCGGCGAAGACCTCACCCATGGCAGTCGCCGCTCCTCCCCCTAGCCCGACGAAGTCCCCGCGCCCCCGTGTGCCCCCTGCTCCCCTTCCCTACCCATGAGAAGAGCGCTACGCCCCCAACCCCGCGCCCCCCGGCGCCCCGGCCATCCCGGACCCCTCCGGTGAGCCGGTCCGTGGGGTCAGTTCTGGTGGGACTGGTAGTGCGCGACGGCGTCCGAGGTGCGGCCGGCGCCGTAGACGCGGAGGAACTCCGCGAGTTCGGGGTGGCTCGGGGCGAGGGCGTCCGCGGCGTCTATGATGTCGCCCGCGGCGGCCACCGAGCGGAGCAGCGACTGGATCTCGCGGACCACGCGCTTGACCGTGGGCGCACCGGAACTGTTCGTGGTCTGGGTGGTGTTGCTCAGCACGGAACCCCCCTGCGACTTCTTGATCTCGTCCATGCGCTCCGTCGCCTCGGCGGCGCTGACGCTGCCGTCGGCGACCTGGGACGCCAGCTCCTGAAGCAGCTGCACCCGCTGGACCACCGCGGGATTGCCGATCTTGGCGCGCTGGCCGCTCATCAGCTGCGAGAGCATCGGCGCCGACAGGCCCAGAACAGCGGCGAGCCGAGCCTGGTTCAGCCCGAGATCGTCGATGAGCTTACGGAAGAGCGCCCCCAACGGCTCTCCGTACCAGTTCCGCTGGAGCTCCCGCGCTCTGGCGGTGGCTTCCTGCTGTGCGGCGTCCATTGCGTCTCCCCATCGCTTCCCCTGAAAAACCGCGGTTCGCTGTAGCGAACCACGTCGAGCATCTTACGGAGAGTGGTCATCCGCGGGGACCCCCAATCTTTTTGCGGGATACGGGGGGTGACCCGGTACTCTGGTCTCCGGCACCGCCGGAATCCACACCCTCCGGCCGGTCGCTCATTCCCGGGGGCCTTAGCTCAGTTGGTAGAGCGCCGTCTTTGCATGGCGGATGTCAGGGGTTCGACTCCCCTAGGCTCCACTTCCCGAGAGCCCTCCTGACCTGCGGAAACGCCGGTCAGGAGGGCTCTTTGCGTTCCCATGTCGACAGCTCGTGGCACCTCGTGGCGCCTCATGGCGGCCAAGTGCTCGCCCTATGGCGCCAACCGGTGCCATGTGGTGCCGCCGGGTGCCATCGCGGGTATCGCGAGGCGCACGAGCGCGCATGGTGCCACCCTCATTCAGGGCCCTCATCTCGCGTTATCGCTGGTCAGCGCGCTGGCGTCGGCGGATGCCACCTGTGCGGCGCCATCCTGGCTTGCGGTGGCGCCATCATGGTGCCATGATGATGTCATGGATCTCACCCCGTACATCGACACCCTCCGCCGCGAACTCGCGGTGGCCGCCGAAGCCGGTGGCGGCGAAGCCCGTGAGCTGGCCGAGAGGCTCACCGCTCCCCTGGAGTCGGCGACCCGGCTGACGATGCTCAACGTGCTCTCCGCCGCGATGGACGAGATCACCCGTGAACTCGCCCCCGGCTCGGTCGATGTACGACTGCGCGGGCTCGACCCCGACTTCGTGGTGACGCGCCCGCCCACCGGCGGCGGTGGTCTCGGGGAGTCCGCCGCGCCCGCCGAACCGCCGAGGGCCCCGGCTCCCGCCGACGGCGACGAGGGCGGCACCGCCCGCGTCAACCTGCGGCTGCCGGCCCACCTCAAGGCCCGCGCCGAGGAGGCCGCGAGCCGCGAGGGCCTGTCGGTCAACGCGTGGCTGGTGCGGGCCGTGTCGGCCGCGGTCGAAGGCGGCACCCGGCCGCGTACGGCGGAGAAGAGCCAGAGCGTCGGACAGAGCTTCACGGGCTGGGTGCGCTAACCGCGCCCGCGCCCGCGCCACATCACCTGCGCCACTTCACCCGCACCACCTCACCCGCACCACTTCATCCACACCACGTCCCACCAGCGGGGACGTCCTGAAGACCCAAGAGGACGGGACAGCCATGCCTTCTTTCGACACTCCCGAACCGATCTCGGCCACGGCGCGCGTGGAGGCCGGTTCCATCCAGTTCGCCGCGAGTGACCGCCACGACACCGTCGTCGAGGTGCGGCCCCGCGACCCCAAGAAGGACCTGGACGTGCGGGCGGCCGAGCAGACCGAGGTCACCTGCACGAGCGGCGTACTGAACGTCATCACGCCCAAGCCCCAACTGTTCGGCCTCGGCCGCACCGGCACCGTCGACATCACGGTCGAACTGCCCACCGGCTCGCGCGTCGACGTGACCGGCTCCTGGACCCAGGTGCTCGGCGAGGGCCGGCTCGGCGAGGTCCGCGCGAAGACCTCGGCCGGCGACGTCCGCTTCGACACGACCGGCCCCCTCCAGCTGACCGCGTCGCACGGCTCGATCACCGTGGACCGGGTCGAGGGCACGGCCGAGATCACCACCAGCTCCGGCAGCCTGCGCGTCGGCCTTCTCGACGGCCCCGCCGTCCTGAAGAACTCGCACGGCACCACGACCGTCGGCGCCGCGACCGGCGAGCTGCGGGTGAGCGGCGCCAACGGCGACATCGAGATCCGGCGCGCCGAGGACTCGGTCACCGCCACCACCGCCCACGGCACCCTGCGGGTGACGGAAGTGGCTCGTGGCACCGTCCAGTTGGAGACCCAGTACGGGGCCATCGACGTCGGCGTCCGCGAGGGCACGGCCGCCTGGCTCGACGTCAGCTCGGGCTCCGGCCAGGTACGCAACACGCTCACCGCGTCCGAGGCCCCGGAGCGGACCGAGGACACCGTCAAGGTCCGCGCCCGCACCAAGTTCGGGAACATCGACATCCGCCGCGCCAAGGCGTGAGCGCCACCTCCTCGACCGGCCCCATCCCCACCCCCGTCAGCCTTCGAACGGAGGGCCCCATGGCCTTGTCTGTCATGTCCACGTCCACAAAGGTGGGCGGTCGGCAGTCTCCCGTCGCCGTCTCCGCCGACGGTCTGCGCAAGTCGTACGGCGACAAGACCGTGCTCGACGGCATCGATCTGCGGATCCCGGCCGGTTCCGTGTTCGCACTGCTCGGGCCCAACGGCGCCGGCAAGACCACCGTCGTGAAGATCCTGTCCACGCTCATCGCCGCCGATGGCGGGCAGGCCCAGGTCGCGGGCCACGACATCGCCGGCGATCCGCAGGCCGTGCGTGCCGCGATCGGCGTCACCGGGCAGTTCTCCGCCGTCGACGGGCTGATCACCGGTGAGGAGAACATGCTCCTCATGGCGGACCTGCACCACCTCTCCAAGCGGGAGGG